>JAEEWW010000002.1 GCA_016287815.1 Treponema sp. | reverse complement strand
CAGAAGAAGCAATGTTTTCTGCCATTTTTTTAGCGTCTTCAACATCTTTAGCTGTCGCGTTTTCTCCTTGTTTCCATTTCATTTCCAGTCCCCATAAATCAAAGAAATTAACAGGATCATTGTTACAATAAGCATAGCGGCGGTTTGTCATAAGGCCTGCTTCATTGCTTGGCATCATTACAGAACCGAGTATGTCCGTGTTGTAATATTCAGTATCTGTCTTCCAGCTGCGTGAATATCCAGAAGTCCAGTCATTTTCCACTATTTACTCCAAGCAATATTGTCATCATTTATTAAATCAAAAATTTTCAGTCTAGAATTTAAAATCATTGAAAAAAGGAAATTTATACTAGACGTCAAACCAAAACATATAATAAATATTCTTTTATAATTGGTAATTTCTTTTGTCAAATACAATAAGAAAATATATAGAAATGTAGAAATTATTGATGGTATATATGGAATAATAAGCAAATAAAATCTTACTCGTTGCTTATTTTCTATTTGTGCTTTATTTAAAAGTGATATTGTTATGAAAAACGAGGTAATTATTTCAATAATCAGAATCATTGAAATAGAGAAAAAACAATATTCTATCATTAGTCTAAAATTAGGTTTATATTTTAACAAAACATATAAACCATTAAAAAAAAATATAATAAAAAACATAAATGGTATAATTTTTGATAAAACACATTTATAAAATCGTTTATTGGTCATTTTGGTTTTCCCCTTCATTTCCATTTGTACTATTTCCTTGTTTGTCTTCTTGAAGGGCTTTCCAAAAATCCTGATACAGACTACTCAACAAACAGCTCTCCCAAAACCGAAAAACAATAGGATCCTGTTCCTTTTCTTTAAACGCATTAGATATCATACTTACACCATTAATCTGAACAAATATTCAGATATTCTCCATAAACATAGCCAATTTCATCCTTATTTGTTCTTATCTTTATCCAGGGGTATTCTTTTCCTTCTATTTTTTCTTTTTTTTGTGAAATATCTAAAACTTCAACACATTCACCTTTTTGTAAAAGCCTTATCTTTTCGCCATTAAGTCCAGATTCTTTTCTAAGACGAACCCGATCATCATTTAATTCTCCAACACCAATTACTTTTCTTGAAGGTGTATCTGTATTTTTTGCAACCCTGAAACCTATGTGAGATAAAGATGCCATCTCTGGAAACATCGGCATTCTGGAATAAGTCTTTTCTTCAAGCTCATAAAAACTGCCGCCCCTTACAACGCGGTCTGTCGTAATAATATCTGTATCAAATCTTTCAGGTCTAGAATCTGGATTATAACCAACTGAAGGTCCAATAGGATTATTCCAGTCATTTTTTTTATAAAAATCCTTGTCATATAAATCCCAGCACCATTCTGCTACACTTCCCAGCATATCATAAAGACCAAACGGATTAGGTTTCTTTGTGCCTACCGCATTAGGTTTTAACTTTGATTCCTCTTCAAACCATGCATAATCAAAAACGTTTTTGTATTCAAATGTACCAGCACAGTTTGCTGCAAATTCCCATTCAGCTTCTGTAGGAAGACGGTAACCGTTTTTGGTTACATCCCATGATACAGAAAGGTAACGTATTGCGGGTGTTGGAGCTCCTCTGTCATAATACTCTTTTGATATATTATAGGCGGGTTCCAGGTTTTCTTTTTCACTCAGCCAGTTGCAAAATTCGCAGGCTTTCCAAAAAGTACAATAAAAAACAGGCCATTCAGAAGGTACCTTAAAATCCCTACCGAACCCTATATTTTCTCTGTAATACTGATCATCTGCCAGAACATCATCCGGGAATTTTTCCTTAAGAAATTTCCTTAATAAACCTATAGTTACCTCTTTATCAGAAATTTCAAAATCGGCAACTCTTATTATTTGAGGAGGATTATTTTTCCCATTTTCAATACCACGTTTAAAAGCACCACCCGTAACTTTTATCATGTTAAGATCCTGTGAATACAATGCAGTTGAAAAGATAAGGGGAATAATAATAAAAATTAGTTTTTTCATAACGATATTATACAATACTTTTTAAACATTATAACTAAAAAATGGGGCATCCCGTAAAGGATGCCCCAAAATGCTAGCTGTACATCAACCGATTAAAACAGCATCAGAGTAAGTTGTAATCAAGTTTTTGCGGATCTGACTTGGATGTGAAGGAGAGCGTGTTTTAAGCACAATTTTGTATTTGCCGCCTTCAAGACTCTTTGGAAGAGGAAAAAGTAAAGTTCCCGGTTTGTTTACCGTAAGCTTTGCTTCTACCTTAGTCCAGTCTGCCCCGCTTTCGTCAATTGACTCGTTTTCTCCTTTTGCAGGGGCAAACCAGATTCCGCTTTCTTCTCCGCCAATTAAAAGCTTTTTACCGGAAATCTGAACAGAGCCTTTTAAAGAAAGACTGCCGTCAGAAGTACCGGTATCAACATCAGTGATGCTGCTGATTGTTGCCTCAGGTTCTGCATAAGAATCCTGATCAACAGCAATTTTTTCAATTGCAGCTTTTGCCATCTCTGACGGAATGAATTTTACAGTAAGTCCCGGTACAGTATTTTTCCCGTCACTTACGCCTTTGCATGCAATGTAAAACATGCCAAGGTTAAGACACTTTACGGAATTTCCCCTTGCTAAAGATTCCGAAATAACTTTTTCAAGTGCATCGCAAACTGAATACACTGTTCCAATGTCCAGTTGTGGTACTTTATTTGCCACAAGCTGGATAACATTTCCCACTGTGTGGGTGTTTCGTACTGCTCTTCCGACGTATTTATCAGAAGAATCTTTAGAAAAAGTGTTAGGCTGTAATTTTACAGCTACACGCCCATTTGGATTCTTGATTGAATCCATTAAGTTTTGATTAGTTGCCATAGGCACCTCTTTAGTGAAATTGTGACAGCGGCTCTTGAAAGCGGAAAAGCAGTAATGATAAAATCAAACAGTCACGTTTGGAATCATTATTGATTCAGCTAAGTCTGGAAGCCGCTGTCTGTTACATAACATGCAACTGTTTTCAGACTTTTTTTTGACCTCAATCACTGAAGATCACTATATATATAGGGGTACACTAAGAAAAACATGCAATTATTTTGAAAAAAAAATTAATTTTTTTCACTTTTTTTTGTATTTTTCCCTGTTTTGATATTAAAACTATAATAGTAGCCTGCTCTCTGGGGTGGGCAGGTGTTGACGACCGCCGTCGTCAGGTGTTGACGACCGCCGTCGTCAGGTGTTGACGACCGCCGTCGTCGGGTGTTGACGAGCGTCATCGTCAGGTGTTGCCGACGGCGGAGGATGCGCATTGTAAAACCTTCCGTAATTCATTATAGTAATAGAAGAAATAGTATATTAAGAACATTATCCGGGCATGTTTTACTGCACGATAATGACAAATTCAGGAGTATATATGTCAGACACTATGCACGCTTTGGAAAAGAATCCAAACTGGAAAGGTCGTCGTGGTCCTGTTGTCCTTGTTATTATGGACGGCGTTGGATATGGAAAATATGAAGAAGGCGATGCTGTAAAAGCTAGCCGCATGAAGTATCTGGACTGGTTTACTGCTAACTGTCCTCATACAAAATTAAAGGCACACGGAACAGCCGTTGGTCTTCCAAGCGATGATGATATGGGTAACAGTGAAGTTGGCCACAACGCCATGGGCTGTGGCCGTGTATTTGCTCAGGGTGCAAAGCTTGTTGGAGAATCAATTGCAAACGGTTCTATGTTTGCAGCTGACACATGGAAAAAGCTTGTTAAAAACGTAAACGACAAAAACTCTACCCTTCACTTTATCGGTCTTGTTTCTGACGGAAACGTTCACAGCCACATTGACCACCTTAAGGCAATGATTACACAGGCTTCTAAGGACGGAGTTAAAAAACTTCGTGTTCACGCTTTACTTGACGGCCGCGATGTTGATCCTACTTCTGCTTTAAATTACATCACTCCACTTGAAGAATTCTTAGCAGGCTTTGCCGGTGTTGACTACCAGATTGCTTCAGGCGGCGGACGTATGTACATGACTATGGACCGCTACAATGCAGACTGGTCTATGGTAGAACGCGGATGGAAAGCACATGTTCTTGGCGAAGGCCGCATGTTTGATTCAGCTACAAAGGCAATTGAAACATACCGCGCTGAAATCCCCGGCATTCTTGATCAGGACATGCACGAGTTTGTAATTGCAAAATCAGGAAAGCCTGTCGGCACTATTGAAGACGGCGACAGCGTTATCTATTTTAACTTCCGCGGCGACCGCGCCCTTGAAATGACACGCGCCTTTGAAACACCAAAAGGCGGAGAACTTCCGTTTGACCGTAAGCGCGTACCGGCAGTTGAATATGCAGGAATGATGGAATACGACGGAGACGCTCACGTTCCGGCTCAGTATCTTGTAAACCCGCCGAGCATTGACCGCACAATGGGTGAATACCTTACAAAAACAGGCGTTAAACTTCTTGCCATTTCTGAAACTCAGAAATACGGACACGTTACCTACTTCTTCAACGGAAACAAACAGGGTAAGTTTGACGAAAAACTTGAAGACTATGTTGAAGTTCCGTCTGATGTTGTTCCATTTGAACAGCGCCCATGGATGAAATGTGCAGAAATCACTGATAAAGTTATTGAAGCAATTAAATCCGGCAAATATGACCACATCCGCCTTAACTTCCCGAACGGAGACATGGTTGGACACACAGGAGTTTTTAACGCTGTTGTATGTTCTATGGAAGGCATGGACTTACAGCTTGGCCGCTTAAAGGCTGCAATCGATGAAGCAGGCGGTATCCTGTGTCTTACAGCTGACCACGGAAACAGCGATGACATGTACGAGCATGCAAAAGACGGCAGCGTTAAGATGGACAAGAGCGGCGAGCCAAAGGCTAAAACTTCGCACTCACTGAACCCGGTTCCAGGTATTATCTACGACCCGGAATACAAGGGCGAGTACGACAATACAAAACTCAACGACGGTCTTGGAATTTCAAGCTGGCCGGCAACATTGATGAACCTTATGGGTTATGTAGCTCCATCTGATTACGACAAATCAATGATTAACTTAAAATAGGTTCCGCCAACTGATTATAGCGGGGGTATTATTTTAAGACCCCCGCTAAACGAATGAGTCAAGGCTTTAAGCGCAGCGTGCCTTGACCATTCGTATGATAAATCAATGATTAATTTGAAATAGCAATGCTGATTAATGCCCCTCCCTGAGGGGCATTTTTTGCTTTTATAGACCCGCCCAAAGATTCTGTCAAGGATTTTGCAATTGCAAGGCCAAGCCCTGAGCCGCTAACATTTCTGTCATGCGAACTGTCGCCTTTGAAAAACCTTTCAAATACATGCGGAAGGATTTTTTCGTCAAATCCAGTTCCATTATCCTGTACCGAAAGTTCAATTTGACCGCCAGATTTAACACCACCAGTCTTAACGGTACTTCTTTTTGCACAAAGAATTATTCTGCACTTCTCTCCTGCAAACTTTACGCTGTTAGATAAAATTACCGTAAATATCTGATGAAGCTTCTGCTCGTCGGTATAAAGTTCAATAAAATCTTCATCTATAATTTCAAATTTCATCTGCGGATAAAGCGAAGTAAATTCTTCTTTAAGTTTTGCAAAAAAATTGGTCGCAAAAAACTTTGTTTTTACAACTTCAATCTTTCCACGTTCCAGCCGGCTCATATCAAGCAAGGTAGTTACAATGTGATTCATATTTTCGCTTTCTTTTAAAATAGAATCTATTGATTTTTCAAGCTGAATCGGGTCGTTTTTTCCCCAGCGTTTCAAAAGATTGGCGTGTCCTGAAATTATAGCAATCGGAGTTTTCAGTTCGTGGCTTACATTGGAAGTAAACTCTTTTTCCCGGTCATAGTCAGCCTGTAATTTTTTAAATGCTGAAATCGTGCTTTTAGAAATCATATAAGAAAGTACAAATGAAACTAAAAGCACAGGAAGCAATAAAATTAAAGCAAGATACGGAAGAGTTTTTAACATCTTCGTTGCAGTGTCATTAGAAATATCCAGTGCACATTCAACTATTATTTTTTTCCCGGATATTTCAGTTTCTTTTGTAAGATAGCGGATATTAAGGTCACTGTCGGTAAAAAAATCCTTTACAAAGCAGGTCTTTGTTTTTCCAGAAGAATTCAGCAGAGGAAGCAGACTGTCATTTGTAGAAAGAACATTTTCTGATTCGCTTTCATACACCGTATATGTAATGTAATACGGAAGTTCAACAAAAGGTAATTCCTGCGTTCCTTCAAGGCTTATTGTCCGAACTATATGCGAAACACAAGTTTCGAGTTCCGACTTATGATGATTAATTACCAGCAGGCGCAGCGCAAAGACAAAAATGAACGAAAGGCAGAGCATTGCAAAAGCAAGGATTGCCATAAAGCGAAATGCAAGAGAAACTGAAACTGCTTTGTTTTTATTTTTACGCATTATATTATCGCCTTAACCCTGATTTTCAGAATATTCCTGCATTATATAGCCCATTCCGCGGACAGTTTTTATTAAATCATCACCGAACTTTGAACGTAAATGACGAACATAAACATCCACGCTGTTTTCTTCTATATAATAATCTTCGCCCCAGACATTTTTAATAATTTCATCACGGGTTAGTATTTTAGAAACATTTTCCAGAAAATATTTTAAAAGCAGAAATTCATTTTTAGAAAGCTCAGTTTCACTGCCTGCAAAATAAACTTTCATTTGCGACGCAATCATCTTTATCTTTCCGTTTTTTAAGACTAAATCATTTTGATTTGCGCCGGCTTTCTGAGTGCGCCGTAAAATGGCATTAATCCGCGCAAGCATTTCTTCTATTTTAAAAGGCTTGCAAATGTAATCGTCTGCACCGCTGTTAAGCCCGTCAACCTTATCTATAGTTTCACTTCTGGCCGTTACAAGGATTATTGGAATGCCGGAATTAAGCTCGTTACGGACTTTTCTAAGCACTTCAAGCCCACTTAATTTAGGAAGCATTACGTCCAGCAATACCAGATCAGGCTTGTCGCTCTGGATTTTTTCAAGTCCTGTCCTTCCGTCAAAAGCAGCGGCTGTAACAAAGCCTTCATGGGAAAGTTCAAGTTGAATTATATTAGAAAGTTCCTGGTCATCTTCTATTATTAAAATCTTAGTCATATTTCATCCTGATGATTTTCTTTTATATGATTTTCCCGGGGAAGTGGCGGCTGCAAAAAATAACCTGGAGGAAAACTTTCCGGCGGATTTTTCCCTTGCGGAACAATTTCCGGATTAGCATCCGGCTGAACGTTTCTTGAAGGATACTTTACAAAATCGCCTGAATTCAGATTCTTTTCTTCAAACGGCGGAATAAGCCTTCCGTCAAAAGACTTTATAGAATTCATCTTTATAGAAAAATTATTTTTTCTGGCAATATTAAAGCGTAACATTCTGCGGGTTTTGCTAAACAGAAAATCTGTCTTCGGAGAAATTAAATCATCATCAATTAAAATTTTATCCGAAGAAACAGAATCAGCATCTACAGAATCATTAAAATAAACAGAAACAGAAAGTTCATCTTCGGCATCACTGATTTTTAAACCGATTATGTCAAAAAAAAGACCGTGCCGGCGCATGTGCCTTCCGTTTATGTTCATTATTTCATCATGTCTGTGGGGCATCATTGGCCTATTTTCAGGAATAGCAGGCATAGAATCATTATAATTCTGAGCAAAAATGTTTGCGGCATTTATAAAAAAAGAGATAATCAGAAAAGCAAGAAAAATAAAATATTTTTTCTTCTGCATAGAAAAAAGTATATCATATAGAACATTTATTTTGTCTGAATTTTACAGGAAAGTTTCTGAAAGTTTTTTCATCTTTGATTAATGTTCCTTTAATGCTTTTGAATCGCGCATACACTAAACTCCACAATGTAAGCTGAATAACAGCTGATAGAAAACCACCGGCGCTGACTACCAGGCACCGGCTCATACAAGGAGATTTTATGAAAAAGACACTTATCAAAACCATCGCAGTATCTGCAATTATTGCAGGATTTGGAACGGCTTCTGTTTTTGCAAGAAGTAACAAAAATGTAAACCCGTATAATCATCCGATGGGACCAGATTCAGAAAAAGGTTTTGAATATCATCATTCTGAAAATGGAAGAATGAATCACAGACTGCCTGTGAACGGATTTTCTATGTTTAACCCGATGCACGGCGCAGACATTCTTGGAACCGTTACTTCAATTGATGACAACAAGCAGCTGATTACGGTTAAAGATGCAGACGGAAATGAAACAAAGGTTCACGTTAATCCATTTACCCGCCTTGTTCAGTTTGAAAAGCCTGCTGAAAGAACAGCAGATACAGCAGATAAAAGACGTGATCTGCCATGTCTTGAAGATGCAGGAATTAATCTTAAAGATGTAAAGACCGGAAACTGGGTTGCAGTAAAAAAATTCAATACGGAAACAAAAACAGCAGAAGCCAGGCATATTCTTGTAGTACAGCAATAAAACAAAACAAGCCTCCTTTAGATAACGCCTGGCAGAAATTATTTTCCGCCAAGCGTTCCCAACAGGATTCCGGCAATGATGACGGCAGCACAGAAAAGCCTGTAACCGATATTTTTTTCTTTAAACACAAACTTTCCGCCTAAAATCGTAACAAGGCTGCCGCTTTGCTTTATAAGAGTCATTACGGTAACTTTGCTTTCAGGCATGCCGTTCGCAATAAATAAAGCCTTGTCGCCTATTACAAAAGATATTGCAAGAATCCACACCCATTTATTTTTTATAACGCTGAATGAAAAATTCTGTCTGACGGCAAGCACATAAATCAAATAGTAAATTACAAGAAAAAGCATGTACCAGAATTGCAGCTGAGAGCTTGTAACAGACTTCATAAGGACTTTATCCATAAGTCCTGAACACGCATTTAATAGGCATGAAAACAAGGCAAGAATTATATAGAAAGTTTTTATTTTGGCATCCGTTGGCGTATTATTCGACTTATTATTTTTCAGCGTCTGGAGCGTCTTACGTTCTGGAGAAAACTTTAATAAAATCAGCCCGAAGCACACAACGGCAAGACCTGCGCCACGCATAAAACTTATTGTTTCACCTAAAAAAACAACTCCGGAAAAAGTTGAAAAAAGGACGCGCGAAAGGTCTAGAATGCCAAACAGGCTTACCGGAAGGTATTTTATTGAGCGGAAGCCAAACATCCATGCAAGAAAAATCGCAAAAGATTTTAAGGCAATATAAAAATAAAACTTTATTTCCATTCCGCCTGCCTGTGGAAGCTGAGGCAGAACAAAAATAAAGGAAAGCACTGTATAGGTAACAAGAACTTCCATAACGGTGTTCCTGTTCATTGCAAGTTTTTTTAATATTTCTCTTCCGCCTTTTAAAAGGCCGTAAAAAAGAACCAATGATATCCAAAGCATAGGTGAAAATATAATTGAAAAAGAAAAAAAAAGCGATATCCTTATATATGTACATTATAGATAGATTTTTCTTATATATATATTTGCAGAATTAAGATATAGAATATATAATCAAATATGAATGAAGGGAAAAAACATTCTTAAGAAAGGAGAAAAAGAATGAAATTTATTTCATCATACAAATTCAAAATTATTTTTGTAACTATGGCATTCATAGTACTGACAACAGTAATAATCACAAAAACTGCTGTTGACGGTATTTCCAAAACTTCATTGCAGGCATTTCTGGAAAACGGAACACATGTTTTAACAAGTGCCCAAAAGTATATGGACAAAAACAAGTTCCTTAAACTTACAAAATCACTTGATGCAAAAGATCCCTATTATGTAGAAATGTGTGCAAAATGGCTTGAAATTAAAGAAATTTCAGGCTGTAAATTCCTGTATTCTATGGTTCAGGTTGCAGGAAAAGAATTCATGTATGTTATAGACGGAAGTTCAGTACCGATTGATAAAAAGCTGTTCTCTGACCTAGGCGCAAAGGAAGATATAACAAGCTACGGTTCAGCTCCTTTAGACTGTATGGAAACAAAGCAGATTACAACTTCCGAAATAACCTATGAAGAAGAATGGGGCTGGGTAATTTCCATGTACTACCCTATTACTGATAAAGCAAATAAAGCAATCGGTTTTATCTGTGTAGATTTTGATGCAACGAAGCTTCGCGAAGAAATTATTTCATCACGACTTAAGATAATTATAATTTCTGTAATCGGCATGATACTGGCTATGGCTGCCGTTTTGTTTATTCTGTTGAAATTCTTTGAAAGGATAAATCATGTTGTAAAATCAATGAACAATATTGCAACAGGAGAAGGCGATTTAACAATAAGAATTCCTGTAACTAAACAGAATGAACTTGGTGCTTTGGCCAATGCCTGCAACAAGGTTATAGAAAAACTTCAGACTTTGGTTATTGCCCTTAAAGAATCTAAAGAAGAACTTTACGATTCCGGCAACAACCTTACAAACTGTTCTCAAAAGACAGCGGAAGAAATTCCTGTTGTTATGAACCTTATTAAGAATGTTCAGAATAATATTGAAAACCAGGGTAACTGCGTTGCTCAGACAGCAGGTGCCGTTAATCAGATTTCTTCAAATATAGAATCTTTGAACTCTATGATTGAATCTCAGACTTCATTTGTTGTAGAAGCATCAAGCGCAGTTGAGGAAATGGTAAGCAACATCGCTTCTGTAAATGATTCTGTAAATAAGATGGCAAATTCATTTGACGTGCTTGAAAAGCAGGTTGCAGACGGAGTTAAAAAGCAGGAAGCCGTTAACTCTCAGATTGATACAATCCATACTGAATCTCTTGCACTTAAAGAAGCCAATGCCGTTATTTCTAATATCGCAGCCCAGACTAACCTTCTTGCCATGAATGCGGCAATTGAAGCAGCCCATGCAGGTGAAGCAGGAAAAGGCTTTAGCGTTGTTGCCGATGAAATCCGTAAACTTTCTGAAACATCTTCCGGTCAGTCAAAGACAATCGGAGAACAGCTTTCAACGATTACAGAAAGTATTGAAACAATGCTTAATTCTTCAAAAGATGCAGGAAGCGCATTTACTCACGTTGCTGCTGACATTAACAATACAGGAAGTATTGTTGTTCAGATTAAGAATGCAATGGAAGAACAGACACAAGGTTCTGAACAGATTCGGGAAGCATTAAAGCAGATGAATGACAGTACCTATGAAGTTAAATCATCTTCTGTTGAAATGGCTGAAGGAAGTAAGACAATTCTTGCAGAAATTAAAACATTGCAGGATACAACTTCAACAATGAAAGGTGCTATGGAAGAACTCAATACAGGGGTTGCAAGCATTGAAAAGTCAGGTTCAGCATTGGAAAACCTTTCTACAGCTCTTGAATCATCTATCGGTAAGATTGGTAATCAGGTAGATTCATTTAAGGTCTAATTATTACCAAAAAACATCCCTGTTTTTTGGTAATGGGCAGTTTTGTTCCAAAACTGCCATATTGGTAAAATGCGCGGCATCCGTGCCGCGGAAAAACATCCGTATTTTTTATAAATAGACAGTTTTGTTCAAAACCTGTCACATTGGTTGAATGCGCGGCATCCGTGCCGCGGAAACCATTTCTTTATTGGGCTGCCCGTTTTGAGCAGCCCTTTTTTATTTGTCAGCGGTCTACTTTTTACTGTGGTTAAATAATCGTTTTACAGCCGGAATATTCATTATAAGAGTTGCGACTGTCAGCGTTAAAAGTATAATTGTTATAGGGCGTCCGAACAAGGCTGCAATCTTATTTTCTTCTGACGCTGCAAGAGAAACTGCACGGCGGAAGTTTGAATCCATCATTCCGCCGAGAACAATTCCAAGTGTCATCGGAGCTACAGGATAGCCGTGACGGCGCATAAAAAATCCTAATAAGCCGAAAATAAACATCAAAAGAATATCAAACATAGTATTGTTGCAGGCAAAAGCACCGATTACGCACAAAACCGTTACAATCGGCAGCAGAATCGATTTTGGTATTAAAAGGATTTTGCTGAGCTTTGGAGCAGCAACAAGCCCTAAAATCAAAAGGAAAATACAGCCTAAAAATCCGCCTGCTAAAATTGCGGCAAACATATCGCTCTGTATCGTAATAAACATAGGTCCCGGCTGAAGCCCGTGAACATAGAATACCGAAAGAATAATTGCAGTTACTGCATCACCCGGAACTGCAAGCGTAAGCATTGGAATTAAAGCACCTCCGATGCAGGCATTGTTTGAAGTTTCGCTTGCAACAATTCCTTCTACAGCCCCCTGCCCCAGCGGCACCTCTGGATTTTTTACAATCTTTTTAGCCGAGCTGTATGCAAGGAAAGAAGCAACAGGCCCGCCGGCTCCCGGCAAGGCTCCTACAAAAGTTCCGATTACCGCATACCATAGAGAATGAGCAAGATGCTTAATTAAATCTGTAAATCTAACGGCAGATTTCTTTATTTCAGAAACCTGAGCACCTAAATCTCCTGAAGCAAGCGAAACAAGAACTTCAGAAAATCCGAACAAGCCTACAAGAGCCGGTACGGTAGGCACTCCGGAAGAAAGTTCCATTATGCCGAATGTAAGGCGCGGTGTTCCCATTACAGAATCAAGACCTATCATGCTTACAAAAAGGCCGAGCATGGCACTTATCATTCCTTTTGAAAAATTATCAGAAGTTAAAGAGCCTACCGTTGTAAGTCCGAACAAGGTTAAAAGAAAATAGTCCATCGGCTGAAAGTTAAGGGCCAGGCGGGAAACCGGGCGCGCCATTATCCATAATACAGCAAGACCGAAAACGCTTCCAATAAAAGAATAGAAAGTTGCATATTTTAATGCCTTGTAGCTTTCACCTTTTTTTGCCAGAGGATAGCCGTCAAAAGTCGTTACAACAGAAGAAGGAGCTCCCGGAATGTTAATTAAAATTGCAGAAAGCGCGCCCGAAAAAACACCTACAACGTACAGTCCCATTACGGTTGCCATTGCGTTTGCAGTCTGCCAGGTGTACGTTACAGAAACTAAAAGCGCAGTAGCCATCGTTACAGAAAGTCCTGGAATTGAACCTACAAAAAGTCCCAGAACGGCACCTAAAAATGTTAAAAAGATAAACTGAATATTTGCAAAATAATGAAAAAATGAATTAATCATAAAAACCTGCCTTGTTAAAATGCCTTTTTACTAAGCCTTGCAATTTGCCAAACCGCACATTGCTCATATTGCTCATAGCGCTCTCTTTGCCTGCAACGAGCACATTGTTACGGAAGCATTACATGAAGGAATGTATGGAAAAAATAATAAATTACTAAAGTCGTTACTGCAGAAAGGCAAAGGATTTTCCACCATACTCTTTCGCCGAGCAAAACAAAAAGAAAAGCAAGAAGAATTATATTTGAAGCAATAAAGCCGATAAACGGCATTATCACATAGTATACAGAAACAGCGGCAATAAAAATCAGAACAGGTTTCCATAAAATCTTAGAAGAACCGGCAGCAGAAGTGCCGGAAGAAGATTTTTCGGCAGTGCCTGATTTTTTTGTACCAGATGAAAAGGCACTGAAAAATAAAGTACAGGATAAAACAATAAAAAATAAAGAAACAACCAGCGGAAAAAGATAAGGAGATAAACTCCATGCAATAGTTGTTGAATAATGATTAATCAATGAATAAGCAAGAAGTGCAATTCCGCAGATAAAAAAGAAAATTCCTTCTTTAACAATATTTTTCATAATAATTTTTAACCCTTTATTTTTAATGATTATAATTAAACGGCAAAAAAATGATTAGTCGACATGTGAGCATAGCTGCCGCACATGGGCAACATAATCACATGACGACAGCTTAATTTACGGCATTAGTTTGCAGGTTTTGCAATACCGAATTTTTCAGGAGAATACTTGGCAACGCCTGCATCATAAAGCATCCAGCTTACCATTGATTCCCAGTCTTTGTAGTATTTTTTAATATCTTCAATCTTCGGATAAGCTTCGTAAAGCTTTTCTGAGCAGTTATCGTTTACAAATTTTACCCATTCAGGATCTTTTACGGCTTTAAGAGCTGCATCACGTAAGATTTTCTGAACATCTGCCGGAACATCTTTTGAAACAAGGAAGTTAAGCGGTGTAAATGCGTTTTTCATGTAAGGAACGGCATTTTTATCAACTTCGCCAAAGGTTGGAACATCCGGATTTGCAGGAAGACGTGTAGAACCTGAAACGGCAAGAACTTTTAAGTCTCCGCTTTTAAGATAGCCAACGATTGTAGAATAGTTAGAATTAGTAAAATCAACCTGCTTTGACATTACAGCCAGAAGACAGTCAGCTCCACCTGTATAGGCTGTAAGGGCAGCCTTATAACCAAGCTTTTCCATAATCAAAGCCTGAACGTGTCCAGATCCGCCAGGACCTGTGTAAGACATCTTGATTTTTCCAGGATTAGCTTTCATATCATCGAGTAAGTCCTGAAGTTTGTTATATTTTGAATCTTTTCCGACAACGATAACTTTAGGATCGTTTGTAACAGCCATAATCGGAGCAAAATCATCATAGCTCATTTCTGAAAGACCAACAACACGCTGAGTTCCCAAAGATTCTGCTGTAAACAAAACTGTGTATCCGTCCGGAGCTGCATCAAGAACTGATTTACAGCCTTTTGAACCCGAAGCTCCACCCTGATTTACAACTGTAACAGGCTTTCCAAGCTGCTTCTGCAGCTGAATGGCAAACTGACGACCGTGAATATCAGTTGTACCGCCTGCTCCATAAGGAATAATCATAGTAATTGCTTTCTGCGGATAAGCAACTTCTTTCTGTCCGGCAGCAAATACCGACATTGCTGCACATGCAGCTGCGATTATTAAACTTGCTTTTTTCATTTATACCTCCAAAATCAATGAAAAAATCTTATGATTTATAATTGATTTTTACATCGTTTTTGCATATTTATGCACAAAATGAATATATCATATATAAAAATGATATTCTATAGAGAAACACAAAAACTTTAGTATTTTTTGAATTTTGAAGTATGTGTAAAGGAAAGTTTAGTTATGTAAATTTTCTTTTCAGTGCTATCATATTAAATATAACCACTTTTCCAGGGAAACTATTAAATGACAGAACTTACAAGAGTTATCAGTATTTCTTCACTTTTTTTCCTTTTTTTCTTTTGCTTCCAGACAGGAATATTTTTGTTTTCAGGTCACAATATAAAGCAAAACGGAAGAAGGACTCTCATTTTTATTGAATTCTTTACAGGCTTTCTGCTGCTTTTTGATGCCCTTGCCTATTACTACCGCGGAAACACCAGCCACACAGGCTGGTACATGGTGCGTCTTTCCAATTTTTTAGTTTTTATCTGCAATTTTTCTGCAACCTTTTTCTTTTGTTTCTATACATGTGAATTCATAAAGCAGAGCCGATTAAGTTTTACTCTTCTTTCTAAACCAAAATCTGCCTTAAAAGAAGGAATACCTGTCCAGCTTTTTATAGTCTTCTTTTTCTGCATAACAGGAATTCTGCTTACTATAGTGAGCCAGTTTACAAATCTTTTCTATTATTTTGATGAAAATAATATTTACCACAGAAGTACGTTTTATCCGTTGAGCGTTGGCTTAGGACTTTTACCAACTCTTATAACTCTTACAATGCTTCTTCAAAACCGAAAGAAACTTTCAAAAAATGTGTTTATTTCCCTTTTGATTTATTTTTTCCTTCCATTAAGCGGCATAATTTTGATTCTTCTTGAATACGGATTTTCCTGGCTGAATGTTTCGCTCGGGCTTGGAGCCCTGCACCTTTTCTTTTCTTCGATTAAATTAATGGAACTTGAGTTTTATTCAGGAGACCGCTCAGAGACAATTATAAGTCCGGTTTATAAAGCAATTATTTCAGCTCCTGAAAATCGAAAACGGGTTAAAAGAAATCATTTCTGGCAGACTCTTTCTGTAAGCTTAGGCGGAATCATTTTAGTTCTTTTAATCGTTTCAATTAAAGGCATTACTCTTCCGGAAAAAACTTTAGCACTTGAAAAGCCTTATACAGAAAACGATTCTACAAAATCTGTTTGCGTAACCTTTGCACGAAATGCAGAAAAACACTGGGTAGACGAAGCAGATCCTGACAGAACCGGAGCTCAGTACGACGGCGTTATTTTTAACAACATGAGAAGCACAATCATCACTGACTGGAATTTTTCAATTCTAGTTCCGAAAGAAAACTGCTCTGTAGACCCGGGGCCATGGAACGGAACTTTCACACTTTCAGACGGAAAACTGAATGTAAAAAAACCGCATGAAGGTGACAAAGAAAACATTCACGGAGAAAACTTTTATACTATAACACCGCTAAAAACACTTGGCTTTGGCTGCATCATGTATACGCCGCATAACTATGATCCGCTTTCACAAAAAATCTTGTTCACCTATTCCTGCATTTTAAAGCCGCTCACAAATGCTCTTTTTGATGTTTTCCTCGGACTGCTTTTTGTAATCTTCATTATTTCAACGACAATCATGCTTTTCGAAGGGAAGCTTATTCATATTGAAGAAGAAAACAGAAAACTTGAAAACACCGTAAAGGAACGAACAAAACAGCTTGCAGCAGAAAAAAGCCGTTCAGAAAGACTTTTATTAAATATTCTTCCTAAAGAAATTGCAAAAGAACTTACGGCAAATCCAAAAAGCACAATAGCCAAAGAATATCCGAACGTTACCGTTCTTTTTACAGACATTGTAGGCTTTACAAAAGTCAGCGGAGAAATGCGTGCAAAAGAAGTTGTTACCATGCTGAACAAAATCTTTTCTATGTTTGACGACCGGGCTAACCGCGAAGGAATTGAAAAAATCAAAACAATTGGAGATGCTTACATGGCTGCAACCGGCCTTTCACAACGAAAAGAAAATGGCGGAGCTGAAAAAATGCTCAAGTTTGCACAAGGGCTTTTAGACGATGTTAATTCTTTCAACACCAGTTCTCCTATAAAACTTCAAATCAGGCTCGGAATCAACTCCGGTCCGCTCGTTGCAGGTGTAATTGGAAAAACAAAGTTTATTTATGATATCTGGGGCGATACAGTAAACATGGCAAGCCGTATGGAAAGCACAGGAATTCCTATGAGAATCCATGTTACAGAATCTACAAAAGCCCAGACGGAAAAATCTTTACAGTACAGCGAAAGCGCTGAAATCGATGTAAAGGGAAAAGGTCTGATGAAAACTTACTTTTTATAAGCCAAGACAAAAAAAAGACTGCCCAACCAACGGGCAGTCTCTTTTTATTTGGCTGCGGCTTATACGGCTGGTAAAGGCACGCTTCGCTTAAAGCCTTGACTCAGCCGTTTTTCCGATTGAAAACCATTTTCAATCGGAAATTAACCGAATGTTGCGATGAATACACCGGCTGCAATTGCAGTTCCGATAACACCTGAAACATTCGGACCCATAGCGTGCATCAAAAGGAAGTTCATAGGATCGTATTCCTGACCAACCTTGTTTGAAACACGGGCAGCCATTGGAACGGCAGAAACACCTGCTGAACCAATAAGCGGATTGATTTTTTCTTTAAGGAAAAGGTTCATGAACTTAGCCATCATAAGACCTGAAGCTGTTGCAACGGCAAATGCTACAAGACCAAGGATGATGATACCAATTGAGTTCATGTTGATAATCTTTTCCGGAGTCATCTGTGAACCTACGCCCAAAGAAAGAAGAATTGAAACAATGTTCATCAATTCGTTTTCCATTGTCTTGGAAAGACGCTGTACAACTCCGCACTGTTTTACAAAGTTACCGAATGCAAGCATACCGATAAGAGGAGCTGCAGGCGGTAAAAGCAATGCTGTAATTACAATCAAAAGCAACGGGAACAATGTCTTTTCAATCTGAGAAACAGGACGAGCCTGTGCCATTTTGATTGCTCTTTCTTTCTTAGTTGTAAGAGCCTTCATAATCGGAGGCTGAATCATCGGTACAAGAGCCATGTAAGAATATGCTGCAACAGCGATAACAGCCATCAATTCCGGAGCAAGCTTACCAGAAACGTAGATGGATGTCGGACCGTCTGCACCACCGATGATTGCGATTGCACAAGCCTGTTTAAGGTTGTAGTCAACGCCAGGGATGAAGTTCATAAGTGCTACACCGAACAATGTAAAGAATACACCAAACTGAGCAGCACCGCCGAGCAATGCAGTTTTCGGATTAGCAATAAGCGGACCAAAGTCTGTCATTGCACCGATTCCCATAAAGATAAGCATAGGGAAGAATTCGTTTCCTACACCTGCGCTGTAGATAATATGAAGCATTCCGTGAGGAGCATCGGCCATGCCGGCGCCAGGAACGTTTACAAGAATTGTACCGAATCCAATCGGAATAAGAAGAAGAGGTTCAAAACCTTTTACAACGGCAAGGTAAACGATGAGGAAACCTACAGCCATCATCAAAAGCTTCTGCCAGCCAGGAACAATAATTCCTGCAAACGGGTCATAAGCTTCTGCAGCAAGTTTTGCTTCTTCATCTGCCTTTGCCTGAGCTACTTCTTCAGGTGTTTCTGTATGAATGATTTTGTAAATACCGGTACTTTTACCGATATTTTTCAAAAACTTAGAAACAGAAACATCCGGGATATTTTCTGAGCCTTTGATAATTTTTGAACCTACTCCACTCTGACTATTTGAATCAGCAGCAAAGACAGTTCCTGCAAAAGACAAAGCCAATGAAATTCCAAAAAGAACCAGACAGGCCTTCATAACCTGTGTACCTTTTTTGTTTGTCAAACTATTCATCAGTATATTCCTATTTAATTTCAGCAACTGCCTGTCCGGCATTTACCTGAGTTCCTGTTGGTACGATAAAGTGAACTGAACCGGCAGCTCCTGCCTTAATTTCAAGTTCCATCTTCATTGATTCAATCATAATGATTGTTGTATCAGCTTTAACTGAAGCACCTTCTGCAACTACATATTTAAGCAATGTACCTGCAACAGGAGCATTTACAGCCTTACCGCCTGCTGAAGCTGCAGGTGCCGGAGCAGCGGCAGGAGCTGCCGGAGCGGCTGCAACTGGAGCTGCCTGTACAACACCGCCGATGTTACCAAGTACCATACCGGCTGTAATCTGTGTACCAGGCTGTACTGTGTAATTTACTGTTCCGTCGCAAGGAGCTTTAACTTCAAGTTCCATCTTCATAGATTCAACCATGATGATTGTCTGGCCTTTTGTTACTTTTGAACCAGCCGGAACAACGTGTTTGAGCAATGTACCTGCAACAGGAGCCTTAATATCTTCTCCGCCAGAAACAGTTGCAGCCGGAGCAGCTGCAGGAGCTGAACCTGCTGCACCGAATGTTACATTGTAAGCAGTTCCATCAACAGTGATGTTAGAACCGTTTGTTGTAACCTGATAAGCCTGTCCGTTAACTGTAACTGTATAAGCGCCGTTAGCAGCTGCCTTTGGAGCTTCTTTGATTCCGAATTTTTCTTCAGCATTAACAGGACCGTTTGCACGTGTTTCAAAGAAGTTCTTTGCAACTTTCGGGAACATAGCATATGTAAGAACATCTTCTACAGAACCGTTACCGCCGTTTTCTTTTGCTTCTGCAACCATTTTGTCCCATTCCGGAGCAATCTTGTCTGCAGGACGGCAGGTAATAGCTTCTTCCATCTTGTTCTGTTCAAGAGCTTTTTTAACAAGGTCTTTGTTTGGTTCAGCAGGAAGTTTGCCGTATTTACCTGTAAGAAGGTCACAGAATTCTCCTGTCATACGTTCATAGCGGCCGAACAATACATTGAATACTGCCTGTGTACCAACAATCTGAGAAGTTGGTGTAACAAGAGGAACATAACCAACATCCTTGTGAACTCCTTCAAGTTCTTTAAGAACGTCATCCATCTTGTCTGCAGCACCCTGCTGTTTAAGCTGGCTTTCAAGGTTAGAAAGCATACCGCCCGGAACCTGTGATTTAAGGATACGTGTATCAGCTCCAAGGAATTTTGATTCAAGGGAAGCATAGTGTTTGCGAACTTCGCGGAAGTAAGCTGCAATTTCAAGAAGGGCAGAAATATCAAGGCCTGTATCATATTCTGTGCCTTTGAGCATTTCTACAACTGTTTCTGTTGGAGAATGAGAAGTTCCCATAGCCATTGAAGAAATAGCTGTATCAAGAATATCTGCACCTGCTTCAGCAGATTTGAGCAATGTTGCAACAGAAAGACCTGTTGTAGCATGTGTATGAATTTCTACAGGAAGGTCAACTTTTGCTTTGATTGCTTTTACCAAATCATAAGCAGCATATGGTTTAAGCAAACCAGACATATCTTTAATACAGATTGAATCTGCACCAAAGTCTGCATAAGTTTTTGCAAGGTCTGCATATTTTTCAATTGTGTGATATGGGGTTACGGCATAAGAAATAGCCATCTGAACATGTTTGCCGGTTTTTTTAGCAGCTTTTGTAGCACGTTCAAGGTTGCGCGGGTCGTTGCAGGCATCGAAAATACGGAAAACATCAATTCCGTTCTTTGCAGCATATTCAACAAACTTATCAACAACATCATCTGCGTAGTGGCGATAACCTAAAAGGTTCTGACCACGAAGAAGCATCATAAGTTTTGTATTCGGCATAGCTGCATGAAGTTTGCGAAGGCGTTCCCACGGATCTTCGTTCAAGAAGCGGATACAACTGTCATAAGTTGCTCCACCCCAGGCTTCTGCTGCAAAATAACCGATTTTATCGAGCTTTGAAGCGATTGGAAGCATATCTGCTGTTGTCATGCGTGTTGCATGAAGTGACTGGTGAGCATCGCGCAATACCAGTTCTGAAATCTGAACTTTGTTAGCCATTTATTCTCTCCTGTAAATTATTGCTTATCATGAAGAGCCGCAGCAATTGCAGCTATAACTGAACCATTTGAACCTGCAGGCTGTACCTGGTTCTGAACAACTTCTTTCTTTTCTTCATCAAGTTTTAATGCATGAAGAACTGCGTGCAGAATATTCATACAAATAATCATGACTATCAGGAAAAAGAACACAACACCGATACCGAGAACAGTAAGAATAGCACTCTGTCCCAGCATTTCTATAATTGTCATATGCCCCCCTAAAGGTATAATTTCATCAGGCTTTTTAGATTCATCACTTAAAAAACCTTCTTTTACACAAATAACCTCAGCTTTCAGAAAAAAGCCGATTACTTCTATTATAAAGAATCAGGCATTCAGTTTCAATACACCTGCTTAAAATTAGACAAAGCGTTCTGTAGTTTGAAACGCCGTATTAAATAGTCGTGGACATGCCGCGTTATTGGACACAACCAGGACAGGAGATGCTGTCTTTCGTCAGCATGACACAGGAAGCCGCGGCATATTGAAAAAGCCATAAGTTTAAAGCTATTATTCGCCTATGATTGGAAAGAATTCACTTGTACTTTATAAAAAACAGCCTGCCGTAGTTACAGAAATTGAAGGGGAAAAATTCGTAATCGAATACTGTTCTGTACCGGCTACCAGCACAGGCAAAAAAGCCCAGTACGCAACGCAGAAAGTGCGAAGTAAGGATATTGTACTTTTATCCGACAAAGTGACTTCCATTCAAAATGTACTTGAAGCAACAGAAAAAATACTTAGTGACGGCTCAACTTTAGCAGGCCTGAAAGCCCAGATAAAAGAAACCCACGAGCTTTTGCTTTCTGACGACGAAACCGCGGGTGCTCCAGTTTCCTTTAAGGATTTAATTGATTTAATTGATTCTTCAGTTCAGGCGGACAAACTCTGGCTTTTGTATTCGGTTTTAACAGGCTGCCTTGAATTTTCATTAGACGAAGAAGAGTTCAAGCAGGGAAACATTGTTTTTATCCCCCGCTCACTTGAATCCATAGAAGAATTAAAGAAAAAATCCGAAGAAAAAGAAAAAGCCGGTGCAATCCGCGAAGAATTCTTAAAACGCCTGAAACAGAAAAAACTTAATCTGCCGGAAGATGCAAAATTCATGGTTGATGTAGAAGCTCTTGCACTTGGCAAAACTGATAAATCAAAAACATTGCAGGATGCAAAAATTGCCCAGACCCCGGAAAACGCACACAAAATTCTTTTAGAAACAGGAATCTGGGAAGTTACAAGAAACCCTTATCCTGTACGCTGGGGACTTTCCATGCAGTCTGCAAGCGAAGGACTTTCCTGTCCGCCTGAAGAAGAACGCTATAAAGTGCCCGGCATTTCTTATGCAATAGACAGCGAATTTTCTACCGACCCGGATGATGCAATTGCCTGGGACGGAAAATATCTTTGGGTACATATTGCAGACCCTGCTTCCACGGTTTTGCCGGACAGTTCAATAGACAAAAACGCACGTTCCCGTGGAGCAACTCTTTACATTCCGGAAGGTGCAAGCCGCATGCTTTCAGAATCTTCTCTTGCTGATTATGCACTTGGACTTTCAGAAATTAGCCGTGCCCTTTCTTTTAAAATAGAATTTGATGAAAACGGTTCCATAAAAGACTGTACGGTTTTAAAAACTCTTGTCGAAGTAAAACGGCTTTCCTATAAAAAAGCAGAAGAATTAAAGGAAAGTCCTGAATTAAAGCCTCTTTTTGAAATTGCACGCAGAAACGCTGCAAGAAGGACAAATGCAGGCGCTGTTTCAATTTCGCTGCCGGAAGTTCACATAAGCGTTGATAAAGAAACAAAAAAAGTAAGCATTACACCGGAGCAGATGCTTGAAAGCAACGAAGTCGTTCGCGAAGCAATGCTTTTAGCAGGCGAAGGATCTGCAAAGTTTGCATTCAAAAACAATATAGCCTTCCCTTATGTAAGTCAGGAAAAACCTGATATTCCTTCCGATTTGCCGGAAGCTCTTGCAGGACAGTACAGGTTACGCCGCTGCATGAGAAAACGAAGCGTAGGCATAACCCCTGCTCCTCATGCAGGTCTTGGAATAAGCATGTATTCTCAGGTTACAAGCCCGTTGCGCCGCTACAGTGACCTTGTTGCACACCAGCAGCTGCGCGCCTTTTTAGCCGGCCGTGAACTTTTAGACAAAGATACAATGCTTGAGCGAATCAGCGCAGGCGACGCGGCTTTTTCTGCATGTAAAAAAGCTGAGCGGAACAGCAACATGCACTGGACACTCGTTTATCTTTTGCAGAATCCTGAATGGCAGGGAAAAGCTGTTTGTGTAGAAAAGAAAGGCAAGCAGGCTGTTTTCCTTATTCCTGAAATTGCACAGGAAACTCTTATGGCGCCTGCAAAAGAAGTTGCCTTAAACGAAGAAATTACCGTAACCGTCGGCAAAATTGACATTGTAAACCTGGCAGTTGTTTTCCACCAGATTTAATATCAGTGCAATAACAGTCCGTCGCTCAAAGTTCCGTTTTTTATCTGTCTGAAACGTTCAACGATTGAATCAAACGTAAGTTCCTGCTTTTCTTCGCCGGATAAATCCGAAATGATTTTTCCTCCGTCCATCATTAAAAGACGGTTTCCGTAAGAAAGCGCATGGCTCATGTTATGAGTTACCATCATTACAGTAAGGTTGTATTCTTCTGCAAACTTTTTGGTAAGTTCCATAATTGTTTCGGCATTGGCAGGATCAAGAGCTGCCGTGTGTTCATCAAGCAGAAGCAAATCCGGATGTGACATAACGGCCATTAAAAGCGTAAGTGCCTGCCGCTGTCCGCCGGAAAACTGTTCAACGTTATCGCTAAGCCGGTCTTCAAGCCCCATGCCAAGAACAGAAAGCTGACTTTTAAACTGCTCGCGTTTTTTGCGGTTAAGGCTGATTTTTAAAGCCTTGTAGCCTTTTTTTTCGCAGATAATCATATTGTCTTCGAGCGACATTTTGCCGGCCGTTCCCAACAGCGGATTCTGGAAAATGCGTCCAATGTAATTTGCCCTTTTGTATTCAGGAACATGCGTAATATTTTTTCCGTCTAAAGTGATTGAACCTGAAGTCGGATGCAAAGTTCCTGCTATTATATTATATAAAGTTGATTTTCCGGCTCCGTTAGAGCCGATTACAGTGATAAAATCACCTTTATTTATAGTAAGGTTTATATCGCGCAAGGCAATATTTTCGTCAGGAGTCCCTTCATTAAAAACAATTCCTATATTTTTTAATTCAATCATTGCTGAACTCCTTGCTTTCCGGAAGCTGAATTGCTGTCCGCCCCCATGTCCCGACGGCGTTCCAGTCGGCTCTGCCCGATTCTTATTTTTGCGGCAATATCCGTTTTAGAAAGCAAAAGACAGATGATTATTAAAAGCCCCGTAATAAGTTTTAAATCGTTTGCTGTCATTCCGATTACGTAACCGTAACTTCGTGCAAGATACATTAACGTACGGTAAACGATAGAACCTAAAAGCACGCGGAAAGTCTGCAATTCAATTTTATTTGAACGGACAATAAATTCGCCTAGCATTAAAGATGCAAGCCCCGAAACTATAATTCCTGTTCCAGAACCGACATCGGCAAATCCCTGATACATTGCGCCAAGAGCACCGGCAACTGCTGTAAGGCCGTTGCCAAGGCAGATTCCTATTGTTTTAATTACAGCAGGGTTCATTCCCTGAGAAATTATAAGCTGAACATTGCTTCCAAGAACTCCCATCGAAAGTCCGAAATCCGTATGAAAAAAAACATCAAGAATGAATTTCAGTACAATGGCAAAAATTACCATAAAAACAAGGATTGAAGCTTCATGGCTTAAAACGCCTGAAAAACGTGCCGTAATTCCTGTAAAAAGTGTATTTACGCGAAGCAGCTGGATGTTTGCACGGTTAGACATTATGCGGAGATTTACAGAGTAAAGCATTGTCATTGTTAAAATACCGGAAAGCAAATCCGGCAATTTAAACTTATTGTGGATTATTGCCGTTACAAGGCCTGCAAGCATTCCAAAGAAAAATGCTGCAAGCAACGCCAGAACAGGATTTACGCCTTTAATCAGTAAAGACGCCATGACGGCACCGCCCATCGGGAAAGTACCGTCAACAGTCATGTCACAGAAATTCAATACACGGAAGGTGATGAAAAGCCCCATTACCATAAGGCCGTAAATCAAACCTTCTATTAAAATACCTTCAATCATTTTTCCGCTTAAAAAATAGTTTTGCCGCGATGCGTTTCCCGTACCGCGGCATTGTATTTTTAAGGTTCTCCTTATAATTTGTTAATCAATCTATTTAATAGAGTTAATCTTAATAAAGTCAGCCTATTTCTTTGTTAATTTTCCGTTTTCAAAGATATAGTTTGCAGCTTTAAGATATTCTTCCGGAATCTTAATTCCGCAGTTTTTAGCAGCGTCAAGGTCAAACAAAAGGTCAGAATCAGAAGGTTCTGTCATAAACCTTACCGGAATTTCAGCAGGTTTTGCACCTTTCAAAATTGAAACAACCATATCGCCTGTTGCGCGTCCTGCCTTGTAATAGTTAAAGCCTGAAGCCATAAAACATCCGCCAGAAAGTGCTCCTGTTACGTCGCCGGAGAAAACAGGCTTTTTTGCGTTTTCAAAAACGCTTACAAGTGCCGGAAGAGCTGAAAATACTGTGTTGTCAGTTGTAAGGTAAATACCGTCTACTCTGTTGATAATTGCTTCAGCAGCCTGTTTAACTTCTGCAGAAGTTGTAATTGACTGAGTTACAAGTGACATTCCGTTTTCTTTACATGCATCTTCTACAAGTTTGAGCGAAGAAACAGAGTTTGCTTCGTTGCTTGTATAAATATACCCTAAAGTTTTAATTCCTGCAATTTTCTTAAATAGTTTAATGTGCTCGCCTGTCGGAATTGCGTCAGACATTCCGGTAACATTGCCTTCGCCATGGTCAAGAGTTGTAACAAGACCTGCAGCAAGAGGATCAGTAACTGTGCCGAATACAACAGGCTTATCTTTTATTGCATTTGCAAGAGCCATTGCAACCGGTGTTGCAATACCAACTGCAACATCAACTTTTTCTGCTTTATATTTATTTGCTATCTGTGCTGCAGTATTTACATCGCCGTTAGCATTCTGAAGGTCAAAATCAGCTTCAATTCCAGCTGCTTCAATTGAATCAATAATACCCTTCTCTACTTCATCAAGCGCAACATGCTGTACAATTTTTGCAATACCAATCTTTACTTTTCCATTGTTAGAATCTTTTGCGCCGCCTGCAAAAACCGATGCTGCAAAAACTGCGGCAAATAATGTTACAACTGCTTTTTTCATATCTCTGTATCTCCAAATAGAAACGTTATATTTATTTTATACCGCAGGGGAAAAAATAAGTCAAGCAAAATTTGTATCTTTTTATAGAAACAGTGTAATTTTACTGATTTTTTTGCAATTATCCGGCTATCCGTCTATTCGGCTGATTTATATTTTACTAATTCTGCAACAAGATTTTCGATTTTAAACGGCTTTGCAACATGTCCGTTCATTCCGGAACTCAGGCATTTTTGAATATCATCCGCAAAGGCGTTTGCCGTCATTGCAATTATAGGAACATCAGAATCGCTGCGTTTTAGTGCACGGATTGCCGAAGTTGCCTGATAACCGTCCATCACCGGCATCATAACGTCCATTAAAATAACGTCAAATTCATTTGGCTTTGATTTACTGAACAGGTCAACCGCTATTTTTCCGTTTTCAGCCGTTACAACATTACATCCGGCATCTGTAAGAAGAATTCTGGCAATTTCCATGTTTATTTCTATATCTTCAACCAGAAGAATTTTCATTCCCTTCAGGTTGATTTCTATTTTTTCATTTTTCTTCTTAGGTTTAGGATTTCTGTCTATCTTCAATGGTAACTCTATAATAAATTCCGAACCTTCACCGATTTTGCTTTTTACGTTTATCGTACCGTTCATTAAATCTACAAGATGCTTTACGATTGCAAGACCAAGCCCTGAACTTCGATATTTATCTACATTTTTACGGCGTTCCTGCACAAAAGAATCAAACATAGTTGCCTGAAATTCTTCGGACATTCCTATACCGGTATCGCTTATAATAAACTGATAGGTTGCATATTCTGAATCAGATTTTATTTCTTTTAATGAAAGAGAAACAGAACCGTCTTTTTTATTATACTTAATTGCATTTGTGATGATGTTGATAAGGATTCGCCTTATATGCAGGGAACTGCCCAAAACATACCTATGCTGTATTTCAGGCTTATTTTGAATCAACTGTATTCCCAGATCCTTTGCCATTGAAATAATAATCGTACTCAACTGTTCCAGGCTTTCTTTTATATCAATAGGCTCAGAAGAAAGAACCATTTTTCCGCTTTCAAGTTTGCCCAAATCCAGAACATCATCAATCAGTTCAAGAAGATAGTTTGAAGAAATGTCAATCTTTTTAAAACATTCATCTACACGCTCTTTATCATGGCTGTAGTTTCTTGCGATGGTCAGCATACCCATTATTCCGTTAATAGGCGTACGTATATCATGCGAAATTTTAGAAAGGAACTGAGACTTTGCTTCATTTGTGGCTTTTTCAATTGAAAGGCGGCGTTCAGTTTCTTCTTTTTCATGGGCTTCGGACGTGTTACGGCCCAGCATGTTTATTATGCTTTCGCCTTTTTCATTAAAGCCTGCAAAAATATTTACTTCTTCCCAGAATAAAAGGCCATAAAGCTTACAGCGGATTTCTATTGTATTTATAAAACCGCTTTTTCCTGTGTGTGTAAGAAGTTTTTCGGGCGACAGAAACTCTTTAAGCTTTGCTTCATCTTCTTTGTCTACAATCGACAGGGCTTTTTCATATAGCTGATAATAATTCTTGCAGTCGTCAAAGAAGTTAATCGCAGACTTCATCTTTGGAGAACCTTCAATCAGGTTTGCTTCCATTGTCTGCAAATCAACAGTAAGGTTGTAGCCGTAAAGAAGCTTTGTAACACCGGAAAGAAGCTGATCCTTTGCCATGGAAGCCTTTAATTCCCGTTCTCGGCGCTCCTGCTGCTCATGTTTTTCGGTAATGTCGCGGCTAAGAATATTTGCAACTGGCTCGCCGCTTTCATTCTTTCCCATAAAAAGGCTTGTTTCCTGCCAGCGGATTTTATTTTCGCGATAAGCAGCCGTGATTACAGAGCCTATAAAACCTACTGAGTTTTTAACGCTAAGCAGGGAATCTATGCCAAAAAGATTTTCAAAGTCATCCAGATACTCTTTTACAATAAGATTTTTTACTTTTGCCAGAGTAATTATGTAGTCATCGGTTTTTGAAATAATTTCAACAACAGGTTCCATGCCTGTTCCGACAATCAGGCTGTACTTCCATGAAACCAGATTAACGGTAGCATTAAGACCGTAAATCATTTTTGTAATGCCTGAAAGTAACTGGTCATGGGCAATGGCTGCCTGCTGTTCAAGAATCTTCCGCTCTTTCTGCTTATGAACTTCGGTAATGTCCTTTCCTAAAATATTTGCAAAGGAATTTCCAAATTCATCGATAGTAATAAATACATTTATTTCGCGCCATTCAATTCCATTGCCGGAATTTGTCGCATATTCAAGAGAGCCTATAAAACCTGCAATGTTTCTTCGCACTCTAAGAGAATCAAGATTTAAAAGCGTAAGATAATCTTTTCTATATTCCGGTAAAACATATCCTGCCTTGCGCTCAAGCGTAGAAACATAATCGTCAGTTTCTTTTACAAACGAATAAAGCGAATTTTCATCATTGCCGATTATAACGTTATATTTACCTGTATTCAGATTTACAGAAATATTATAGCTGAACAGCATGCGTGTAAGTTCTGAAAGAATTAAGTTTTTTTCGGAAGCAACACGCAGTTCCCGTTCATGCCGTTTATGGCGTTCATGGCTTTCTGTAATGTCACGGCAAAGAATATTTACAACCCAGCGCTCATTTTCATCAATCCCGGAAAATACATTTATTTCATGCCATTCGTATTTCTGCTCTTCTTCCTGAATAACCTGATAGCGCAGGGAACCTATAATACCAGGCATTTCCTTGCGGTTCCTGAGGATTTCTAAATCTGTAAGAACCATGAACAGTTCCCTGTAGGAAGGATGAAGCGTTCGCATGGCATTTTTTTGAATTTTCTGATACGAAGTTTGTGTTTTTAAATATTCAACAGTCTTTTCCATACCGGAACCTTCAATCAGGGTAAAAGTTCCGCTTTCCATATCTATTGAAAGGTTGAATCCGTAAAGAAGCCTAGTAAGCTGGGATAGAAGATGTTCTTTTTTTGCAGGAGACTGTTTTAACTGCCTTTGGATTTCTGCTTCTCTGGCAATAATTTCGTCTATACAGCGGAATCCCATAACCATGAAATTACCGGACATGTGGTCTACTTTTACCATGTGAATTTCATAGTTAGTCTGCCCGTTTGGTCCAGCATAAACCTTATAGCGGACAAAAAGGTCTTTTTTTGTTTTAAAATATTCCCTCAGATTTTCAAGTTTTACGGCCTCAAGCACAGGCTTCCTGTATTCCGGCAGAACAAAATTATTTATATATTCATCATGCTGAGAAGAATACTTAGTGTGCATAACAATATCATTGTTTTCATACTGGATTATATTGCTGAAAGCCATTGTTTCAAAAGTGTCGTTATCTAAATCTACAAGATAAACATCTTCATATTCAGCACTTAAATTTGCCATTATACGAAGATATTCAATACCGCGGTTTTGAATATCCGCCTGCTTTTGAACTTCTTCATTGATGCTTTGCGTTGCAAAAAGGATTTTTTTTATTTTCTTCCGGCTAACCGGATTTAGCGGAATTAAGAAAATACGAATCCAGCCAAGTTTTTCAGTTCTTGCTTCAGTAGAAATGTAGGGTTTTCCTTTTAGCCTGTCTTCCATTGTTGAAAAATCAAGAAAATCACTTACCCTGTTCTGAAACTGAGAAGACATGATGGAAGCGAATGCTTCAAAATACTGTGCCGGTGTTTTAAACTGTGTTGCTAGCTTGTTGTAATATTCTGGCGCAAAATAAACTTCATATTCAGAAGTTTCTAAATCAAACAGAAATGCAGAATTCCATATATTTTTAACTGCTGCGAGAATCGGATTAGATAAAATGTCTTCAATTTTTTCTAAGTCTGCTTGCTTTGCTTTTGCCATGTTATGTTAAACCATTATAACGCATAATCGTATTTCTTAAAACAAATTTAAGAATAAAATATTGGTTTAGTATAAATCGCAGCTCCCGCCTGGTCAAATATATAAATAGCTCAAGCACATAAATGATTGAATTTTTTACGGCAAGATTTTATTATCCGTAGACATGAATAAAATCGATAAAGAACAAAGCCCATTTTCAACAAATCAGGCAGAACTAAAAATCAAAACTCAGACAAAAGGCGTAATAATGCTTCTTGCAACCGCATTTATCTGGGGTACTTCTTTTGTTTCACAAAGTCTTGGAAGCAATTCAGTACAGGCATTTACCTTTATGGGCTGCAGAACGCTTATAGGCTCTATTTTTCTTATGCCATTTATTTTTATTCAGGAAAGATATCTTACTTCCAGAATGAATGAATCAGAACGCAGGGAAAACCGTATAAAAAACAGAAAGACAATAAAGCACGGAATTATAATAGGAATATTTTTGTGCATCGCCACAAACCTTCAGCAGTTTGCATTTTATGAACCGGGAATGACAGCAGGAAAGATTGCCTTTATAACGGCAATGTACATGTTCTTTGTTCCGATTCTCGGCTTATTTATACTGAACAAAAGAATTCCTGTTTTAACATGGCTTTGTATAGCACTTGGGTTTATCGGACTTTATTTTTTGTGTTTTGAAAAATCTTCCGTTTCGTTCACAGGTAAAGGAGATTTTCTTGCATTGGTATGTGCTGTTTTCTTTTCTTTTCAGATTCTAGCAATAGAACGCTGGGCACCAGACTGCGACGGAGTAAAACTTTCATGCGTTCAGTTTTTTACATGCGGAATAATTTCTACAGTTTTAATGTTTATTTTTGAAGAACCAAAAATCGAACAGATTCGTTCTGCTATTTTTCCTATTTTGTATTCGGGTATACTAAGCTGCGGCTTTGCCTACACAATGCAGGTTATAGGCCAAAAATACTGCGAAGCAACAATTGCTTCGCTTTTGATGTGCATGGAATCTGTTTTTGCAGCAATTTCAGGGGCAATCTATATTCACGAAACTCTTTCCGCCCGCGAAATTACAGGCTGCGCAATAATGTTTTTTGCAATCATAGTTTCACAGCTTGCAGGAAAATTCAAAAAAGCCGCAAACTGACAGAAAAGCTAGACTTCGCGGGCGGCAGTTTTTACATCTTCTATAGAAAAACTGTCTTTTCCGTTTTGAATGCTTAAAAGGCTTGCCCTGTTTAGCGTGCTTTCTATTTTTGCACAGCTGAAACCGTTAAACAGTTTTGCAAGATTTTCCGGAGTACAATCTGATGCAGGGCTTTTTCCGCGCAGATACATTTTACATAAAAGGATTCGGTCTTTTTCATCCGGATAAGGTACTTTAAATCTTGCATCAAAACGTCCCGGGCGGATTAGAGCCGGGTCTAAAGCCTGAATACTGTTTGTTGCAGCAAGAACAAGAACTCCATTTGTTGCTTCAAAACCGTCAAGCTCGTTAAGCAGCGCCGTAACAATTCTTGTATTTTCTGTTTCTATTGCAGAGCCTGAATAATTCCGTCTTGTCCCGATTCCGTCAAATTCGTCTATAAAAACAATGCATGGAGCGCGGCGACGGGCTTTTCTAAAAAGCAGCTTAACTTTCATCGGCCCGATTGCCATGAACATGCTTTCAAAATCCGTAGCTTTTGCAGGAATAAAATTAACCTTTGCTTCGCCTGCCAGTGCTTTTGCAAAAAGGGTTTTTCCGTTTCCTGGTTCACCTTCAAGTAAAATTCCTTTCGGCATGCGGATTCCTTTTTTTGCATAGAACAGAGGATTTTTCATAATTTCCATAACGGTCTGCATGTCTTTTTTAAGGCTTTCCATGCCTACAACGTCATCAAATTTTACACCAGTTTTATGAACCACTTTAAAAGTATTCGGACTGATAAATTTTCTGAAAACAAAGAAAAATACAGAAAAGAAAAACAGATAAAACACAGAATCAAGAACGAGCGAAATAATATCAGAAACATCTTTTTCTATAGAAACCTTTACACCGTTCCGCATTAAAAATTCTTTCAAAAAAGGTGAATCAGGATTTTCTGTTTCAAACAGGACTTCACTGTCCTTTGTTAAATAATTGATTTTTTCGCCGCTAATTTTTACCGATGCTATGTCACCGTTTTCAACTTTTTTATAGAAATCTGCATAGGTTACAAATTCTGCCTTCGGTGAAAAATAATCAAATGCAAAATAAGCCGCTGCTGCAAGAACTGCAATAATAGCCGTAATGTAAATCATTTTATTTTTTGCTTTCATTTTTCACCTCTGGTATTTTTTTTATAAAAATCAGTATAAAATCAGCTTTGCTTCGGCAATTTTATAGAAGCAGCGTAAGCGCTGTTGCAAAGACCAAGAACGGCCGAAATTACAAACAATGTTTCAATTCCCAATCTCTGCCATATCCATCCGCCAAAAAGCGCAATCAAAATTGTAATTGCATGGTTAACGCTTATTCCTGTAGAAATTGTAGCACGGATTTCTTCTGCGCTGTCTGAAATATCCTGAACGTAAACATTGGAAGCCATTGCTGCAAGCGAAATAATTGAATCAAGTACGTAGTTTACGCAGCAGACGATAAACGCAATGTTTTTTGGAAAAATATGATGCGCAAAGCCGTAGAAAAAGCAGACTATAACTAAAATCAATGTGTCACTTATCATTACGGTTTTGTAGCCTATTTTATCAATGATTTTTCCAATCAGCGGAGAAATCAAAAAGCACGAAATTGCAGAAACTGCAAAAAGAAGGCTTATAACAGAAGCTTTTGCGCCGTAAAACAGAATAAGTACGTAAGGTCCAAAGGTAAAGAAAACCTGTTTGCGTGCCCCGTAGAAAACTTCGAGCATGTAATACTTTGTAAATTTCTTTCTAAAATAAAAGCGGTTTTTAGATTTGTCCGTTTTACTGTTAGCTGTAAGATGCAGACCAAAAATCAGGGCAAAAATCATAAATACTGTGGAAACAATATAAACGCTCTTGTACGGCTTGTTAGCAGTTATTGCAGAAAAGACAATTATTATTGCAATGTATCCGATTAAAGTTCCAATCTGGTGAATTGCATTTTGCCAGCCGAGTCCTCTTCCGCCTGAACCTTCCTTTGAATATTCCAGCGTAAGCGTGTTTTTCATTCCAAGCTGAATGTGTTCGCCGGTAGAATAGATACAGATTGAAAGGATAATGAGCGTTTTTACAGGAGCAATAAAAGCCAGTAAAGCCATTCCTATAACCATAAAAACTCCGCCGATTTTATAAATGTTTTCTGCGGAAAACTTATATAGAATGGCAAGAATAAAAATTAAAAGAAAGCCCGGTATTTCGCGGAAAAACTCTGTAATGCCACGATCCATGCCGTTCATTTTAACAACTTCAGCAAGATAGTTGTCCAGAATTCCTTTATGAAGCCCATAACCGATTGCCATCATAAAGATAGAAAGAAAAAGCATTTTGTACTTTGATGATTCTTTAAAAATAGATGATAGTTTATTCATATTAAGGCGATTTTATCAGAAAAGGAAGATTCCATGCAATGCAATCTGAAAGAAGTACGATATACCATTTGTGTACTTTCATAGACACTGGCTTTTATTCCAGTACACAAAATAACGCTTTGCTTACGGTCGGAAATTATCTCATGTACGGTCGTAAATTAACTTTTATACGGTCGTAAATTAACTTTTGCACGGCCGTAAATTATCTCATGTACGGTCGGAAATTAACTTTTGCACGGCCGTAAATTAACTTTTGTACGGTCGTAAATTAACTCTGGTACGGTCGTAAATTAACTTTTGTACGACCGTAAATTAACTTTTATACGGCCGTAAAATTGACTTTTGTGTGCTCGTACTAAAACTCTGGGGCATAGTATGGAATCAATAGATTTTTTTATGCCTTAGGTCTATACTATCAGCATGAAAACGAAAAATATTATTTCTATTGCAATGTTATTATTTGCTGCCCTTTCTTTATGCTTTGCAAAAGAAGAAGCAGAAAAAAAAGAAGGTTTATTTACTAAAATAAAGTCTAAAACATCTCAGGTTGTTGAACGCACAAAAGAAGGTGATCATTCGGAAAGCAGCACCGAAGCAGAAAGTACGGAGTCTGATAAAAAGGAATCCGTAAAATCTGCAGACGAAAAATCCGAAAACGAAAAAACTGATAAATCAGAAAAAGCGAGTGATGAAAAAGATTCCGAAGAAGCTGATAAAAAATCAGAAAAAAAAGAAGACGGCAAATTTAAGAAAAGCATGAAAAGTGCCGGTAAAAAAATTAAAAAAGCAGGCAGTTCTGCAGCAGAAAAAATCTCTGAATTTACAAAGGGTGCTGCAGAGCGCACAGCCGAAGGTTCAGCAGAATAAGTTTAAACGCGGCAGTTATGCATAAAAACATAAATGCCGCAATACTTCATTTCTTTTTCCTATAAACTTCCACCATTTCCTTTATGCGCTTTGCAGGACGAATAAGTTCTTCAAGACTGTTGCCTTTATTAAGCGTGTCTATAATGGCTGCTATATAACGGTTCAGACCTACAGAAAAATACCATGGCTTTTCCAGAAGTTCACTTTTCTGGTAAATCAAATTTGTAGTAAAAATACGGTCAAACATACCTTTACTGTATGCTTCATCAAATTTCTTAAAGCCATGCGTAAAAAGTCCAAACGTAGAAAAAACAAATACACGGTTTGCGCCCATTGATTTTAGCTTTGTGGCTGTATCAACCATGCTGCCGCCGGATGCAATCATGTCATCAATTACAATAACATCCTTGCCTTCTACAGATTCACCGCAGAAATCATGGGCTACAATAGGATTTACACCGTTTACAATCGTGGCGTAATCACGTCTTTTGTAAAACATTCCGATGTTTACGCCAAACAAAGATGCCATAAAAACAACTCTTTGCATGGCCCCTTCATCAGGCGAAATAAACATCATATGTTCGGGATCTATCTGTAAATCCTCATATTCCGTTAAAAGAGCCTGGGCAAACTGTAACGCAGGAGAAACATCTTCAAATCCGCTCAACGGAATTGAATTCTGAACCCTTGGATCATGGGCATCAAAAGTAATGATGTCATGTACCCCCATGTTTTCCAATTCACGAAGCATGAGTGCACAGTCCAGGCTTTCGCGCCCCGTACGGCGATGCTGGCGGCTTTCGTATAAAAACGGCATGACAACCGTAATCCTGTCGGCTTTGCCGTTGGCAGCGGCAATTACCCGCTTTAAATCCTGATAATGATCATCAGGCGACATGCGGTTTTCACTACCGTCCATCATGTATGTAACCGAGGGATTGCACACATCAACAATTATATACAAATCCCGGTCACGTACACTTTCTTTTATAATTCCTTTTGCTTCCCCACTTCCAAAACGCGGACACTGAGCGTGCAAAAGAAAATGCTCGCCTCCTCTCCATTCTGAAAGAATGGAGTCAATTTTCGCTCCCGCTTCTTTAGCAGATTCCAGCGCGATTATTCCAAGTCTTCCTGCCATGTGCGTTAAAAAGTTCCTTATAAATCTTATTGGATATTAAGAATATCCGCAAAACCTGTAACTTCAAAAACTTCTACAATCGATTCAGGAACATTTACTATATTCATTTTTCCCTGCGTATTCATTTTTTTCTGAGTAGAAAGAAGAACACGTAATCCCGCACTTGAAATATATTCAAGTTTTGCAAAATCAAAGCAAAGATTTGTAATTCCCGTAATGCTGGAATTAACAGCTTCTTCAAGCTGAGGGGCAGTAGTTGTATCAAGTCTGCCTTCCAGAACAAATTTCAAATTGCCATCATTAGTTTCCTTTGTGATGTTTAACATAGATTTTTTCCTCCATCATATTTTTTTGATGATAGTCACGATGTTTTTGTTTTCCACAAAATCATACAGGACTTCATCCATATATTTTTTAACCATAAATATTCCAAGACCTCCGATTTGTCTCTCTTCAGCAGAAAGAGTTATATCAGGATCTTCTTTTTCAAGCGGATTATAGCGGATACCGCTGTCTGCAAAAACTATCGAAACAGTTCTTGAAGCTGCATCAAAATCAAAAGAAATTTCTGCACTTCCTTCCTTATTAGAATAAGCGTAACTTGCAATATTTACAAACAATTCTTCAACGGAAACTTCAATTTTTGTTTTATTTTTTGCATCACACCTTATTTCATTCAGATTTGAACCTATAAAGTCCATAACCTTCTGAAGATTATCGGTTGAAGCTTCTATAGTAAGCTGCTTTTTATATTTTTCTCCGCTGCGTATAAATTTTGCAAATCTTATAAAATCAAATCCAAGCATAGTTATATCATCAAACTGATCAGCTTTTCCTTTATAATTATTTATGTCTTCTGCCACAGCAGCTAAGGTTTCAGAAACAGTTTTATCGGTTGTACGGTTTAAAGCTTCTATCATTCTGTCCGTACCATACTGTTCTTTATTTTCATTTATGGCTTCAGGAACTCCGTCCGTATAAACAAATAATCTGTCTCCGGGATAAAGCTGAAGTTCGTAGGTTTTTACTTTTATTTCATCCATTGCGGCAAGCGGAATACCGTGCTTATCCTTGAAAAGTTCATACCGGCCGTTTGAACGCATAATTGCAGGATACTCATGACCAGCATTGGCACACTGCATTATACCGGTCTTTAAATCCAATATTCCAATCCAGGCGGTAACAAACATTTCTGCATCGTTACCTTCATACAAGGCTTTATTCACCCTTGTCATTACATCTTCAAGAGTCCCGCCGCCTTCTGCAAAACTTCTTATTGCAGTTTTACTGCGCATCATAAATAAAGCCGCAGGAATTCCTTTGTCTGAAACATCCGCAATTACAAGCGCAATCTTATCACGTTTTACAAAGAAAAAATCATAAAAGTCACCGCCAACTTCTTTGGCAGGCTTCATGGTCGCATACAATTCAAATTCATTTCTTTCAGGGAAATTAAAATTCTGCGGAAGAGCAGAAAGTTGAATCGTCCGCGCAAGCAAAAGTTCCTGTTCTATTCGTTTTTCAGCTGCCTCGATATATCCTTTTAAAGTTACAACAGTCTGATTTATATCATCTGATAAAGACGCAAACTCCGAAGAATTCCTTACAGTAACGACTTCGTTCAAATTTCCGTTTGTAATCTTTGAAAGAGAAGCATTTATAAGCTGAATATTATTAACGACAATCTGATTTACAAGATAAGCTATAAGCACGTAAATTACCGTAAAGAGCAGAATATCAGCAAATGCAGTTTCATATGCCTGAGCATCTCTGTACCAGTAAGCTTCGCTTTTATCAATTGAAGTTATTATCAGGGAATTATCATCAAGTTTGTTTATATAAACCAGAGATTTTACTCCCCACAATACCGTATTTTTTGTCGTTCCCGCATCTTTTTCTATATTTTTATAATCATCAAAAACTGCACTTATACGTGGATTATTTCCTTTAATAACCGTGCCGTCTTCAGAAATAATTGCATAGATAATATTGCTGTCCGCACTTATAATTTTTTCACCATTTAAATAACCGGCTTTTATATTTTTAGAATTTTCTTCAAGAAGGACTTTTCCATTCTGATAGGCAGAACGGCTTTGTACCATAAACGAAAATATAAAATTTCCAAGAATTACGATTGAAGTTATTATAAAAAGCCATCTCTGGAATTTCTGTGATAAAGAAACTTCTTCTTCCCTTTGCTTTCTTAAAGGATTATTCCACTCACCTGTAAGAACCTGCAATAAAAGTGAAGAAAGCGCCAGCCCTATTCCGGTAAATATTATCATAGGAATTGAAGATATACTTACAACGGAAAAAGCCATCCTCATATCAGCTTGATGAGTGATAAACACAGTGTTCATATGGAAAACTTCCATAACTGAACCCATAAAAAATGCATAAAACGGAGAAGGCTTTCTGCCCTTAAATATTTTTGTACGCATAATAAGGGCAACAAATCCTGCAAGGCACGTAGAAACGCTACAGGCTATTCTTGTATATGAACCTATGCCAAAATATGTACCTACGATATACCGTTCAATACCGCCAATAAGCCCTGCAATAACACCGGAAGCCGGAGAAAAAAACAGCCCGGCAGCAAGTGGTCCAATATCGCGTACATTGATTACCATGTGTTCATAAGGAACACCAAAATGTGTAGATAAAACAGAACTAAGGCCAAAGATGATTCCAATAATGGTTTGCTTAAATCCTGACAATTTCTGATCTTTAGCCCAGAGCCAAATGGATGCTGTAAGTACGATATACAGCATAGTTACTCCGGACATTTTTAGAATCATGCTAGCCAATCTGAGTTCTCCTGAATAATTCCTGTTAATAATTATAACACTATTTTTATTTTTGCAAAAAAAAGGGCTTTGTATTTTTTATAGGTTGAATGAAGTCATTAGGAGATTCCGGATCAAGCGCTAGAAACTTCGTTGCGAATCCGGGGTGACAGAGGGCGTCATGCTGAACTTGATTCAGCATCTCCTGATTTAGGTTGGATGAAGTCATTATGAAACCCCGGATCAAGCGCTAGAAACTTCGTTGCGAATCCGGAGGACAGGCAAGTGCGGGGTGACAGGGGAAACTGCCCTATTCCATTCTTACAAGTTCATCAAATTCTGAAATCGTAAGAACAGAAAGGCCGCGCTTTTTCATGCCGGAAATTACTTCGTCCAAAGAATCATCCTTCATTATAACTGTGCCTGATTTTTTAAGGTTTTTCATAAGCATTCCGCCGTGCTTGTAAACAAGGTTTGCAAGCCTGAATGCTTCGTCAATTTCAGATTTCACCTTAAAACCGAATGCGTATTCGCCTTTTAAACGGTGAGTAAGCGGAGCACGGCTTTTTTTGCCGTAAAGCTCATTTATTTTTTTAGTTAAATCGTCAACGTAAAGTTTATATTCTCTCTGTTCCAGATACTTTTCTACAGAAAGTTTTATGCCTTTGTTTTGTTCAAGAACTTCTTCCATTGTAAGATTCTGTTCAGCACAAAAAGCCTTTGCCAGAAGCATTGTCATCATGGCATCGTCACTGCTTTTATGTGCCGTTAATTTTGAAACATCAACGTTGTAAGCAGCACACCAGTCAACAAGACCTTTTTTGTCATTTTTAGCCTGATTTACAATCGTCGCAATATCGTAAACAGAAAAATTTATGTCAGGAAGTCCGTAACGCTCGCAGGCACTTACAACGAAACCTAAGTCGCCGGCAGAACCAAAACCTATGATTTTTCTTCCTGGAGCTTCCATAAGATTTTTTATAGGCTTGTAAAAAGCCGGGAAACTTGGCTTTGAACGGAAATAATCTTTTGAATAGGCAAGCGGACATTTATTTTTTGGCGAAAAAAGATACCAGTCAAACTCTGTTTCGGGGTTCATTACAACATCGTCAGAATCCAAAATATTGAATTCCTCGTCAGTGAGAACATAACCGAAAGAGCACATTTTGCCGACACCGTCAAACATGTTGGCACATTCAATGTCAAAAAATAAATATGATTTTGCCATTTTTTTCCAAAAACTAAATTCTGAATTTCAGCTTTTTGCCGGTTCCTTCGTAAAGTTTCTTTCGGAGTTCAAGAACCTGCTCATCTTTAATATAATCATCAAAACTCATCATACGGTCAATTATACCGTTCGGTGTAATTTCAACGATTCTATTTGCAATCGACTGAATAAATTCATGGTCGTGGCTTTCAAACAATACAACGCCGGAAAAATCAGTTAAGGCTTCGTTCAAAGACTGAATTGCTTCAAGGTCAAGATGGTTTGTCGGGTCATCCAAAGTGATTACGTTGGCTCCGCTCAACATGAGCTTAGAAAGCATACAGCGCACTTTTTCACCACCGGAAAGAACCTTTACCTTTTTAAGTGATTCATCACCGGAAAAAAGCATTCGGCCAAGGAAGCCGCGAACGTAAGCATCATCCTGTTCTTTTGAATACTGTTTAAGCCAGTCCGTAATATTGTAATCATTTGCAAAATATGAAGAATTATCACGCGGCAAATAAGTATGGCTTGTTGTCTGTCCCCAGAAAAATTCACCTGATTCAGGCTTTTTAACTTCGTTAATAATATCGAACAAAGCAGAAATTGAATTATGTTCAATTCCAACAAAAGCAATTTTGTCTGTACGCTGAACCGTAAGGCTGAAATCCTTTAAAAGCTGAGTTCCTTCTTCATCCTTATAATTAAGGTTACGGATTTCAAGAACATTGTTACCAATTTCACGGTCTGCCTTAAAGTTTACATAAGGGAATTTGCGCGTAGAAACAGGCAAGTCTTCAATTGACTGAGCAATTTTATCGTAAATCTTTTTGCGGCTTGTGGCCTGCTTTGATTTTGCAGCATTTGAACTGAACCGGAGGATAAATTCCTTTAAGTCCTTCATCTTGTCTTCAGCTTTTTTCTGAGCTTCTTTTGCCTGACGCTGCAATACCTGAGTCATCTGATACCAGAAATCATAGTTTCCGGCAAACTGAGTAATTTTTCCGTAGTCGATATCGCAGATAAATGTACAAACCGTATTCAAGAAGTGGCGGTCGTGGCTTACAACGATTACCGTATTTTCAAATTCCAGAAGGAAGTTTTCAAGCCAGGTGATAGATTCAATATCAAGACCGTTTGTAGGTTCATCCAATAAAAGAATGTCAGGATTTCCGAAAATTGCCTGTGCAAGCAATACACGAACCTTCTGAGATTCATCAAGGTCGCTCATCATCTTGTCATGGAATTCTTCTTCCAGACCAAGGCCTGAAAGCATCTGTTCAATCTGATTTTCTGCTTCGTATCCGCCGAGCTCACCGAATTCTGCCTGCATGTCAGCGGCTTTCATTCCGTCTTCGTCAGAAAAATCAGGCTTTGCATAAATTTCATCAATGGCTTTGGTAAGCTCATAAAGTTTCGGGAAGCCCATCATTACTGTATCTTTTACAGAATATTTGTCGTAAGCAAAGTGATCCTGCTTTAATACAGCCATGCGCTCGCCGGTAGTTATGTTGATAGTACCAGAATCATGCTCAAGTTCACCTGAAAGCACCTTCAAAAAAGTTGATTTTCCGGCTCCATTGGCACCTGTAATTCCATAACAGTTACCGTTGGTAAATTTTAAGTTTACGTCTTTGAAAAGCGGTTTTTCGCTAAAGTGTACACTAACGTCTGAAACTGTAATCAATTAATTTCTCCTATAAAGAATCCGCGCGCCCGCATTCGCAAGTTTCTAGCGAGGTTTGTTGCAGGCAGTACAGAATTGCATAAAGGCTACTTTCCCTTAAAAAATGAAAGAATTTTTGAAAACAAGCCTTTGCGTGAATCAAGACCACGGGCAGATTTCTGTCCATTTCGATTTTGTCCGTTGCGGTTTGTTCCGTTTCTATCGAACCGGTAATTTTTGTCTGCATATTTTTTATCCGGACGCTTACGGCTTGAATTTTTATCATATCGAGCCTTGCCGGATTTTGCATTTCCTGATTCTGCTTCAGAAGATTTTGATGCGTATTTTTCTTTATAGAGCTTCATGCGCTCTTCAAAAGAAAGGTTTTCAAGTGCTTTAAGCTCTTCAGGAGATGTCATGCGGCGGCTCTGCCTGCGATCATTATTCTTTTCATCGCCGGAACGGGTTCTGCGGCCTGCCATTTTTTCATCACGGCTTAAGCGGCTTGAGCGGCGGTCACTTCTTCCTGCACGTTCAGAATCGCGTCCACGTCTTCCACCTCTGGCAGAATCTGAGCGGCCTCTGCGGCCTCTTGCACCATAGCGTGAATCTTCATCATAGGAATCTTCATGCCAGTTTTCGGTTTTAATATAAATGCCTTCGCTTTTATCTTCACCAAGCAAGGCAGGATCTGCAACATTTGCAGGAATCTGCATGTCAATAAAACGTTCAATTGCTGGAAGATTGTAAACATCCTGTTCACTGCAGAATGTATAGGCTTTGCCGGATTTTCCTGCTCTGGCTGTACGACCGATGCGGTGAACATAATTTTCTGCTTCATTAGGCAAATCGTAATTAACTACCATCTGAAGGTCAGAAACGTCGATTCCGCGCGCTGCGACATCAGTTGCAACAAGAACAGGAACCTTCCCTTCTTTGAAATTTTCAAGAACCTTAAGACGTTTAGACTGCGGCATATCACCGATTAAATAGTCACTTTCAATTCCGTTAATTTTTAGGCGCTTTCCAAGAACTTCGCAGCCCCGCTTTGTATTACAGAAGATAATACAGCTTACAGGCTTTTCCCTGTTCATAATTCCGATTAAAAGCTTTACTTTTTCATCGCTTGAAACATGAAGAAGTTCCTGATCAATTTCTGAAACAACAATATTTTCTGCTTCAATAGTAATTTCTTTTGCATCACGGGTATATTCCCATGCAAGATTTTTTACGTAAGAATTGAGTGTGGCAGAAAAAAGCATTGTCTGACGGTTTTCGGCTTCCGGCAAATGCTTTAAAAGTTTTCTTAAATCCGGATAAAAGCCCATATCGAACATACGGTCTGCTTCATCAACTACAAGGAAGCCGACTTTTTCAAGTGACATCTGTCCGCCTTCGATTAAATCAATTACACGGCCAGGTGTACCGATAATAATGTCTACATCTCTTTTTAATGCGGCAACCTGTTTTTCGTAACCTACTCCACCGTAAAAACTATAGGCCTTAAGTTTTGTTGCACCTAACAGAGTTTTTGCTTCTTCCTCAACCTGAACGGCAAGTTCACGGGTAGGAACCAAAATCAACAGTTTCTTTCCTGCATTTTCTTCTTTTGCAAGCATTTCCTGCGAAACTGAAATAAGATACGCTGCAGTTTTCCCTGTGCCGGTCTGGGACTGAACATACAAGTCGGCACCGTCTGACGCTGTCTTTAAAACCTGTTCCTGAACAGGAGTGCATGAAACATAACCTGCAGCAGTTATGCCTTTCTGTAAATCCTCATGCAGGGAAAATTCTAAGAAATCCATATAGTCGCAAAGTATATACTTTATATGGATTTATGTATAGTATACGAGTATAAACGCATTATAACCAACTGTCGCAGAGATTTTGGGTACGAAAACAAAAGACAGTGACCATGCACAATAGAACCGGAATTAAATTAAGAAAAACATGCTTGCAAACCAACGACACCGGTTCTCTTGTGACATGTGTCACGGGCTTTTGTGATAGTACACAAAATTGTACAGAAAGATTCGTTATAATGAGGTTATTCTAAATATCCCGGAGCTTTTAATGAACAATTCAAATACATATCAGGCGGAACTTTTTTCAAACCGGCTTTCAAAAAAATACCGGCTTTTGCGTAAATGGGCACGAAAACAGCGCGTAACCTGTTTCCGTCTTTACGACCGCGACATCCCGGAGATTCCTTTAGCCTGCGATTTATATGAGTTTCTTCCGTCCGACATAACGGACACCGTTTCCTGCGCAATGTTTATGAACAACCAGCGGGAAGCAGAATCTGCAAATGACCAGACGGCAATAAAAGAAGCGCAAAGCCGCCAGTATCTTACCATTTTTTTATATGAACGCCCTTACGAAAAATCCGAAGAAGAAGAAAAACAATGGCTTTTAACTATGACAAAAGCTGCCAGCGACGTTCTTCACTTAGACGAAAATCACATAATCGTAAAGGCAAGATGCCATGCCAAAGGCGGAAGCCAGTATGGAAAGGCAGAAGAAAACGGCGTAAAAACTTATTTTTCACCTGAAAAAACAGTTTCAGGCATTGTACAGGAACAGGGACAGATTTTTACCGTAAATCTTTCTGATTATCTTGATTCAGGCTTATTTTTTGACCATCGGCCTTTAAGAAATACAATCCGCGAAACATGCAGCGGAAAATCAGTTTTAAATCTTTTCTGTTATACGGCTTCTTTTTCTGTTTATGCCGCGGAAGGAAAAGCAAAGCGCGTTGAATCGGTTGATTTAAGCAACACATATCTTGAAAGGGCAAAACAGAACATGCAGTTAAACGGCTTTGACATTTCAAACGAAAGCAAATACGTTTTTACACGCGCTGACGTAACAGGCTTTTTAAATCAGAAAAATGCGGAAGTTCCAAGCCTTACGGCAAGCGGGAAAGTAGACGGCACAAACCGCTTTGACATAATCATTTTAGATCCGCCGACTTTCAGCAATTCTAAAAAAACACGAAACACACTCGACATTAACCGCGACTGGAGCGAACTTGTAAATAAATGTGTTTCTCTTCTTACGCCAAAAGGAATTTTGTATTTTTCAACCAATAGCCGCCGCTTAAGTTTTGATGAAAGCCTTATAAACGGAATAGACTCAGAAGTTACTGTCCATGACATAACCGCACAGACAATTCCTGAAGATTACAAGAATGCAAAACCGCACCGCTGCTGGAAGATTTGCCGCATAAATGAGAATGTGCGCTAAAATCTGCCGCATAAGCGCGGATACGCGCGCAGATTTTAGCGCAGATGATTGAGTTACTATACCGTAAACTGATCCATCTGACCGCCGATTTCAGCAATAGAACCTTTCATTCTTTCTGAAACCGCAGAAAGTTCTGAACTTGAAGAACTGATTTTATCTGCCCCGGAAGCCATACCGTCCATACTTTCTTTAATCATACGGCTTGAATCCTGCAGACCATCTATATTAGAAAGAATTACTTTACTTCCTTCTGTCATTTTCAGAGCTGCTTCACTTACTGCTTCCGTACTTTCATTCATTGTATGGAGCGTTTCCATTACCTGCTTACTGCCTTCATTCTGCTCTTCCATTGCAATTTTTATCTGCTTTACAAGGTCATTAGTACGTGCAATTTCGCTTGAGACTGCATTGAAACTTTTACTTGATTCCTGAGATGCAGTAACAACTTCAATAATGGAAGTCTGTATGCTTTTAAGCTGTTCTCCGATTGTCTTTGACTGAGTTGAAGACGTTTCTGAAAGTTTACGGATTTCGTCAGCAACAACGGCAAAACCTTTTCCGGCTTCGCCTGCGTGGGCAGCTTCGATTGCCGCATTCATGGCAAGAAGATTTGTCTGACTTGCAATGCTTGCAATTGCAGTATTAGCTTCCTGAAGCATAATTGACTTTTCTTCAATCTGCTGAATCTTTTCATTTACGGCTTTCTGCTTCTGCTGGCCAAGCTGCGACTCAGTTTCAAGTGAAGTGAACGAGTCTGCCATACTGTCCACAGATTTGTTTACGCTCTTTATGTTTGCAACCATTTCTTCTACAGCACTTGAGGCCGAAGAAACTCCTCCTGACTGCCCCTGAATCATTCTTTCAAGATTTTCTATATTATTTGCAATTTCACTTACAACAGTTGCCGTATTCTGAACATTCTCTGCCTGACGCTCAATCTGAGAATGTACACTTTCTATATTTGAAATAATTCCATTAATTGAACTTGATGTATTTTCCATAGTTGAAGACATATCAGCTCCAACCACTGTAAGTTTCTTTTCAGATTCTTTAACCGTGCCGATTATTTCCTGGAATTTTATAATAAAACGGTTTACTTCTGTTACAAGTTCATCAAATACTTTAAAAGTTGAATGTCCTTTTACAATTACACGTTTTGTTAAATCTGCATTTCCACTTGAAAGTTCCTGAATTGCGCTTTTAAGAACTTTAAGTCTGTTAATAATACTTAAGATTGTTGTAACAAGTGCTATGACTATTACTATAATTCCTATACTTAGAATAAGCGGTAATGTTGCATAGTGCAGATGATCCTTTAATGTATACGGTGTAAACAAAGCCATATGCCATTTTACAAGATTTAAAGGAGAAAGAAGGTAATCTCCTTCTGGTGTTCGTATTGTTGTAAGCTCTGTAGGCTTTGATTCAATTTCTTTAAGATACGGGAACGTATCAAAGATATTCAGTTTATCCTTCAATATAGAAGAATCAAGAGCACCGGTAATTTCATCCTTATCATTAAAAAGATACATAGTAGTAGACTCTGACAACCCGTTAAACATTGTATCAATAAAACTCTGCAAAGGAATTCCCGTTCCGGCCATACCAATAGGCTTACCGCTTTCATTGCGGACTACAGCATTTACCCAAAGCATTGTTGCATTGAGTGCTTCGTTATAGTTAATGTTGAAATTGTATTCTTCAGTCTCATAAAGAGTCATATTATACCAGTAATCGTTAGGAGAATCTGGATTTACCGTATATGAATATTTCATATCACTCCAGAATTCCTTATCTAAATCACTTGTCCAGAATACGGATTTACTTAAAAAAGATTTTTGATAGGATTCAAATTCTTCAAAAGCAACCTTTCTTATTTCCTGATTTTTAGGATTTTTTAGAAACTGAACGATAGAAGGTGTTTTTACCATCTGCCGGACTAAGGTAAGCTGTTCATTCATGCTTGCTTCAAACTCAACAGTTCTAAGCTGTGCATGAAGATTCATTTCATCATTTGCAGCTTCTGAAAATGAATTTCGTGCTATTTTATTTACAATAAAAAAATCCGCAGCAATGAAAACGCAAAGTGATGCAAGAATGATTAAGTATTTTACTATTTTTTTCATAGGTTTACCTTCCTAAAAATTCAGCTATTTAAAAAAATAACACAGCATATAAACTATTTAAAGCCATCAATAAAAAATTTTAATAAATAACATTATTTTATTGACGATTAGATTACCCGAAGTTATTTTATATTATAACCAACCAAGTTAATAGGAGTAAACAATGGATGAGGTTTTTAATTTTATCAAAAAATGCGGTACTTATTTTTTAGCTACTGTAGAAGACGGTCAGCCAAGAAACAGACCTTTCGGAACAATAAACCTTTTTGAAGGCAAACTTTACATTCAGACAGGAAAAGTTAAAGATGTTTCAAAACAGATTCAGAAAAATCCGAAAGTTGAGCTTTGCTGTTTTGATACTTCCAGCGGTAAGTGGCTGCGCCTTGCAGGAGAACTTGTTCGCGATGAAAGACGCGAGCCTAAAGCTGACATGCTTGAACACTATCCGGACTTAAAGAGCATGTATTCTGCCGATGATGACAATACTGAAGTACTATATTTCAAGAATGCTGTTGCAACAATTTCAAGTTTTACAGATTCACCTAAAGTTATAAACTTATAGAAAGAAAAAAGGCTGTTCCTTAATCCGGGATAGCCTTTTTTATACTTATCAGAATGTCTGCTGAATTTTATTATCCTGAACTATTGACTTAAAGAATGGCTGAAGGTCGCCGTCTACAAGGCAATCCAAAACAATAGAATGAATTTCATAATGTATAAAACCTATGCTAACCCGCTTATAGCAGCGTCCGCCTTTTTTAAAGTACGTTTTCTTATAGTTTAATCCTGTAAAAGATTCACGGACATCAACATCTACAACATCATTTTCCTTAAAAGTTACAGAGTATTGCCAGCTTCCTAATTTGAACTTATATTTTTCAGGTTCCGGCTGAATATAAATAATTTCATCAGGAATTCCGTGTTTGTCATCCTGTTCAGAAGCCTGCTTGTCTAATGCTGCAGACTCAGAATTATTCTTGTAATCAGAAGCAGTTTCTGCGGCTTCTTTTGCAGAATCAGTTCCGGCTTTTTCTGCGGCCTCTTTGGCTTTGCGGCTGGCTTCTGCAGCCTGATTTGCATATTCAGATGCTTCTTTTGCGTTTGATGCATTAGAAGCTTTTTCAGCAGCTTCCCTTGCCTGTTCAGCATACTGCTTAGCTTCTTCTTCAGCAGCTTTCTGTGCAGCTTCAGCTGCAGCACGTTCTGCTTCTTCTTCAGCAGCTTTCTGTGCGGCCTCGGCTGCAGCACGGGCAGTTTCTTCAGCCGAACTTTCATCAGCAGTCTGTTCAGCCGACGATTCATTTACCGACTGGTTAGCACCGTCTGAAATGTTTCCTGCATTATTGTCAGCAGTCTGACCGCTCTGAGCCGAAGAATCAGAAACTTCAGAAGAAACCTGTTCTGAACCTGAAGCTACCTCAGCATTACCTGTTACATCAGATGAAGTTTCAGCTGTGGTATCTTCTGCCGATTTTTCAGAAGATCTTGAAGAACCTCTGGAAGGTTCAAAACCTGCAGAACCTTCACCAGAATTTTCTGAGCTGCCTGCTTCCTGTGATTCACCAGAACCTTGAGAGTCGCCAGCGCCTTGTATTTCCCCAGAATTTTCTGAATTACCGGAAGCAGATGATTCTTCGCTCGCCCCCCCAGAGATTTCTGTTTTGCCAGTGTTTTCAGAAGAACCTGTACCACCAGAAACAGAAATATCCGTAGATGTATTATATGTCTCTGCCTTTTCAGATCCGCCAGAAAGATTAACCCCGGCAGCTGTTTCGCCTTCGTCAGGATTTCCAATTACAAAACGACATGAACTTAATAAAATCGTAATTATACTTATATTTATTATTAAAATCTTTTTTAACATAGGACAGCGATTTTAACACTTTCCGAAATTTTGTCAATAAAAAACATTTGACATTTTTGACTTCTTTTATAATTTTAGTGACTATCCATCTGTAATAAAAAAACAATTTAGACTTATTAAAGTTTTTTTTAACCGCTAACATGCGGCCAAGACGCTAAAAATCAGAATAGCCGGCTCTAACATGGCTAACATCAAGAGCAGAATCAACACCGCTAAAAATCACCAGGCAAAAAAAAACTGCCCGCGGGATTTCCCTGCAAGGCAGTCTTCTATAACAGACACAATTAAGTAATTATTTTGCGTCTTTAATGCCGTAACGTTTGTTAAAGCGTTCGATACGTCCTGCTGTATCAACAAGTTTCTGCTTGCCAGTATAGAACGGGTGGCAGGCAGAACAAATTTCAACGTGGATGTCCTTTGCTGTTGAACGTGTTTCAATTACGTTTCCACAAACGCAGGTAATCTTTGTCAGATTATAGTCAGGATGAATACCCTTTTTCATAACAACCTCCAATATATCTACAGATTTTGCCCTGCAATGCGGAACTACGTTCAAGCCATTGCCACAAAATCAGCAAATTCAAAATAATGTTTTAAGAATATACAAAATTTAGCAAACTTAATCAATAGCCGGCTAGAGATTTTACATTCCTGCAGTTCCAGTATTCATAGAAGCAAGGAATGCATCGTTATCCTTAGATTTCTTCATGCGGTCAAGCAAAAGTTCAAGGATTTCTGTATCTTCCATCGGGTTAAGAACTTTGCGCAGAACCCAAAGCTTCTGAAGTTCGTTTTCTGTAAGCAAAAGCTCTTCCTTTCTTGTACCGGATTTTTTGATATTGATTGCCGGGAACAGACGACGCTCGGCAAGTTTTCTGTCAAGGTCAATTTCACTGTTTCCAGTTCCTTTGAATTCTTCAAAGATAACTTCATCCATGCGGCTGCCGGTTTCAATCAATGCGGTAGAAATAATTGTAAGGCTTCCGCCTTCTTCAACATTGCGGGCTGCACCAAAGAATCTCTTCGGCTTATGAAGTGCGTTTGAATCAACACCACCGGAAAGAACTTTACCGGAAGTTGGAACAGTCTGGTTGTAGGCACGTGCAAGACGTGTAATAGAATCAAGGAAAATTACAACATCGCGTTTGTGTTCTACAAGGCGCTTAGCCTTTTCAAGAACCATTTCAGCAACCTGAACGTGACGTGTAGCCTGCTCATCAAAAGTAGAAGAAATAACTTCTGCCTTTATAGAACGTTCCATTTCGGTAACTTCTTCAGGACGTTCATCAATTAACAATACGATAAGATAAACTTCCGGATGATTTGCAGTAATTGCATTAGCAACCTTCTGCATCAAAATTGTTTTTCCTGCTTTTGGAGGAGCAACAATCAAAAGACGCTGACCTTTTCCAATCGGGCTGAACAAATCAACAATACGTGTAGAAAGTTCTGTAGAAACAGTTTCAAGATGAAGCTTTTCATTAGGATAAAGTGGAGTTAAATTTTCAAACGGAATACGTGTCTGAGCTACACGAGGTTCGTCAAAGTTTACAGATTCAATACGGAGCAAAGCAAAGAAGCGTTCTCCTTCTTTTGGCGAACGTGTCTGACCATAAACTGTATCACCTGTTTTCAAATTGAAAAGACGAATCTGACTTGGAGAAATATAAATATCATCAGGGCCAGGTAAATAACTGTTCTGCGGAGAACGAAGGAAACCATAACCGTCAGGAAGGATTTCCAAAGCACCGGAAGCAAAAATAATTCCGCCGTGCTCTGTATGAGCCTTCAAAATTACAAAGATAAGCTCCTGTTTTTTCATAGGAGCAAGGTCGTCACTTGAAAAACCATACTGGGTTGCCAGATCGCGAAGTTCATGCATACCCATTTTTGTAAGGTCATTTATCAAAAGACGTGGTTTTGATTCATATTCTTCAGGATTTTCTATAATCTGGGCTGCACGAACTTCTGCATCGCGGGCTTCACGGGTAGCAGAAGTTCTGTGATATCCGTTGCGGGAAAACTTTCTTCCGCCGGAAAAATTAGGCATTGCACCGCCCCACTTATTTTTTTCGCGAACAGGAACATCCGGAATATATTCAGTCGGAGCATTCGCAAAATTTGAAGTATTCAAAGTATTTTCCTGAGAAGCACTTGCAGCAGCTGATGCTGTATTTGCAGATGCGGCACCGGCATCTGAGGATTCTGAAACATTCTGTTCTACTGTAGTAGATGAAGTTGAAGTATTTTCTGTATTTTCGCCGCTTTCAGAATTATCTGTTTTTGCCTTTACTACGCGGCGTCTTTTCGGACGGACAATAATTTTTGCCGTAGCTGTTTCATCATTTTTTTCTGTGTTGTCTGATTGATTTTCTGATTCAGAAGAGGAAGGAGCTTCGAGTGAAGCGTTTGTTGCGTCAAGATCCAATTGCGGCTGACTTTCATTTTGCCGCGAAAGATCTTCCGATGCATCGGTTGCACGACGTCTCTGGAATGGTCCCATTTAAAATTACTCCTAATGGCATAATGGTATTAAAATATTTCAAAGTTACCTCTAAAAACTGAAGTTCTTAGTGATTCCCTTATAAACACAAAATCAAAAATGTTCTGGAAAATTTCAAAAAAAGAACTAAATAATTATTATTTATATAATTTATGTTATATCAAAAGCTCCATTTTGTCAATAAAACCATAAAAGGGTTCTTTTTCTAAGAAGAATGTTGCGCCTATGCAGGCGCAACGCACAGCGCGCTTTCCACACTTCAAGCTTCCGCGATAAAATGCTGATTGCGACGAAAGCATTCTTTCTATCTATTTCAAATCCAGAAGCAGATTTTCTACCGGCTTTCCAGGCGGAATCATCGGGAATACCATTTCATCCATTTCAATGTGAGCGTCAATAACGGCAGCTTTACCAGAAGCTAAAGCCTTATCAAAAACAGATTTAAATTCTTCTTCCGTTGTTGCCCTGTAACCTGAAATTCCGTACGCTTCTGCAAGCTTTACAAAATCCGGACCAAAATCAAGCGTTGTCTGGCTATAGCGTTTTTCGTAAAAAAGAGTCTGCCACATGCGGACATTTCCTAAGGCACCGTTATTTATTACTACAATTATTAGAGGCAATTTGTAATGATCGATTGTTGCAAGCTCGTTGCAGTTCATGCGGAACGAACCGTCGCCTGCAAAATGCACAACTTTACGGTTTGGATTTGCAATCTGCGCGCCGATTGCAGCTCCTGTTCCAAAGCCCATTGTTCCAAGACCGCCTGAAGTCAAGAAGGTACGCGGAACAGTAAAATCGTAGAACTGAGCTGCCCACATCTGATGCTGCCCGACTTCCGTGGTTATTACAGTATCTTCCGGAACTTTAGAATTTACATATTCATAAATAAACTTTGGCGCAAGGCTTTCTTTTTTATTCCAGCTCGGAGGAATTTCTTTTTTCCATTGAGAAATCTGTTCATGCCATTCAACATTTTTTCGCTCTTCAACAAGCGGAACAATGCGTGAAAGCACATTTTTTATATTTCCTACAATCGCAGAAAATACGCGGATATTCTTGTTTACTTCTGCCGGGTCAATATCAATCTGCAAGACCTTTGCCCTTCCTGCAAATTTTTCAGGATCACCAATTACACGGTCGCTGAATCGTGTTCCAATGGCAATAAGTAAATCGCACTGATTAGCAGCCATGTTTGCAGCCTTTGTTCCGTGCATGCCGATCATACCAAGAGCAAGTGCATGCTTATTAGGAAAGGCTGATTTTCCCATAAGACTCATGGAAACAGGAATGTCGGCTTTTTCGGCAAGGGCTTTTAATTCGCTGAAAGCATCAGAAATGATTATTCCGCCGCCTGCATAAATTACAGGCTTTTTTGCCTTATTAATCAATCTAGCGGCATTTTCTATTTCCTTATCAGAAACAGATTTTACATGCATAATCCGCTTAAGGTTTACCCTGTCGGCATTTTCGGCAGTCTTTTCCAATTCTTCTTTTGAAGCCGGTTCAAAATCAATTTCTGCAGAAGTAATATCCTTCGGAATATCAATTAAAACAGGCCCCGGACGACCGGTTTTTGCAATGACAAAAGCTTCGCGGATTGTTTCGGCAAGTTTTTTAGGATCGCGTACTATGTAATTATGCTTTGTAATCGGCATTGTAACGCCTGTAATGTCAATTTCCTGAAAGCTGTCTTTTCCAAGCTGCGGAATAATAACATTACATGTAATCGCTACCATAGGAATTGAATCCATGTATGCTGTAGCAATGCCTGTAACAAGGTTTGTAGCACCAGGACCGCTGGTTGCCATTACAACGCCAACTTTTCCTGTTGAACGTGCATAACCGTCAGCAGCATGAGCAGCGCCCTGTTCATGAGCAGTAAGAATGTGGCGGATGCGGTCTTCATTTTTATATAGTTCATCATAAATATTAAGTATTGCACCACCAGGATAGCCGAAAACGGTATCAACTCCCTGTTCAACCAGACATTCTATTACAACACGTGATCCACTAATTTTCATTACGATAAGCCTCTAGTCTATTCCAATATAGGTCGGTCGCTTCGCGAAATTTCCGGGCTTTGCAAATGCAAAACCCGCCCCGCTACTATTCTAATATCGCGCCTTTATCAGCAGAGCTGACTAACTTTGCATAGCGGGCAAGGTATCCTGTTTTTACCTTTGGTTCAGGACATTTCCATGCAGCACGGCGACGGCTGAGTTCTTCATCGCTTACTTCAAGCGTAATTTTGTATGCGTTAATATCAAGAGTAATTTTATCGCCTTCTTCAACAAGGGCAATCGGACCACCGTTAGCAGCTTCAGGGCTGCAATGTCCCAATGAAGCACCGCGTGTAGCACCACTGAATCTTCCGTCTGTAATCAATGCAACCTGCTTATCAAGTCCCTGACCTGCAAGAGCGGCAGTAACGGCAAGCATTTCGCGCATACCAGGACCGCCTTTAGGACCTTCGTAGCGGATTACAACTACATCACCAGGATTGATTTTTCTTGCCTGAACGGCTTCCATTGCTTCACTTTCATCGTTGAATACGCGTGCAGGACCTGTATGCTTCATCAGCTCTTTTGCACAGGCTGAACGTTTTACGACAGTTCCGTTTGGTGCAAGGTTTCCGAAGAGGATTGCAATTCCGCCGTTATCAGAATAAGGATTTTCAATCGGTCGCAAAACTTCAGGATTTTTATTGCGTACATTTTTAATGTTTTCTGCAATAGTTTTGCCTGTTGCCGTAATTAAAGAAGTATTGATTAAGTTTTTCTTTGCAAGTTCTGCAAGAACTGCCTGAACACCGCCGGCATCATTTAATTCACACATAAAGGTGTGACCGGCCGGAGCAAGGTGGCAAAGATTCGGTGTACGCTCAGAAATTTCGTTTACTTCATGCAGATCAATTTCTATGCCGGCTTCATGGGCAATTGCCGGAAGATGAAGCATTGTATTTGAAGAACAGCCCAAAGCCATGTCTGCGGCAAGACCGTTGCGGAAATTTTCTGCAGTCATCATCTGACGCGCAGTAATTCCTTTTTTATACATATTCATTACAGCCATACCGGCATGTTTTGCAAGCGCAATACGCTCCCCTGTTACAGCAGGAATTGTACCGTTACCAGGAAGACCAAGACCTAAAACTTCTGTAAGACAGTTCATGGAATTTGCAGTGAACATACCTGAACATGCTCCGCAGCCAGGGCAGGCAGAGTGTTCCATTTCTTTAAGTTGCTCTTCTGTAATCTTTCCTACGGCAAAAGTTCCTACAGCCTCAAACATATCAGAAAGAGAAAGCTCTTTTCCATAATAAGGATTAGTCCGATCCATTACATGACCAGGCATCATAGGACCGCCTGAAACAAAAACTGTAGGCAAATCCAGGCGGGCAGCTGCCATAAGCATACCAGGAACAATTTTGTCACAATTTGGAATCATAACAAGGGCGTCAAACTGATGGGCTTTTGCAACACATTCAACGCTGTCTGCAATAAGTTCGCGGGTAACAAGAGAATATTTCATTCCTTCGTGTCCCATGGCAATTCCGTCACAAACACCGATTGCAGGGAATTCAATTGGAGTTCCGCCGCACATGCGCACACCCGCTTTTACGGCTTCAGAAATACGGTCAAGTTCTATATGACCTGGAATCAATTCATTTTTTGCACAGATAATGCCGACTAAAGGCTGAGCCAGTTCTTCATCAGTGTAGCCTGATGCGTAAAATAATGAACGATGAGGAGCACGAGCAACTCCCTTTTTTGCGTTGTCACTTTTCATAGTTACCCCCGAAAACCGTAATTTAACAGCTTATTTTTACAGCTGATATAGTAAATTGATTGTGATTAAACATTCAGGTGAATCACAATTCTTTAGCATTACTAAAGTTAAAACAGTATTTATTAAGACAATAATATAGTCCTATCGTGAATAACAGTCAAGAGCGAATTAATTACAATAAATCAAACAGGGTATTTATTGCCTGCTCGGTAGTTGCCCAGCTTGTAGCAAAGCGCACAACCGTATGTGTTTCATCGTATTTTTCCCAGAAGCCAAAGCGTACGGATTTTCCAATTTTTTCCATCTGTGAATTGTCTAATACAATGAACTGCTGGTTTGTAGGCGAATCAAGAAAGAATTTATAACCACGCTCAGCAAATCCTTTTTTTAATTTTTCTGCCATTTTGATTGCATGACGGCTGATTTCAAAATAAAGATTATCCGTAAAAAGCGTGTCAAACTGAATTCCAAGAAGGCGGCCTTTTGCAAGCAAAGCCCCATGTTTTTTAATAAGATTTAAAAAGTGCTTCGGTGTATTTTTCTTAGTAAACACAACAGCTTCGCCGCATAAAGCACCAACCTTTGTTCCGCCGATATAAAATACTTCGCAAAACTTTGCAAGTTCCGGTAAAGTTATGTCACATTCACTGCTTTCAAGACCGTAGCCTAAACGCGCACCGTCAATAAAAAGCGGAATTTTGTATTTCTGACAGACATTGTGAATATCTTCCAGCTCTTTTTTAGAATATAAAGTTCCGTATTCAGTCGGAAAAGAAATATATGCCATTCCAGGGAAAACCATGTGCTCATGATTTCCGTCGGCATAAAAGGTTTCGATATATTTATCAAGTTCTTCAGCATTCATTTTGCCATTATGAGCAGGAATTGTAAGAACTTTATGACCTGTGTATTCGATTGCGCCAGCTTCATGTGCTGCAACATGACCTGTAAAAGCCGCAACCACTCCTTCGTAAGGCGCAAGGACTGAATCAATTACAATCTGATTTGTCTGAGTTCCCCCGGTAATAAACCAGACATCGGCATCCGGGCACGCACATGCTGTTTTTATTCTCTGTTTTGCGCTCTCGCAGTATTTATCCGAACCATAACCTGAAAGCTGTTCCATGTTAGTTGAAACAAGCTTTTCAAGGATTTTCGGATGAGCGCCTTCAATATAATCACTTTCAAAAGACAGCATAAAAAACCTCTTACAAAGATTTAATAAATTTACAACGATTTAATTTTTAAAACGGACACTACTGAAGAAAAAACTGTAAATGCAAAAGGCAAAGCCCAGACAAGCCAGATAAAACCTGCAAACCATAAAGCTTCAACAAGAGAACACAGGCAAAGGCTTGCAAAAATCAAAAAGCCGGCAAGAACAATCCGTTTTTTTTCAGTACAGCCAGAAGCGGCAATAATCATTGCAAAACCTTTTAAAAGAATTAAAAGACAACCTGCAAGAACCGGCCTTAGAAAAACTTCAAAAAATGAAAAATCTGTTTTGCCGTAAATTACCGAAAACGGAATTATTATTGAATAGAACGAAATCCAAAGCGGAAAAAGGCTGTTAATTTTTTTCTTTAATTCGCCTTTAACAAAAACCATGTAAGCGGCAGCTGTAAAAACCAAAGGCAAAACATAGCCTTTAAGAAAGATTCCAAGAATAATCTTTAAAAAATTAAATTCAAAATATTCAGGCTTAAATATAAAAAAATGATAAAATAAAGCAGAAATAATGGCCAGAAAAAGACCGAAAAAAGCAGGAACAACAATATCTTTATACGATTTTCTAAAATAACATGGAATTAAAAGAATTCCCGGAAGAATCAAAACATGAAAAAGAAACATAATTATTTTTACCATAACGGCTTCATACAGGCAAGTGCAAACGCATTAAATGCCGCATGTTAAACACGCAGAAATCGTTTCAATCATCTTTACACACAAGTTAATTTTCTGCTATACTTGAAACTACGCTTTATATGTGTGTTTTACGAGTGTTCTGTAAGAACAGGGCTCTCAAGGAGGATAGTTGGCAGACACAAAAGGATTGCGGGTTAATGAAATGATCCGTATTAGAGAGGTCAGATTAATAGACGATGAGGGCAACCAGAAAGGGATTGTTCCTACTTTGGAAGCGCTTAGAATGGCTAAGGAAAAAGACCTTGACCTTGTTGAAGTGGCACCAACGGCAAATCCGCCCGTTTGTAAAATACTTAATTTTGGCAAATACCGGTTTGAACAGGAAAAAAAGCTCCGTGATTCCAAGAAAAACCAGAAGGTATTAAAAATCAAGGAAATCCGCATGCAGCCAAAAATCGGCACAGGCGACCTTGATACAAAAGTCAAACATATACAGGAATTTTTAAACGAGGGAAATAAGGTAAAAGTAACAATCCGTTTCCGCGGACGTGAACTTGCCCATACAGAACTCGGTTTTGATGTCCTGAAAGAAGTTTTGAACAGGCTTACTTCGGCGTATGTTGTTGAAAAACCGGCCGCAATGGACGGAAGGTTTATGTCAATGACAATTTCAGGAAAAGCCAAAAACTAATTGAGGTAGAAAGATGCCTAAGATGAAGACAAAGAAATCCGGATCTAAACGGTTTTCACTTACAGGTACTGGTAAAGTAAAGTACAAGAAAATGAACCTTCGTCATATTTTGACAAAGCGTTCACCAAAACGCAAAAGACAGTTGCGTGCAACAGGAATTCTTGCAGAAGCTGATGCAAGAAAGATTCGCAAGCAGATACTGCCATACGGTTGATGAGGTATAAAGAATGTCAAGAGCAATAGACGGAACAAAAAGAAAGAACCGCCGCGTAAAGATTCTTAAACTTGCTTCAGGTTTTAGAGGACGCCGCGCAACAAACTATAAAGCAGCAAAAGATGCTGTTACAAAAGCTTTGAACCATGCTTACGTTGACCGCCGTGATAAGAAAGCTAATTTCCGCCAGTTGTGGATTGCACGTATCAACGCTGCAGTTCGCGATGAAGGTTTGAGCTATTCACGTTTTATCGACGGATTAAACAAAGCTGGTATTTTGCTTAACCGCAAAGCATTGTCAAACATGGCTATTGAAGACCCGGTTGCTTTCAAAGCTGTTGTAGACGCTGCAAAAAAAGCATTAAAGGCATAATATGATTTCACTCGATCAAGTTTTACTATTAGAAGAAAAGGTTGAAAGCGCTGTGCAGAAGATTGCACAGCTGAATCAGGAAAATGATGCTCTGCGCATGAAATGTTCCGAGCTCACAAAAGCACTTTCCGAGAAAACGGAGCAGCTTTCTTCATTCTCTTCTGATCAAAACAAGATCGAGGAAGGAATATTAAAAGCTTTGGAGCGGCTGAATTCAGTAGAACATTCTGTTCTTAAAGCAGCCGCTCTTAACCAGCAGATTCAAACTACTGCTGCAAACATAAACGCAGGTCAGAATACAAGTGTCGTACAGGCTTCTCCTTCAGCACAAGTCTCTGCTTCACTTTCCCCTGCTCCATCAGAAACACCTGCAGGCAATTTACAAACATCAGCAGCACAGGAAACAGTAGAAAATAATACTGAAAGCACAGTAAATGAAGCAGTTATTCCTGAATCTCAGCCAGCACCTGCTGTAAATAACATTTCTGAAGATAATTCATCCCAGGAGCCAAATAATACTGAAAAGTCTGACAAAGACAACGGTCAGTTTTATATTTTCTAGAAACTTTTTTTAAGGAAGTTCACTATGGGCGCATTAAAAATTGATTTATTAGGAACATCTTTTGCAATTCAGGCAAAAGAAGATGACGAATACCTTAAGCGCCTTTTAAATTATTATAAAAAAATTTCCGATGAAATTGAAAATACTTCCGGATTAAAAAATCCGTTGCAGACAGCAATCCTAACAGGACTTATGATTTGTGACGAACTTTACAAAGAAAAATCTAAAATAGCAAAATACACAAAAACAAACATAGATTCAAATGAGGAAGCTGAACGCCTTACTCTTGAAATGATTCAAAAAATTGACAAAGCATTAGGCCAATGATTACAGTCTGGATCGATGCAGATTCCTGTCCGAAAACCGTAAGACAGTACCTTGTTTCTTATACAGAAAAACTTTCACTAAAACTATTTTTTGTTGCAAATCACGAAATCCCGCAGGACGAAAAACACAGTAATTTTAAAATGATTATCTGCAATAAAGAAAGTCAGGCAGCAGATGATTACATCGTAAACAATGTTTCAGAAAATGATTTGGTTGTAACAAGGGATATTCCACTTGCAGACAGGCTTGTAAACAAAAATATTTGCGTAATGAATGACCGCGGTACTCTTTATACAAAAGAAAATATAAAACAGCGGCTTTCTGAAAGGGATTTTAATTTACAGCTTGCCCAGATTGGTCTTTGCGGAACAAAAAAAAGTTATTACGGTAAAAAAGAATTTTCAGAATTTGCAAACTGCTTTGATAAACAGATACATGCACTTATAAGAAACGAATCATTAAAACATAAATGACGAAAATTATTCATCATTATGCAGGCGCAGAATTGCAAGAATTCGTGTCTTTACATCTAAAAAGTTCTTTACAACTTCCGGATCAAAATGATGTCCTGCATCAGCCTTTATAGCTTCAATAGCATCTTCAACTTTCCAGGGTGCTTTGTAAGAGCGGCTATGGCATAATGCATCAAAAACATCGGCAACAGCCACAACTCGGGCTGAAAATGGAATTTCTTCGCCTTTTAAAGCTTCAAATTTCGGAAGCGGCATTCCAGGTTCAAATTTAGAAAAATCAACTTTTCCAGGATAACCGCCGGAACCACCGTCCCAGCGTTCATGGTGATGCAAAGCAACATCAAAAGACATTTTATCAGCTTCTGTAGTACCTTTCATAAACATCTGGGCACCAATCAAAGTATGTCCTTTCATAATTGCGCGTTCATTTTCGTCTAAACGAGGAAAAGTCTTTTTTAAGATTAAATCAGAAATTCCAACCTTCCCGACATCGTGGAATTTAGCGGCAATTCTTAAATTATCACGATAAGCAGAATGCTCTTCTGCAGAAACTCCATGTTCTTCTGCCCAACGGTCATAAATTTCAACAGCAAAACGCGCAACACGTTCAATATGAGGATATGTTTCTTTAGGATCCCGGAACGCAGCCATCATAAGCATACGGCTTATCATTTCGTCAGAAAGATAGGCATTTTCAAAAACCTGCGTAGCACTGGAAGCCAGTTGTTCCAGAAACATTTCTGCATCCGAATCAAACGGCACTACATTGCCGTCTTCATCCTGTGCATTTATTATCTGAAGAACTCCCAGTACCCTGCCTGAATACGCTTTTAACGGCATAGTAAATACAGATTTTGTTCTGTAATAAGTTGCTTCATCAGTCTGTTTATTAAAAGAAAAAGGAACACTAGGCGGAAGATTATAAGCGTCTTCTATGTTAACCGATTTTCCGGTAAGAGCCGCATATCCTGCCATAGATTTATCATCAATATCATAAGAAAAAAAGGTATAAGGCAGCTTCCCGCCACGAATTCTACTGGCAATAGTATCATTCTGTGCATATTTAATGCATACTTTATCATCTTTAACAATATAAATAGAACCGGCATCCGCATTTGAAATACTTCTTGCTTCAGTTAAAAGGTGCTCCAATAAAGCATCAAGATCATTTATACAGGAAATTTGTCTGGCAACTTCTAAAACATTTTGTAGCTTTTCTTGTAATGAATACTTTTTCATATAGTAGAAATATATAGTGCAAGATAAAAAAAGGCAATTGCTATTTTGATAAAATCAAATAATATTCGTATTGTTCTAAAGGCGATTTGGTTCTATTAGTTGTTTTTATCATTTTGTTTTATTGTTTGTTTTATCTTCACATTCCTCCGCTACAGTTTTTTTTGAATAAGTGCAAAATACAAAGGTCCTGCCCCATTCTGTTTGTCCGGCAAAACATGAAAACCATATTTTGTTTTTTCAGCACCAGGGAGCTGTGCCGGAAGCATTCCACCTGTAAAACCTGAAATTTTATCGGCTGTTTCCTGCAAAAGCGCAGGAAGTTCAGTCATCTGTTCAAAAACAGCATTTACATCATCAAATTTCTTAAACAGTCTGGAAACGACTTCGTCATTTTCCGCAGGAGATAAGGCGCAGGTTGAATACAAAAGATAACCGCCAGGAACAAGCATTCGGTATGCGGAAGAAAGAAGAGCCCATTGCTCCATAGAAAGTGACTTAATACGTGAAGGAGTCCATTCATCAAGATACTTAGAATCCAATGCAACATGGCGTTCTGAAGAACATGGTGCATCCAGAAGAATTCTGTCGAAACATTCAGTCTGTCTTGTACACCATTTTGCACCGTCACTGCAAGAAACAGTGACCCTTTCGCGTACAGAAGGCGGAAGAGATTCATCGCAGACTTTTACAAGCCTTTGTTTACGATTTGGCGAACGGTCATTTGAAGTTAAAATAGCATCTTCATCCATTAATGAAGCAAGAATCAGTGTTTTGCCGCCAGGCGCAGCACATAAATCCAGAATATTTTTTGCACCTTTTAAAGGAAGATTTAAAGCAGCTAAAACACTTCCTGTATCAAGAAAATAAGGCTTTTTATTTTCGCAAGTCCATTGCGCATAGCAGACTTCTGAAAAAAATGATTTTTTTAAATCAGCCCAGCGCCCGGCAAACAGATTTTCATAAAATTTATCAAAGCCTTCTTTTCCGCGAAGTTTTTCAGTTTTTGCCATCAGTTTGCCGCCTGCATTTTACTAAAAACATTTCTGTACAAATCTATATTTTCTGACAATGCCGCAGAATACATATTCATCAATTGTTCATCATTTTCATACTTTACAGGACGAATAAGCCATTTTGAATCCTTCGTATAAAGTTCAAGAATATTCTGTTTAATCTTCCAGTTTATAATACGAAAAACGGCATTTTCTATTTTTTCTGCAAAAGAAGAATCTTTTCCGGCTTTTTCCAAAAGAATTCTTGCAACAGGTGCAAAGCGTTTTTCTGAAAGCATGATACAGTCAACACCAGAATCTATTGCCATTATACAGGCTTTTTCTGGAGGAAAACCATTTTCCTGTAAAGCGGCCATAAAAATATCATCAGAAAAAATCAAACCTTCATAGCCAAACTGCTTACGCAAGACCTCATCTACCCAATATGAAGAAAGGCATGCAGGTGTATTACTGTCTTTTAATGAAAGTCGCGCATGCGACATCAAAATACCTGTACTGTTTATCGACGAAAGAGCCAAAAAAGGAATCATTACATTTTCTTCAAGCTGCTTTTCGTTCCAGGAAATTTCCGGCAACCCCGTATGAGGATCTGTATTTGTATTTCCGGGGAAGTGTTTTAACACCGTACCAATTCCGGAATTTTCATACCCGTTAACGGCAGCACGTGCATAAGTTAATACTTCAGAAAGCGTTCCAAAACTTCTGTTTCCTAAAAAAGCCGCATTTTCTGAAGTTTTTACTTCAACAACAGGCGCAAGATTTAAATTAAAGCCCAAAGCCTTCATCTGTTCAGCCTGAAGCATATAAAGGCTGTAAGCTTCTTCTACAGTAAAATTTTGTGCAACTTTCTCAGAAGATGGCAGTGGACCTGCAATCTGCCGCAGACGGTTTACATTTCCGCCTTCCTGATCAACTGCGAGATAAGGAGGAACAATATTATGCTTAAGACAAAAATCCCGTATGGATTTATTAAAGGAAAGCATCTTTTCAGGAGTATCTGCAATATTATATGAAAAAAACAGGCATCCGCCCGGAACAAGATATTCGCCTTTGCCGGGGTTTCCTTCCAGAGCACCCGAATGTTCAACAGGCATAAAACTATCGCAACCAACTATATTTACAAGGAATAGCTGGGAAATTTTCTGGTCAACCGGTAAATTTTTAACGTAATCACGGACGGCATTTTCCTGTGCTTTTTTTTCTGTCTGAATTTTATCATTAACAAGTCTTGCAGAAGTTCTGGTAAAAATTTCTTTTCTACTTATTTTTTTTTCCGCAGAAGAAGTACACGAAAAAAAACAAAAGACAGAAATCAGCAGAGTAAAAGCAAAGATATACCTGATGTGCGTTTTAATCATAATTCTTTATAAATACCTAATGCAAAAGAACAGATGTAAACCAAGGAACATATGTAATCAAAAGAAGGACTGCAAACTGTACTAAAAGGAAAGGCAGAACTCCATGAATAATTTTTCCGACCGGCTTTTTAAACGTGTAAGAAGCAATAAACAAATCCATTCCAATCGGCGGGGTTAAAAATCCTATTGAAAGATTCATAAGGAAAATTACACCTGTCTGAACCGCAGAAATTCCAAATGATTCAGCCAGAGGAATAAGAAGCGGAGAAATTATTAGAATCGCAGAATAAATATCCATAAGGCAGCCTGCAATAAGCAGAAGGATATTTACAAGCATAAGAAAAACAAATTTATTAGTTACATACGATGTAATTATCGCTGTTAAAGTTCCAGGGACATCTGCATCCAGCATAAAATAAGAAAGCCCCACGGCAGAACCAAGGATAAAAAGAACACCGCCAGAAACAGGAACACTTTCATCAATAATTGTACAGGCTTCGCTGAACGTAAAATCTTTTCTTATAAAAGTTGCAATACAGAAAGAATACAAAACCGCAAAAGAGGCAACCTGAAATAAATCAAAGAATCCTGCAAAATAACTGATACAAATTATACATGGAAGCAAAAGTTCCCAGATACTGTTTTTTACTGCAAGAATTATCTTTTTCAGCGAAAACTCAGGACGAACTTTTCTTTTATCATAGAAAATTCCAAATAAAATCATTGAAAGCGACATTATAAGTCCCGGGATAAGCGCAGCAACAAAAAGCTGAATTACATCAACAGAAAAATAATTTACAGTTGCAAAAACAATAATTGCTACGCTCGGTGGAAAAAGAAGACCAAGCGCACCACATGAAACAACAAGGGATTCTGCCTTGTCCTGACTATAACCGGAACCCGTAAGTATAAATGAAAGCAAAGAACCAAGGGCTAAAATCGTAACTCCGGAAACCCCTGTAAAAGTTGAAAAGAATGCCATAACTAAAACAGAAGCTACAACCGTTCCGCCCTTAAACCAGCCGAACAGCGCATCAAACAATTCAACAAATCTTTTACCTGCACTGCTTTTAGAAAGAATGTAGCCTGCTATCGTAAACAAAGGAATAGCTGCAACACTGTTGTCAGTCAAAATACGGTATGTTTCAAGAGGAATTACATCAACGTAACCACCAGCCTGAGAAAATGCTATATAGCTTATTCCGGAAATTACTATAAAAAGAGGCACACCAATAAATGCAAGTGCTATAAAAAACAAAACAAGCGGCAGAATAAGAATTCCAGAAATAGAAATCCAGGCATCACTTATTGAGTATAAAAACGAAGTGTTTTCTAATTTAAAAACATAATACAAAACACCTGCGATTGTTCCGGTAGAAATAAGGATTCCTAAAACAAGTCCCAGCACCGCATACAATTTGTTTTCTTTGAACGAAAAAACAATAAGGCATCCGTAGCACAATGGCAAAAAAGCAAAAATATACTGCAAGCGGATTCCCCATATTGTAGTTTGCAACTGGACAGGATTTACAAGCTGACAAAGTGAATCAAAAAAAATAGCTGTAAGAACCGTACATACTGCAAAAGTCCTGATTTTTGAAAAGACATTTTTTACTTCAGGTCGTGCGTTATCCAATAAAGAAGCAAGGCTAAGGTGTTTATTTTTCTGATATGTAACAATTCCTGCAAAACATGAAAAAACAAAAATAAGATTTACAAGAACAGCTTCGGAATCTAAAACCGTTACATGAAAAAAATCCTGAAGAATCTTTACAGCCAGCGGGAGACAGGCCAGAAGTGCAACTAATAATTCAACTGTCTTATTCTCTATTTTTTGAATTTTCTGGAGCAATTATTCACCTCTCAGTTTTCTCAGATAATCTGAAATTTTATCAAATAAAACCTTACTTACAACAGGATCTTTAGTTTCATACATTTTTTTAGAATCTTTATAGAAACTGTCGCTGAATGCTTTTTTTTCTGCTTCAGATAAAGAAACAAGTTTAGCACCTGCTTCCTGACATCGTTTCAAATACTCATCCGTATCTTTTTCTGCAGAAAGAGCAAATTTTCTTTCTGCCTTTCTTACCGATTCAATCAGAGCCGGTTTATATTTTTCAGGAATTTCTGCCCACACATCTTTTGAAATTAAAAAGCCTGCCATTATAGGACAAAGCGGGACGTCAAGAATGTACGGAACAGATTTACAATACTGAGCCGCATAAGCATACATAGGAAGTGTGTACAAACCTTCAACTCCGCCAGGAGTTTTTATGCTCTGCAAAAGTTTATCAACCGGAACATCCATTGTTGTATAGCCGGCTGCCTTAAATGCATTTGTTAAAGCCGGAGCTGTAAGGCTTCCTACGCAAAGTCGCAGGGATTTTAAGTTTTCCGGGGTTCTTACTTCTGATTTTGTAAAATAGTAAACCCAGCCTACAGAAAACCAGCCGAGCACAACATAGCCTTTATCAAGAATCGGCTTTTGAATATCTTCGTAGAATTTTTCTACACTTTTATTAACCTCGTCTTGTGTCTTAAAAAGACCTGGAACACTCATTGTAATAATGTACGAATCCGGAACAAGTTCATTTATTCCAAGACTTGTAAAAATAGCCCCGCCTATCGGAGGTTTCTGCCCCGGGCGCACCGAATTAAGCTTTTGAACAACTCCACCTTCTCCGCCAAGCGCAACAGTATTCATAAACTGCAATGAAATTTCTCCGTTTGTAATTCTTGCCCATTCCTGAGCCATTGAATTTTCTTCAATATCCCATGAAGAACGAGCCGGAGCAATCGTTGCAACTTTTATTTTTTTAACCTGCGAAAAGACAGGTAACAATAAAAAGGAAAAAACTGTAAAGAATATAACTGTTTTTTTATTCATAACAAACTCCTGTCAGGCATGCAAAAATGCCGTCTTTATTTTTTATTACCATTCAAGAAAATAATCTTCTTTGGCTGCAAGAAGCCTTCTTGCCTTCTTTTGATAAATCACCGTCATAAGTCTTGAAGAAGGATCTTCATCAGGATTTATTGCAAGAGCATCATTCAAGGCTTTTACAAAACCTTCTTCATCATTCTGCGGAATACAATAACTTTCTGCATAGGCAACATAATTTCCGGCCTGTTTTCCGCCAGAAACTTTCTGTGCCATTCTGTAACATTCAAGCCCGCGCTCCATATTGCCGCAGAAATCAGCAGGTGCTGAAACATAAAAAGTAAACAGCAGTGACCAGATTGCACCTGATGAATATTCAGCATCAAGTTCACAGGCTTTTTCCAAAAGAGCAACACATGCGCTAAGGGATGTAATCAAATCTGGATTCAATGGATCCAAAGAAAAAGCCCCAAGTCTTCCTGCAACCGCCCAATAAAGGGCATTTACATCGTTCTTTTTTAACTTGCTTACAACTGTGCTGATTTTATCTTCATCAGCAGAAACAAGAATATCATTTATTCCCGGATATTTTTTTTCAAGGACTGCAAAAATCTGTTCACTGCCTTTTAAATAATGTGCATAGGCTCTGCGGTATTCAGAATCTTTTTTATCAAATTCACTGACAGGAATTTCATCCGCAGGACTTTGAATATATGCATTTGCATACATAACATTAAGCTGTCCGCACATAATTGCCATTCCCTGATGTTCAGGATTACCGGCCTGAAGAATTTCACACATCTTTAATGTAACCGGCAGAAAATCACCTATAAGAATTGTATCCGTTTCGCCCATAACGGCAAGCATAGGGTCAGCAGTCCCCTGCTTTTTTTCAATCAAGCGTCCTTTTTTGTCATAGCCGGACATCATATCAGAGACAGCGTTTGTTCCCATTTTTTGAATAGATGAACATGAATTTAAACTGAGTACAAATGTTATAAGAAGAAAATAAACGATTTTTTTCATTGTTATAGTATATGGCATGTAAAAAAAAAGTACAATTAGCAATTTATCCTATGCAATAACAGTGCGGCTTTTATGCATAGGCTTTCCGTCTGCAGACCAGGGCAAACGCATTATAAAATATTATATGCAAAAATGGCTTCCTGTTATAACGCCTTGCCCTTGTCTGCAGTCTTTCCGCGCCGCGCCAAATTCATTATATTAAAACCATGAAAACACTGACCATAATTACCGGTGCTAGTTCCGGCATGGGCATGGAATTTGCCAGACAGATTTACCCGAGCTGCAAAAGCGATGAACTCTGGCTTCTTGCCCGCAGAAAAGACAAGCTTGAAGAATTAAAGCATGAATTACAGAAAACAAAAAGAATTGAAAATTCTTCAATAGCAGTAAAACCTGTTCAAATAGATTTATGCGGAACACAAGGTGCCCTTCTTTTTAAAACACTGCTTGAAAATGAAATCAAATCCGATTCTGCAGAGAATAAAGAAAACGAACAGATTAAAATAGATTGCTTAATCAACAATGCAGGCTTTGGAACTTACGGAACATTTGAAAATACAAAAACCGAACGCCAGCTTGAAATGATTGACCTGAACTGCACTTCCCTGACCGGAATATGTGGATTTTCACTTCCGTACTTGAAAAAAGATTCAATCATTATAAATGTAGCAAGCCTTGCAGCTTTTATGCCGCTTGGCAATTTTGCAGTTTATGCCGCTACAAAAGCCTATGTATTAAGTTTTACGCTTGCACTTGCCGCCGAAGTTGAAAATAAAGGCATAAAAGTCATGGCCTTATGTCCAGGCTCTGTCAGCACAGAATTTGCAAACGTTGCTTCAAACGGAGCCAGAAAAGAAGTTCTTCACGGGCTTTCTGCACAAAAAGTTGTTGCACACTGCCTTAAAAAAACAAAAAAAGGAAAACACATTGCCATAATGGCTGCAAAATGGAAATTCAGTGCATTCATAAGCCATTTTGTAAGCAGATATTTCGGAGCAAAAATGACTTATAAATTCAGCAAACGCCCTTCAAATCCGTTTTAATGTTTTTTTAGTGTTTACAGACCGATTATAAACGTTTTTTAAGGCAGATACTGCATCTGTATATTTTTCAAAGACGCAAAAAGCCTCTGTTTTTTTTCATCCATAAAATCAGTTAAAAAATTCAACTTTTCTCTGGCAAGTTTTCTTGCTGAATTATCCTGAAAATTACATGTACACGTTACGCTTTTATAACCTGCTTCTTCCACATGTGATTTTATTAAATTTACCGGCACATAGCACAAAGGTCTGATTATCTGTACCGGATATTTTTCATACTGAAGTTTTACAGGCATTGTTGAAAATTCACCGCGTTCAACTGCATTCATAAGAAAAGTTTCAAGAATATCATCAAGGTGATGCCCAAGGGCAATCTTATTATAGCCATTTTTTATTGCATACTCTAAAAGTTCAGTTCTCCGCTGCGTAGAACACCACCAGCAGTTCATTTTATGGCCTTTTTTTATTCTGCCTAACACATCAACATATTTTTCAATTACTTCAACATTCCAGGATTTAAAAATTTCTGCAAGTTCAATATTAAGGGGCTTGGTAATTTCTGAAGAAACATGAAAAGCCGAAAAAGTAAAATTTTCACTTGGGCGGCGCACGCGGTTTGCAAAATATTCAATTAAAGCAGTAGAATCTTTTCCGCCTGAAGCACCAATTAAAATTTTATCCCCGTTTTCTATCAAATTATATTCATAAACAGCCTTATCAATAAGGCGAAAAATCAGCGGCTGCCCCATAACAAAACTATACACTTTTTCAATTCTATTTGCTATAATAAAAGCATGAATTTGGAAATGTTAAAAATGCGCGCTTCAATAATTCAGCGCACACGTGATTTTTTTATAAAAAAAAGTTTTCTTGAAGTAGAAACTCCTGTTTTGTCTTCAACACTCATACCGGACTGCAATTTTGAAGTTTTTAAAACTGACTATGTAGACCAATGGAGCGGAATTAGCCGCTCTTTATTTCTGGCACCGAACCAGGATTTTTTTATGAAAAGGATTGTCGCCCAGAACAAATGCAATATTTTTCAAATTTCAAAATGCTTCAGAAATATGGAAGCAATGACTAAAATGCACAACCCTGAATTTTCAATGCTGCAATTCTATTTAATGGGCTATAATTATCTTCATGCTACAAAAATAGTTGAAGAATTATTAACAAATTTAATTTCCCAGTTAAAACCGGAACCTTTTCTTGCAGCAGTGAAACCTCCTTTTAAATACATTACAATGGATAACGCGTTTGAAAAATATGCCGGTTTTAAGCTTTCCGACGCTCAGGATACAGGAAGTCTTGCTTACCACACAAGAAATTTAGGTCTTACAGAATCAATGGACAAGCCATTTGCTACCTGGGAATGGGTAGAATTATTTGAATATATATTCTCCCAACACATTGTTCCGAAACTTCAGCATGAAGGTGCAACAGTAATTTATGATTTCCCACAGCAGATTTCTGATTTATCAAAAAATATTGTACCAACGCCAGAACGCCCGGTTGCATTAAAAGAGCGTTGTCAGCTTTTCTGTGGCGGAATTAAAATTGCAGACTTCAGATCTGAAGAAACGTCAGCAAACAATGTACGCCTTTATTTTGAAAATCAGTCAAAGCTAAAGGCCAGAAAATCAAAGATAAACCATCCGGTTGATGCAGGCTACTGGAAAATCTATAGCAATTATCCTGAATGTGCCAGCGCTTCAATCGGTTTAGACAGACTAATCTGTCTTTTAACCGGTAAAACCTCAATTTCAGAAACATTGCCGTTCACACTATAGACAGTTTTCTGCTTTGTCATACAGTTTATATCGTTGAATCTCTAAGTGATTATAAATTTTAAGTTATTTTCAATAAATTTATTTGATTTTTACTAAATTTAACCTTAGAATACTAGTATGACAGTTTATTTTTTTACCAAACAAATAGCCGTTTGCGAAAAAATAGTTGATAAAATTACTAAGACAGGAATTTGCGCTATACCGCACTATGGCCAAAAGTTTTTCTTCCATATTTTACACAACAACGTCACACTACCGGATTTATTCGTAATGGATTACACAATGTTCCAGCATGACATGCTGAATATCTACAGATACATGCGGGAACTAAATGTAATTGTACCCCTCATTTTTTACAATGACCCGTACCCGTCCGACGGAGAAAGGGTAACTTACTGGCTTTTTCAACTGGCAAGACATTTTACAGAACTGGAAATTTCGCCAGAATTAAAAGAACTGCTTTATGCAATTCAAAATGCAGTTGAATCTCCCGCTATAAAACCATACATTCCTTTAATTCAGGAACCACTTCCTTTTGGCGAAGCAGATATATGCAGCCAGGTTGAAAAAACTCCTGTTCTGCCCTACAACATAAACATCTATGAATTACGAAAAAAAGTAAAAATGCCTCCAACAATCTTTAATCTGTTTATAAAATTTATAAACAGATACAATACATACATAAGTCGTAACGAATTAAAAGATGTTCTTCTTATGCATGACAGGGTTGCTGCTGACAGAAGCGTCTGTGTTTATGTTTCAAGGTTACGCTATTATTTAAAGAAAATAAAAAAATACAATATAGAGATATTAAGCTCAGCAGCAGGATACAAACTGATAATTTATTAAATTTTGGATGAGCCGAGAAAAACATCCGAAATGAATGACAAAATTTAAAACACTGATTAACCCGTTTAATGATAGAGTTAATCAGTGTTTGTGTATCTTTGAGAAATGAAGTGTTTTTACTACTTATTCAAAGAAGCAGAGATTCTTTCAAGAACCTTCTTTCTATCCAATGGCTTGATGATATAGTTCTTTGCACCAAGAAGAAGTGATTTTTTTACCAATTCTTCCTTACCAAGAGCACTTACCATGATTACTTTTGCATTCTTATCAAAAGCCATAATCTGCTCAAGGGCTGTAATACCATCCATCTTTGGCATAGTAATATCCATTGTTACCAAATCAACATTCGGGCACAATTCTTTATACTTATCTAAGCCTTCTTTACCATCAGCAGCAGTAGCGACAACTTCATAACCTTCACTGGTTAGAATCTGTCCAAGTTGCTTTGCAACAAATAAGGAATCGTCAATAATTAGAACCCGATATTTTGTACCGTCAGCTTTAATTCCTTCAGGCGGACGCTCATTAATTGACGGAAAATCTTGTTTTGTTTTCATATTGTCTCTCCCTTAGCTATACTCGTTCCCGAATAGCAACATTTATTTCTACTTTTCCATACTCTGTAATAAGAGGCACAATAAGAGCTTCAATATTTTCAGAAGTATTTCCTAAAGCAGCAATTTCCATTTTTTCACCTGCAAAAAGTGCTGGTGGAGTCAAGTCGAACTTAAAGCCCAACTCATGCAATTTTGTAACAGCCTGTGCTGTTATCATATTTGCCAACTCACTAATAGTAGCTTTTGCCAGATCATCGAACTGCGGCAGATCTTCTCCATTCATTTTAGAGGCAATCTTAAGCGCAGTGTCAAGAGTCATGTCAAATAATACACGACCTTCAACATCTCCTGCAAGACCTACCAAAGCAGCAACACCCATAACAGGCATTGCGGTAGACTTCAAATACAAATTCCCACGTTTTACTTCAGAGCCGTCAAGAACCTCTTTTAAGACTCTGTAAGAAATTTCTACAAATGGGTTGATATACTCTACTCGCATATTTTCTCCTTATAAGATTTTTTATTGCTTACTGTAAACCAAGAGGGAATCTACCATTCTCTCTTGCCATGTGTTACGATCTGCAAGTGCTTCATTTTCACCAAGAATAACAATTCCATTACCTTTCAGCTTTTCAGTAAAGTCTTCAATAAGGCTTGCCTGAGCATCTGTTGGCAGCAACGAAAGAACATCACGTGCAAAAATAATGTCTGTTAACGGCAGAGCATTAGTGTTTGTACAATCATGGTATTCAAACATTATGGATTCTTTTATTTCCTGTGTAAATGTGTACTCACCATTTGCCTTATGAGTTACATAAGGTGCATACCAGTCATTAGCAAAAGCCGGGTCGATAGACAATAACGACGCATTTGAAATATTCAAAAGATCTTTATCATGGGCATAAACCCTGATTTTTGCTTCCGGGTAACGTTTATGAAGGATACATGCGATAGAGTAAGTTTCGTATCCTTTACCACAACCGATATTCCATACAACAATCTGTTTTGCACTATTATCCGGCAAAGCTTTATAGAAATTATCTGCTAAAGCACGGCTCCACCAGGTATTGTTGCATTTTGACCAGAATGTTGAAAGGAATTCATCAGCCTTTTCTTTATTCTGAAGTTGTGTTGTTTCACCCTTCTTTGCACCTGCCCATTCATCAAAACGATGTTTGACCCAGGTTTCATTCAAAGAAGATACATAGAACTGGCTGATTTCCTGCAAATCATGGACAATAAAATTATAATCTTTCTGAGTATTATCTACAGCCGGTGCAGGAGCTGCACTTGCTGCAGCGGCAGCTTCAGCAGGTTTTGCACTTGCTTTACCAGCAGGAGCAGCAGCAACTTTATTTGCGTCTGATGTAACCTGTCTTACAGGCATAGGACGAGCCATTGTTGCAGACTGAACATTTTTCTTTACATCAATATTCAACTTGCTTGAGAAGATTCGGTCAATATCAAGCAAAATGTAAAGCTGTTTTCCACTTTCTACAACGCCATAGATATAGCGGATACTAATATCGCCAAACAAAGGATGCGGCGGCTGAATAGTATCTTTTTGAATACCTACAACAGAATGTATTTCATCAACAACGGCACCAAAAGTCTGTTCACCGACTGTTATAATAAGAAGATTTTCCAAATCATCATTCTTTCTTTCTGCAACAGGAATGTTAAAGAAAAGCCTGAAGTCGATAATTGGAATAATATCTCCACGGAGGTTATAAACTCCGATTACAAATGGCATAACATTAGGAACATAGGTAAATTTACCGGCTTTAGCAATTTCCTTTACTTTCATAATATCAATTGCATAATCTTTACCGGCAAGAGAGAATGTAATCATCTTAAAATCGATGATTGCCATCTTCTCTTTTTCGTCTTTTTCTTCACCTTTTTCCAGTAAATCGGTGTCAATACGAAGTTCATCGATTTTTTCAGCAGTAGTTTCCATAAGTATTCCTTACACCCCTTCCGGTACAGCCTGTTGTGCATCAATTTCCTGGCGCACACCCAAATCCAACAACTGTGATACATCAATAATAAGAGAAACTGAACCGTCTCCCAAAATTGAAGCACCAGCAATTCCAGGTGAATTGGTAAACTGGTCACGAAGAGGTTTAATTACAACATCTTCTTCACCAATCAAAGCATCAACCATGATACCAATTTTTTTATTCTGAGATCCAACAATAACTATGTAACAGTATTCGCCGGATTCATTTACCGGAATATTAAACAACCGGCTTAATCTAAGTACACTGATAACTTCATTACGAACGTTAAGAACTTCGTAATTATCAATTGTATTAATTTCGCTCAAGTGTACGCGGCGGCTTTCAATAACCGAAACAATCGGAATTGAGTAAACTTCTTTACCAACACGTACAAGCAAGCCCTGAATAATTGCAAGTGTAAGAGGCAAACGGATACAGAACGTAGTTCCAACACCTTTCTGTGAAGAAACCGTTACGGAACCGTTCAACTTATCTATCATTGTCTTAACAACATCAAGACCTACACCACGGCCTGAAACATTTGTAATTTTTTCCGCCGTAGAAAAGCCCGGCTGGAAAATAAGCTGATATGCTTCCTGATCAGTAAGAATCTTATCAGGATGGATAAGTCCGTTCTGAATAGCCTTTGCCTTAACTTTATCAACATCAATACCGGCACCATCATCGCTGATATCAATATTAATCATATTACCTTCGTTGGCAGCCTTAAGTTTTACGGTACCTGTTTCAGGTTTACCGGCTGCAACACGCACATTTGGTGCTTCAATTCCATGGTCTACAGAATTGCGTACACAGTGCATAATCGGGTCGAGCAAATCTTCAACTACTGACTTATCAAGTTCTGTTTCTTCACCTTCAATTTCCAGATTGATTTTTTTATTCAAATCACGCTGCAAATCGCGGATAACACGAGGGAAACGGCTGAAAATCTGACTGATAGGAACCATTCGAATCTTCATTACACCTTCCTGAAGTTCGCTTGTAATGCGACCAAGGTTCTGTGTAGAAGAACGGAATTTAAGGGCAAGGCTCTTAAATGCTGCTTCATAAGGATCGAAGATTGAATAAATATCTCCAAATTCCTGTGTAATTTCTGACTGAATGGCTTTTATAGATTTTCCATTGTTTATTTCTTCAAGATACTGCGGCAACTGTTCAAACAGACGGTGAATTCTTTCTTTGAAAGCAACATCAAGGCTCTGGAACTGAAGCTGCTGTTCTGTAAGCTGATTTGCCTGCTGATTGAATGCAGCCTTTGTAATAACTGTTTCGCTGACAAGATTCAAAAGTGAATCGATACGTCTTGAATCTACACGCAGAATTGAACCAGCAGCATTTGCATGATTTGCAGGCGCAGCCGGCTTCGGCTTATCAGCGGCAGGTTTAGCGGCCTCAGCAGGTTTTGCAGGAGCAGCAGCCTGTGGTGCAGGTGCTGCAGGGGCAGGTGCCGGGGCTGCAGCAGCAACAGGGGCAGGAGCTGGTGTTGGTGCCGGGGCTGCCTGAGGTGCAGGTTTTGCAGCAGCAGGAGCGGCTCCGCCGGCAGAAGGACCTGTAACTTCCTTAGCGTCTGTACTTAATGTTACATCGCTCAGAAATGCAGCGTCTTCCAATGCATCTGCATTTGAATCACTTACAAGATAATATACAACCGTAGGATAGAATTCATCTTCGTAAAGCGCATCAAAATCAGGAACTGTCTTTAATACTGTTCCGCAGGCTTTTAATGCCGCAAATACCTGAATTCCACCTACAGAATTCATAGGATTATTTTCATCAAACTGAACGGTTACACTCCACAAGTGCTGTCCCGCTCCACAATTGCGTTTTAATTCGCTGTATTCTTCTTCTGTTAAAGCAGGAGCAGCTGAAGCGGCAGGAGCTGGAGCAGCAGGTGCCGGGGCAGGAGCCGGCTGTGCAAAAGAAGCAAGGGAAACCGGCGGTTTTGACTTTTTCTTTTCTTTTGCAGGAATAAACGAATGAAGTTTTTCCAGCAAATCAGAAACATCTTCACTGTAAACAGAACCGTTGGAACGGGATTCCAGCATGCTCTTAATAACATCTATAGCAGAAAGAAGAACATCTACAACGTTCTCCGTAACTTTCAGACGATCAGAACGCAATTCATCAAGCACATCTTCAACCGTATGAGTGAAACTTGACAGTTCATTCATCTCCACAGTTGCAGAGCCACCTTTCAATGTATGCGCAGCCCTGAAAATTTCATCAATTGCTTCATGGTTTTCAGGGTCATTTTCTATAACAAGAATGTTGCTTTCGAGATTTTCGACTTGTTGACTGGCTTCTGAGAAGAAGTCTTTTAACAATTCTTCATTGCTCGCATCTAAATAATCACTCATACTTAATATTTTAACTGAAACAAAATGGATGTCAAGTTAAAATCAACAAAAGTCAAATCTTGTTAAAAATTACTTTAAGAATTTAAAATAGAAAACCAGGACTAGATTTTTTTAACAGGAATTTTCAACTTTTTACTAGCCGAATTTAACATTTCTGCCGATAAGATAAAGTGGAGATTTATGCCCATGAAAAAAACTGTTTTTCAAACCTGTTTACTTTTTTCTCTATTGTTCTGCACGGTAAATGCTATCACGGCTGCTTCTTTCAGCGGAAAAGCCGGTGCAAAACTGGAAGGAACATCAAATCCTGAATACGATGATATAGAACCTATTTTAAAAGTACAGGGATTCTATTCTGCTCAGTTTGATTTTTCAAATCAAATGACATTACGTTCTGAATTTTCTGTTCAAACAGCAGATATTATAGAAACGGGTCTTGCAGAAGATACAGAAGCTGTTTTTAGAATTGACGAGATTTCTGTAACAAAGCACTTTTTATTAGGAAGTTTTGCAAATTACTTCAGTTTATTTTTTGGAACTTACGAACCGATTGGTTCAGATATATTTTTAAGAAGGCTTTTCGGTATAGAAGAAATTGATTCTGCAATAACACAAAGCTGGCTTGGACTTAAAGGCTCTACTGTACTACCCTTCTTTGGAGCAGGCGGCTCGTACATTGTAAAGGCAGACGCAGTTCCTATAGCAGGCGGAATTTATATCTATGCAAACCACCGGAACACAAACAAATATGAATTAAATTTAGACACCAGATTTGCAGGTGTATTTAATAATTTCTGCTTTGACATAGCAGGCGGTTTTGGTGCACCTTTAAAATCTTCAGATGACACTAATGCAGATGAAAGTTTTCTTATAGTAGATGAATTATTCTTACATGGAGGAACTGAATTCTTTATCGGAAACAAATATTCAGGCGGTCTTTTCGGTGAAATTGGAATTCAGGATTTAAGGGTTACAAGGAGCAACGGAGCAAATTTTGATTACAGCTCTGACAATCTTTATCTTCTTATAGAACCAAGATTCGTAGATGAATATTACAAATTAAATTTAAGCTTTTTCAGCTTCCCTAAAAAAACTGTAGAAAACCTGTTTTTTGTAGACAATGCACTTGGAATCGATGCAAACATATTTAACGATCTTTTCCATTCAAAGGAATTAAATTACACATTCGGTTCACATTTTACACTTTCATGGGATAGAACAAGCATAAAGCATTTAGATACTTTAATAAGAAATGATACGGACAGTTCAGAATTTGAATATCCAGATGCAAAAGTTTCGCCATACATTATTGTTGACGGAGTTTCTTCTAAATTTCAGGCAATGGTTCAGATTATAACAAGTGAATTATCAAACGACTGGCAGCATTCTGTAAGAGTCGATTTAAGCTACCAGAAATATCTGTAATACCAGAAAGGAAAAACTTTTAGAAATTGCAACCGCTAATTTTTGTGAGCGCGGCCAGAATACGCCGGACTGTAGTTGGCCGAAGGCGTTCTGCGCCGCTATAACAAAATCAGGCGGCGCAGAACCGAAGCTGCGTTGACAGCGGAGCAACGGAAGGCCGGTAGTCCCAGCCCATTCCGTCCATAAAACTATAATTTTAAATTTTCAAAACGCTTACAGGCTTCTTCTACATCTTTATGATGTCCAAATGCACTGAAACGTACAAAACCTTCTCCTGCCGGACCGAATCCGGACCCCGGAGTTACAACAACATTACATTCTTCCAGGATTTTATCGAAAATATCCCAGCTCTTATATCCAGGGAAATAAACCCAAAGATACGGTGAATTTCCTGTGCTGTAAACCTTTACGCCGGCATCTTTAAATTTCTGACCATTAAGAACTTTACCCATCGTTTTTACGTTTTCAAGATAGTAATCGATGATGGCTTTCATTTCTTTAAGGCCTTCTTCGTCAAGAGCGGCAAGCCCGCCTGCCTGAGCAATGTTTGAAGCTCCGTTGAACAAAGTTGTCATTACACGGTTCCAGTCTTTATTTACGCTTGAACCGTCAGCAAATTTCAATTCATTTGGAACAATTGACCAGCCAAGACGAACACCTGTAAATCCGGCAGGTTTAGAGAAAGAATTAATTTCAATTGCACATTCTTTTGCGCCAGGAATTTCAAATATTGTTTTTGGAAGTTCAGGATTACGTATAAATTCCATGTAAGCAGCATCAAAGATGATTATACATCCGTGCTTGCGTGCATATTCTACAAGGCGTGTAAGTTCTTCTTTTGTTGATGCAGCACCTGTAGGATTATTTGGAGAGCAGAAATATATAATTGAATTTTCAGGTACAACAGACAAATCCGGGAAGAAATTATTTTCCGGTACACAAGGCATATAAACAATACCTTCATAACCGGAACCATCGGCTTTCATTTGGCCGGCAGCACCAACTACAACCGAACCGTCAACGTATACCGGATATGCCGGATCCTGTACGGCAACTTTTACATCGCGACCAAACAAAGTCTGGATGCGGGCAATATCGCATTTTGCACCGTCAGAAATAAATACTTCGGAAGCGTCTACTTTACCTGCGTACAAAACCTGAGCAATTTTTTCACGAAGGGCTTTTAGTCCCTGTTCATCGCCGTAACCTGAATAACCTTCAGGTGTTGCAAGAGCCAATGCATAATCTGACATAGCTTTTGCAATATGCGGTGAAAGAGGTTCTGTAGTATTACCAATACCAAGACTTATTATAGAAGAACCAGGATGCTTTTCTGCATATTCCCTTCTTCTTCTTGCAATTTCCGGAAAAAGATATCCGGCCGTTAAGTTTGAAAATCCTTTGTTTCTATTTATCATAGGCAAAGTTTAGCCTAAATAAACATACTTAGCCAATAGCTTTTTTAATTTTTTTTGTATCAAGAGGAATTTCAAAGACAAATTCGGCATATTTTCCGTATTCGCTCTGGGCATAAACAGATGTGTTGTGGGCTTCAGCAATAGAAGAGGCAATGGCAAGACCAAGACCGGAACCGCCTGTAAGGCGGTTCCGTGAAGTGTCTGAACGATAAAACCGCTGGAATATTTTTTTAAGGTCTTCAGGTTTTATTCCAAGGCCGGTATTGTAAACTTTTAAAAGGCATTTGTTTTTCTGGCAGGAAACAGAAATTTTTATATGTGCATTTTCTTCCGTATTTTTAAGGGCGTTATCCAGAAAAATTACTGCAACCTGTTTTACGGAAGCTTCATCGGCATAGACCATAATACCTTCCGGCGGTAAATCCATTTCAAGGATTTTTCCCTGTTCAAAGACAACGCTTTCAAACGGAAGCACAACTTCCATAATAGAAGAACAAACATTAAAAGAACGCATCAAAAACTTGTTTTCATTTGCATCGGAGCGGGCAAGATAAAGCAGTTTTTTTGTCAGCTCTGCCATACGTTCCGTTTCTGTCTGGATATAGCCAAGCCATTTATTTCCGGGATATGAAGAAAGAAGAACATCAACATTTGCACTTATTACAGAAACCGGAGTTTTTAATTCATGCCCTGCATCTGAAAGAAAACGCTTCTGCCTGTTGAATTCTATTTTAAACATGTGGATTGCCCACGAAGAAAGGATAAAAGAAAATAAAAATGAAAAGAACTGTCCCATAAACAGAACATGTCTTCTTATCTGCCGTAAGGCTTGAAGATAGTCAAAAAATATTGAATTATCCAAAAAAACAAGAAGGTATGTGCCGTTTTTGTCTACAGCCTTACATTTCCATAAAAACCTTCTGTAATTTCCCTGTCGTTCCCCAATAATAACTTTTTTAAAAATGTTTTGAGTAACATCTTGTATCGTGTCTTCTGAAATAGACTTGCTGTAAGTTGATAAAATCCTTAAATTTTCGCCGTCAAATTTTACCTTTACGGAACAGAATTTTCTTAATGACATTCCTTCTGAAAAATATAGCTTCGTCGCTTTTAGCGAATAAGGATAAACATTCTGAAAAAGCGGAGTAAACGGTAGATTAGGATAGGCCTCTTTAAAATCCGTAGTTGATGAAAAGTTAAATACGGGATTCCCGTGGTTTTCTATAATGCTGTCTATATAGTTAAAAGAACATTCGTTATTTGCTACTTCGCTTGAAATTCTTATTACTGAAAACAGACCGATAAAAATCGTAGCATGAATCAGCATTGTAACGAAAATAATTCTGAGCCTGATTTTTGCAAACGAACTGATTTTTATTCTTCGCATATAAACCAACTAATATAAATCAACCAAAGCAGATTCTTAAAGGACAGCCCCTGTTTCTTTTTCTTCAAGAGAATAGCCGATTCCTCTTGCCGTTCTGATAACAGTCTTTACCTTAAGGAATTCCATTTTTTTACGGATAAATGAAATATAAACTTCAACATTATTGTATTCTGCTGTGCTTTTATCGCCCCAGATACGGTCAATAATGTCTTCCTTGGTAATTACTTCATGAGGGTGACGGAACAAAAGTTCAAGTATCTGATATTCTTTTAAAGAAAGTTTTAAAACCTGACCAGTTTCTTTAGAAACAAGTTCGCAGTTCTTACGGTTAAGGGAAAGGTCGCCGACAGTAAGATTATCATCCCGTACTTCTCCCCTTCTTCTTGTAAGTGCCCTTACACGAGCAAGCAGTTCTTCCGTAGAAAAAGGCTTTGTCATGTAGTCATCAGCACCACTGTCAAGTCCTTCAACCTTATCTGAAATTTCTTCTTTTGCAGTAAGCAATAAAACCGGAACTGCATTTTTTTCATCACGCAAAGTACGAAGAACTGTAATACCGTCCATCTTGGGAAGCATGATATCAAGAATGACTAAATCATAAATACCAGTACGGGCTGCATCAAGTCCGTCTGTTCCATTGTAGACGGCATCAATAACAAACTTATTTTCTTTAAAAATTTCTACCAGAGCCTGCGAAAGGCGTTCTTCATCTTCTACAAGTAATATTCTCATGCTTCTTAGTTTACATAAGATTATTCTGATTTTCAAGTATCTTAAAAAAATTGTAATTATTACAAGGAATTTAAGAAAAGATTTTTTCTATTGTTTTAATATTCCACCCCATGGAATATTAAGGCAGCGGCATAGTTTTTCATATTGGGCAGAAAGATTTTCCCCCGGAAAACCTGTAACAAAAAGGCTTTGATCTAAAGGATGATCGTCAAGGAAATCAGCAATGGCAGAAAAAAGATTATCATTTTTTTCTTCATTAGAGTTCAAGGAACGTTCATGCGCAAGGGAAGCCACCTTAAGAGTTTGCCGGGCAACGCCTTCCTGTGAATCAACTATACAGGCTTTATCCTTAACGTATTTTTCAAAAACAGAGCGCAGATGAACAAAGTGCGTACAGCCTAAGATTATGGCATCACAACCTTCAGACAAAAAATAATCGCAGGCAGGTTTTACCGCTGCAAGACATTCCTGTTCCGTTGCCTTAAAAAACTTATGTTCAACAAAATCAACAAGCTCTGTATCACCACGTAAAACAAGCTTACAATCTGAAGCAAAATTATCTTTTAAATAGTTAATATAAGGCTGGCGAACAGTTCCTTCTGTTGCAAGAAGTCCAATATTTCTTTTTTTAGAAACAGAAGCCGCAAGTTTTATTGCAGGCACAGTACCAACAATCGGAACAGCAGGAAACTTCGTTCTAAGAATATCCAATGCCGTAACAGAAATTGTATTGCAGGCTACAACAATGGCATCAGGGTTCCATTTTGACAGAATAAGAGAAACACAATCACATGCACAGGAGGCAACTTCTTCTTTTGTTTTTGTTCCATATGGAAAATGAAGGGTATCAGCAAGATAAAGACAGTAAGAATCACTGCAAACATGCTTAATATACTGCATGTATGGAATTCCACCGGTACCGGAATCAAGAATAGCAAATTTTAAAGGCATACAAGACTTCCAAAAAGGCTGTTAAATGCGTCTCTGGCTTTATCCGGACTGTCAGCACAGGATTCAGAAGATTCACCGAATAATGCAGCCGCAGCATTCCGGGCTTTCTGTGCTGCATTACAGGAAGAATCAGAATTATCATCGGAAGCAGCGGAATTGCTTGCGCTGCCTGCTCCAGACACAGAAAAATCAAACCGTACAGAAAAACTGTCGCAAAAATTGGCTTTTTCCTTATCTTTTACAAGCTCATCAATTGTTTCATGGCAGTCATAATGAGAACCCGGTGAATAAAACTTACAGTTTTTGCATGAATGTAAATCTTTTCCGCAGACCGGACATTCTGAAGTCCTTGAAATAAGAGTTCCTTTTTCTATAGTACTTCCGCATTTCCAACACATACAGAATATTTTATCCGTTTGACTAAAGCGGTGCAAGACCGTATGATTATAATAATAAGAACAAGTTCGAGGTGAGCATATGTTTCTTCAAAATCCATGCAATGTTGCTTCCTGCAAAGGTGTATCACTTTCTTCTTTTTCAGCAGACGGAAATCTTATTGAATCCGGTAATTACTGTCTGGATCATATTCCAAACCCGGAAAAAGCCATCAAGGATATTGTTCTTTATATAGTAAATAATGAAAAAATAGTCGGATTGAATGCCTGTGGACTTTCTTTTACAGGACTTGATTTCACCGGAAAGCGATTTTACGGCTGCAACTTTCAGCACTGCAATTTTTCCAACATAAAATCAAAAGGAATGCGAAGCCGCATGAGTGTCTGGGAATTTTCAGTTTTTACAGACTGTAATCTTCTTGAATCTAACATTCAATTCTGTTCTTTTGGCGGTGCAACTTTTTCGCATACCCTATGGACGGGAAGCGATTT
>JAEEWW010000122.1 GCA_016287815.1 Treponema sp. | reverse complement strand
CAAGACGAACAGAAGAGCGGGCAACGTCCATTGCAACGTTTCCCCCGCCGACTACTACAATTTTTTTGCCTTTAAAGTCAGGCAGGTCGCCGTCGCCGATTTTACGAAGCATTTCTACGGCAGACATAACGCCCTTGGCCTGGTCTTCATTTTCAAGGCCAAGTTTTTTATCTGTATGTGCACCGATTGCAATGTAAACGGCATCATATTTAGACGCAACTTCTTTAATAAGGGAATCAGAGTTTACGCTTGTATCAAGTTTTACCTCAATTCCGGTAGAAAGAATTGCGTTTATATCACTGTCGAGCTTTTCGCGGGGCAACCGGTAGTTAGGAATACCGTATCTTAACATACCACCAAGTTTTTTGCGCTGCTCAAAAACCGTAACCTTGTGTCCCATAAGTGCAAGGTAATAGGCCGCTGAAAGTCCGCCCGGACCTCCGCCAACAACAGCAACAGTTTTGCCTGTTGCCGGTTCGCATTTTGGAACAGGAACATTTCCAGCGTTGTCGATTGCAACACGCTTTAATCCGCGGATATTTACCGGCGCGTCAATCATCGTACGCTTACAGCGGTTTTCACAAGGATGCTCACAAATTAAAGCGCAAACCGAAGGCATAGGATTATCCTTACGGATAAGGCGTACGGCATCTTTATAGCGGCCTTCTGCAACAAGTGCAATGTAGCCTGGAATATCAACACCTGCCGGACAAAGGTTAACGCATGGAACCGGCTGATTACTGTTGCATGTACAATGATGTGTCTTTACGTGGGATTCAAAATCTTCGCGACATCCATTGATACAGTTTATAACAGCACGGGCTGCTTCAAAACCAATTGCACAGTCTGCACTTTCGTAAATGCATTCAGCAGTATGCTTGATAAGGTCAATTGTTTCTTCTGTAGCTTTACCGTTAAGCACGTCATCAAGCATGTTGGAAACCTGAGCCAGACCAATTCTGCAAGGAACGCATTTTCCGCATGACTGGGCAAGACACATTTTTACAAATGAATTGATTAAGTCTACATAGCATAGCCCTGGCGGACTAGCTACAATTCTCCGTTCAAGGTCAGAGTACAATCCTTCGATTGCAACCTGAGCCTTATCTTTGGTAACAATACTAAGTCTACTCATATCAAATTTTCCCTCTTATTTGAATGATAACCCATTATATAAGAGGAATTTGGAAATAGCGAATTTTTTTTAATTATTTAATTTTTTTTAAGATTTACGGTAGCAAAAAAAAGGCTGTCCTATAAGTTCTAATCGGTGATTTGGTTCTTATTGGACAGCCATCTATGATCATCTTGTGGCGTTTACAATGTTAAGTTGAATTTATTTAATAACGCCGATTTCTCTGTAATAGCGTTTTGCACCGTTGTGCAGTTCAAGACCTGCAATGTCTTCAACTGCTGCCTGTGGTGTTAAGCCTTTAAGGTTTTTCTGAGCCTGTCCAAGTGCATCAATGTTTTCCCACAGGGTTTTTGTAAGCTGGTAAACAGTTTCGTCATCAAGTGTTGTGTTGCAGAACATTACCATTTTAATTGCAGATGTCTGAACATCTTTTGTCTGTCCAGGGTATGTTCCGGCCGGAATTGTGTATTTTGCATACCACGGGAACTTTTTCTGCAATGAAGAAATTACAGAATCGTCGATGTTTACAAGTACACAGCCTGCTGAACAAGCCTGAGAAACAGCTGCGGCCGGCGTACCGCTCATAATCCATGCACCGTCAATTGTACCGTTCTGAAGCATATCTGCTGCATCGCCAAAAGCAATATATTCTGCCTGAATGTCCTTTGGATATTTCAAGCCTACAGTTGTAAAGTGATTGTTACATTCGCCTTCAACTGATGAGCCGGCCGCAGCCACGGCAAAGTGTTTTCCCTTAACGCCCGCAAGCGATGTAATTCCTGATTTTTTTGTTACTACAACCTGATTCGGGTTAAAGTAAAGACCTGCAATTACGCGAAGCTTTTTATTAGCCGCTCCTTTAAAGCTGTCTGTACCGTTAAAGCTCTGGTAGCAGTTTGAACTGATTGCTATGGAAACCTGAGATTCTCCGTCTGCAATCTGGTTTAAGTTATCAATTCCGCCGTTAGAAGCCTGGCTTGAAGCCTTTACAAAATCAATCTTTGTATCCCACATGTTTGTAATTGCAGCACCTACTGCATACAAAGCCCCTGAAGCACCGGCTGTAGGGAATTTGATTGTTACTGTTTTATGCTTCTGTGCAGAAGCAATTCCTGTTGAAAGCACTGCGGCAATAAGCATCGCAGTAATTTTTGAAGTTTTCATTTTTTATTACGCCTCCATTTAAAAACTTTCTATTTATTTTTGCGTGCGGTAAAAGCCTGAATTATGCAGACAATTACAAGCAATGAAATTCCTATAAAATCGGTTGTTAATCCTGTATATAAAAGCAGCGGAGCAACGGCAAGCAAAATAATCCGCTCAATAATAGAGGATTTTCTTACCAGCCAGCCTTCAAGGCCTGCAACAAGGGCTACTGTTCCTGTAATGGCTGTAAGTGTACTCCATAAAACCATTCCTGCTGAATAGCCTTCAACTGCTCCAAGAAGCAGAACCGGTGTTCCAAGAAAGAAAAACGGAATTAAAAATCCTACAAGTCCAAGCCGTACAGATAAAAGTCCTGTTTTAAGCTGATTGCTTCCTGCAATTCCGGCTGCTACATAACAGCTTATTGCGACCGGCGGTGTAATATTTGAAAGACAAGCGTAAATCAAACAGAACATATGGGCTGCAATCGGCATAACGCCAACTTTGATTAAAACAGGAACTGCAACCGCCTGTACGATAACGTAAGCGGCAACGCCCGGAACGCCCATTCCAAGAATTGAAGACATAACCATTACAAGAATACCTGTAATGTAAATATTATTATTCGGAACAATATCTAAAATCATGTAGCCCATATTTAAGCCAAGGCTTGTTAATGTAACTGTTCCGATTATTACACCGATAATTACGCAGGAAACTCCAACCCCTACAGCACCGCGCGCGCCTTCCACGCATGCTGCAAGGATTTTATCAGGAGTCATTCTTGTTTCTTTGCGGAGCCAGCTTGCACCGATGGTAACAAAAATTGCAACAACTGCGGCAAGCAGCGGAGTAAAGCCTTTTACCATCATTGCAATTAAAAGTACAAGCGGAATTACAAGATGTCCCTGTTCTTTTATAACTTTTAATGCATTCGGAATATTTTCTTTTGCAAGACCGGAAAGTCCCAGGCGTTTTGCTTCAAAATGAACTGCAAGCAGAATTCCAACATAGTAGAGCAGGGCTGGCACGATTGCGGCAATCATTACCTTTGTATAGCTCATGTTCAAAAACTCTGCCATTACAAAGCCAACTGCTCCCATAATCGGCGGACAAAACTGACCTCCTGTACTTGCCGTTGCTTCAACTGCCGCAGCAAATTCCTTTTTGTAGCCTGTCTGCTTCATCAGCGGAATTGTAATTGTTCCTGTTGTAGCAACATTTGCAACGGCGGAGCCGTTAATCATTCCCATAAGGGCAGAAGCTAAAACTGCAACCTTTGCAGGTCCGCCCGGTGTCTGACCGACCAGAGTAAGTGAAAAATCATTTATAAATTTAGAAAAGCCTGAATATTTTAAGAATGACCCGAAAACTACGAACAGAAAAATATAGGTTGCAGAAACTCCTATTCCTACGCCAAGAACGCCCTGCGTTCCCCAGAACTGGGTAATTAAAACGCGCTTAAGCGTAAAACCGTTATGCCCAAGCTGTCCGGGGATAAATGCGCCAAAAAAATTGTACGCCAAGAAAACCAAAGCTAAAACTGCAAGATTAAACGAAGTTCTTCTTGCTGCTTCAAAAACTACAATAAGGGCAGCAAGTGCAATGTAAACCTGAAATTTATTTACGCGTCCGCCTGAACGGGCAATTCCTGTATAGTGAGTAATTAAATAGCCGAAAGTAAAAATTGCAGCTGCTATAAAAACAGCATCCAATATAGAAGGAAGTTTTCGTCTGCGGTTTTCTTTTTTATAAGCCGGATATAATAGAAAAGTAAAAAGCAGAAGAAAAATACAGTGAAAGGCTCGCAGGTTTACGGCACTAATCATTCCGATTGTGCTGAAATATAGTTGAAATCCTACCCAAACGCATAATAAAACAGTAATTATTTTCCCCATTGCGCCGGAATAGGTTCTTGTTCTGGAATCAGTATCCTTTTCTTCCAGTAGTTTTTGTGCGGTTTCCGCGGTAGCGGTAGCGTCCGAAGCGTTCATAAAAATACCTTTTAAAATGGTTAAAATGAAATATATTGAAGAAATATTAGCATATATAAATATTTTATTTAAGGGGCTTTCGTATCATGCTTTCGTATCATGTGTTTTCTTAACATGCGTGGCGCGAGAAATCTGTATTGTTTTACGATGCCATAAAGCCCGCTCTATTTTTTTCCTTCCGGCTTTAAAAGCTGATTAAGAAATTGCTCGATTTTCTGGTGAAGGTCTGAAAGAACAATAGGAGTCAGAATAACTCCTGCAAAATGTCCGCCCCAGGTTGAAACATGGTCACGGTAATTTATTTCATCGCCCAAAAAAACTTTTGGAGCGCCTGTAAAAATTTCTCCTGTAAGGATTTTATGAAAGCAGATTACATCCTCGTTTGAAAGTGAATAAAAATGCAGAAGTACCAGATCTATTTTATTGTTGTTAACAAAACTTGAAAGCAATTCAAAATCATATTTAAAAAGAAGCACTTCGGTAGTTGAAGAAAGTTCCGAAACTATTTCCTTAGAGAATGTTGAACTGTTGCTTATAAGTAATACCTTGCTCACGCCTTAAAATATAACGTGATTTTCAAAAATTAAATGGAAATTAATACAAACTTTAAAAAAATCTGCTATATTATATGTTATGGAAAATAAAAAAGATAATGAATTTACAGACGCTGCATTTAAGGAAATGTGTTCCATTCTTGCTGACTGTAACGATTCAGATTTTATAAATGATTTTTTGCGCTGCCTTTGTACTCCGGCAGAGATTAAGGATTTTGCAAACCGCTGGCTTTTAGTAAAGGAAATTGAAAAAGGAACTTCTCAGCGCGAAATAGCCAAAAAATTCGGAATGTCGCTGTGTAAAATTACCCGCGGTTCAAGGGAACTTCATAAAGAAAACAGTGCATTTAAGCGCGTCCTTGATATTCTTGCAAAAAAAACTTCCGGAAATCGCGCCGAAAAAATTGCCGAAAAATAAAAAAGCCGCGGAATTATCCGCGGCCTCCCTGTCATACTGAACCAATGTGCAAGTTTGCGCAAGCAAACCTGGTAAGAAAGCGAAGCTTTCGACCATCTCCTGCTATTTTAAAAGTTCTGCAACATCGGTTTTCTGCCAGTTCACGGCAATATCGTAAGGAGTTTGACCTTCGATATTCTTTGCTTTTGGATTAAGTCCTCGGGCAATAAGATTTTTTACAGTTTCTGCATCGGCTGTTTTAGCTGCATAATGAAGGATTGTATTTCCTTTGTAATCACTCTTATCGTATGCGTATTTTGTTATTGTGTCCAAAAGTGCCTGATTTTTTGTCTGCAATGCAAAACTTACAGTACAGTCTTCTTTGCTGTTGCAGGCTGTAAACGGATTTGCTCCGCCTGCTAAAAGTGCATCGGCTGTGTAAGTTTGTCCGCTTGTTGCGGCAAGATAAAGAGGCGT
>JAEEWW010000121.1 GCA_016287815.1 Treponema sp. | reverse complement strand
GTGGAAGCTTCCTTTATATTTTGACTTTGAATTGTGGTGAAGAAGAGCCTCGCCAGATTGTAAGTTCAATTGTAAACTTCTATAAACCGGAAGAACTTCTTGACAAGAACATTGTACTTGTTTACAATCTCAAGCCTGCAAACTTCCGCGGTGTGCGAAGTAACGGTATGCTTCTTGCTGCTTCGGACCCAAGTGTTACCGGGGATACCTGCGAAGTTATTTTTGCTCCACAGTTTGAGGTTGGCACTGTGCTTGAGCCGGAAGGATTTGGTACACCGAATGAAGAACTTTGCTATGTTAAGCCTGAAAAGTTTGCCGAAATGGAATTACATACTAAAGATGGTTTTGTAGAAATTGACGGTAAAAAAATTGGGGCTGACGGCAAGTTCCTTACTGTAGAAGTTTATAAGAATGGAAAGGTAAAGTAAGTTATAAATTATAATTTATAGACCTGAAATTATTGAAAAGCGTTTCCCTTGTTAGTTACTGCAAACTTGGGAAACGCTTTTTGTTTTTAAATATTTTTTTCAAAGTCAGCAAAAACTTCTCCGTCGCACCAGGATTTTAGCTGATCGAACATAAAGGTGATTTTGGAATTGGCAAACTCGCGGTTGTAGTGAATCATGTTTTCGGTTCCTTTTTCGCCGAAATCTTTTAAGAGCTGAGCCTTGTCCTGAGTGTTGAACTTATTGCAGAAATCCAGGTATTCTTCAATTTTTTTGATAAGAGCCTTCCATTCTGCTGCGGCTTTTTCTGGCTGCTTGTTTCTAAGATAAGCGGCAATTAGATATTTTGCCGTGTCGCGGTAGAAGCCCTGACAGTAAGCACGCATTTTTTCGTTTTCCATAAACTTATCCATTACAGAAAGTGCCCAGTGGCAGTTAGTTTCAACTTCTTCAAGGGAGCCTTCCCACATAAGCTGTTCGGCAGAATAAACAAACTGCTTGTTGATGGCGCGGACAAAGTTCTGGTAATTTTCGCGGACAGAAGTTTTCCAGGCTTCCATTCCATCTTCAACATAGGCGTAGTATGAAGAAAGTGTTTCGCGGAGCATGTTGCTGCTGATTGACGGTAATGCGCAAAGGTGTTCACGGCCTTTATCATAATTTTTTTCATGCCAGTAAATCCAGCAAAGAGCATAGTGACATTTTTCGGAAAGTTCTTTATCGCCAGAATAGCGGATAACCTGCTGGGCCCGGAACTCGGCGGTCTTTATATAAGAAATCCATTTTGTATTATCTTCTTCGCCTGCAAATAATCCGGCACAATCTACAAAGCGGCTCATATGGGCAACAGCCTGAACATAGCGTGTAAGGATTCCATAATTGAAAAGATTTTCCTGACATTTTGTTTCAAGAAAATCTACAGCATCTACAGAACCTTTTGCTACATCTTTCTGGTCGCGGATTTGATTTGCTTCGAAGCATACTTTGTTGGCATAGTCAGAATCGTATTCGGTTGAGTTAAATCCAAATAGTGCGTCGGGTGTTGAGTTTAAAGCTTTTGCAAGCGGAACAATTTGTGCTGTATCCGGGAGACCAGCTCCGCTTTCCCATTTACTTACAGCCTGGCTTGTTACAAAAAGACGTGCTGCAAGTTCTTCCTGAGTAATTCCCAGTTCTTTCCTGAATTGTTTGATGTTGTTTCCTAAAGACATATTAAGCTCCTGTGTTTAAAGAAACGCGAGCAGTAGCGCAGCGTTCCAGTGGATTGTCCTTGTGCGCACTAAGGATGTTTTTAATATATCAGATTATTGGGTGGATTTCTAACAATTTATTTTTGTAAAAAAATCAACGGGAAGTTGGGTTTTCAATTAGTTCTTTACGGGATTTGATTTTAAGCTTTTCGAAGATTGTTGACATATGCCGCTTTACTGTTTCTACACTGATAAAAAGTTCTTCTGCAATCTGTGCATTGGAATAGCCTCGGGCTGCGAGTCGGGCAACTTCTTTTTCGCGTGGAGAAAGTGTGGCAAACAGATTCGGGGTTGATTTGGCAGGAACTGGCGTGGTATTAGAATTATTGGTTGATTTGTTTGAGTGTTTTTTCGAAAAAGGAAGCAGAATCATTTTTATAAGAATACCCATCAGAGACGGACGGAATTTTACAAAAATCATTATCAGAAAAGCGGAAAAATCAATCTCTTCTGAAGTTCTGTTTGTATCAGCTAACTGACTTTCTAGATTTGACATTAAAAGTAGAAGCTTGCAGAGAGATACAAAAATGCCGCTTAGGATTGAGAGCCTTGAAAGCTGACTTGTAAAATCTGTCTTGAGCCGAGAACGTCTTTCTTTTTGAAGGATTGCGGGTATCATAAAAACTACGATTCCCGCAATCACCAGGATAAAATCTATCAGCATAATCTATTCCGAATCACAAAGCAAAGAGATTTTACTTTCTACAGGAAGTAGAATTATATTTATAAGCAACGCATAAATAAGTGGAACACAGGCTACGGTAAAATTGTTCCCTAAAGCAGTTCTGTCTTCAAGATTACAAAGGATTCCCATAAAACTGTTTAGTGTTGTCATTACTCCTTCGAGAAGCATAATTGCCCGTAATGTAGTTATTGCATTTAAGGATAATGCTTTTTGAGAAACAGAAAGCTTTTGATTTTTAATAACAAAGCTAACTGCCCTGAAAAAGTTTTTGAAATTACCAGAGATGGCGAGCAGTAAAAATGTAGGAAGGAAAATGTAAATTATACCGGGAAGATCCCGCAGATAATAAAAGCTTAGAGGCTCGCGTTCACTGTTATTTACTGTACTTGCAAATATTATAAGTAAGTAAAGACTAACAATAAGTGCAAGGGTAATAAGGATTTTTACAAGACGTATAGCAACTTGTTTTTTTGTAAGGGATGTTGTGTTTTCGACTTCTGTTTCTTCTGCCATAAAGCTTATGATATTGCGTTTGATTTTTCCTTTTAGTGTTATAAGAATCATTCCAAAAAAAGAAAGATAAAAAACTGAACAGATAACCGTTGCAAGATTTGGTCCTAAGGTTTGTATATCATCAAAATTAAGATAAAAATAAATACCGCTTATGAGAGTAAAAAAACAGGAAATAAAAATAAGCGTATTAAATGCAAAGGTGAGGGAGGCTTCTATTTTTTTCAGTTCAGATAATTCTGAGTTTTTAATTTTATCTGCAGGCAGAAAAATCCTGACAAAAGCTTTTGAATAGCCGGAAAGGAAAATCATAAGGGCAAGGATTACAAGTAAACCAGGCAGAAGAACTGGTTCAATTAATTGTATTATAAATCCACCACTTGTATAGCTGCAAATTATAGATGTACAACTGAGTAACAGTAACGATAAAATAAATTCGATTATCATATATTCTCCTGTGAAAGCTTGTCAACTTGCTTTTGCTTTTATATCATCATTATCCTATCGTTCTGATGTAAAAACAAGATGTAAAAAGTTGTAATTTGAGTTGTAATTTTTGTTATTTAGTACAGGATAATAAAATTGCAATTATGTAAGGGAAAGAAAGTAAGATTGAGCTTGGAATTGCAGGAATGTAATTCTGGATGTTTGCGGCAATAAAATCTCCGGCACAGAAAAGAAGAACGTAAAGACAGATTTTCCACGGTTTCTTTTTGCCAAGGAAAACTGCTGCCAGTGCCATCCAGCCTTTACCGCTGGAAATATTTGGCACAAACGAAGAGATTCTGAGAGTGAGAAGTGAGCCTGCAGCAAATGCAAAAAAGGCAGATACAACCCAGGCTGCGATTCGGTAACCGCTTGGGTTTACACCTTTAACTTTGAGTACATCTGATGAGGAACCTGTGATTCTAAAATAAATGCCGGGTTGTGTAAAAATTAAAAGGCAGATTGCCGCTGCAATTAGAACTGCTGTGATTATGATTGAAATAATTTCGATGTTAGTTACGTCAAACATGAAAGCTGATGAAGTAAGGACGCCGCGTGTATTAAAAGCAAAGCTTGAAATGCAGGAAATGATTGATGAGAAAAACAGGTTCATTCCAAGTGCCGCAATAAACTGATTAGCGTGGAGCTTTTCTGTAATCCAGGCGAGCAGGAAAACGAGAAGGAGACTTGTCAGCATTCCAAGGGAAAGTCCTGCTGCAAGAGAACCGGTGAGAACGGTAAAGAAAAAAGTTAGGAAGCCGGAGAAACTGATAAAGCCTTCCATAAAAAGTGCAAGCGTTCCGGTGTATTCGCTGAAGAGGGCGCCGGTGGAAGCAAGGAGAAGCGGGCAGGAAAATGAAAGGAAGTTCAGTATCATTTTTTGCCTCCGCGGGATTTTAATCGGAACACAGAAGCTTGTTTGCTGTGCATTTGTTTTGCTTTGTTAGGTAATGCTAATGGGAACGCAATCGCAAAAATAATTACGGCTTGAATTAAGCCGCTGATGTCAAAATCAAAATTATGGAAGAGGGCATACTGGTCGGCAGCGGTGGTGAGCGTTGCGAGGAATATGCTTGAAGGAATTACAAAAAACGGATTTAGGCGGGCAATCATTGCGACTGCAAGTGCGTTCCAGCCCATCCCTGAATAAAAGCCCGGTGAACAGAAAAAATAAGTTCCCATTACAGCGGCGGCTCCGGTGATTCCGTTTAAGGCGCCTGAGGCTGCGGTTGCAGAATATAAGATTGAGTTTTCGGAAAGTCCTGTGTAAAGCGCGAACTCTTTTGCCTGACCGTAAATGCAGATTTGTTTTCCGAAAGTTGTGCGGAAAATGAAAAAGCCGCCGACAATGCATAAAATTATTGCAACAAAAAAATAAGGAGACAGAGATAATGAAGGAATAATAAATGCAAATTGATATTTATCAATTATGTAATTTGTTGCAATCAGATTTCCTCCATCACCTTTGAAGGGGCCTGCGATTAGACCGTCAATAAGTGGGATGATTGCAGATGAAACAATAAAAGATGTGAGCAGAAAGCTTGCACCACGTTTTTTTTCGAGCAGGGTGGAGATAAGGACGAGCAGAGTAGAGATTGTTGCCGCCGCAATAAAGGCCAGAGTGATTGCGAAAAAGGCTGGAATACCAGCTGGGCCTGCTGTACCTGTTGGCCCCAATTTTCCAAATGCGTCCAGAATCACTGCGCAGACAAAACCGCCGGCGTAGATTTGGCCTTCGCCACCGAGATTGAACTTTCCGCTTTTAAGGCAGATTGCGTTTCCGGTTCCGGCTGTCATGTAGAGGGCGGAGAGTGCCAGAATAATTCCGATGCTATAAGTAATCATAGGCAGGCCTCCAGGTGGCCACTCGTGAGTCTGTATACTCGGGTTGCAATTTTTCTAAGATAACCGTTTGACGAAATTACAAGTACCATGGCTCCGTTCGAAGCTGTTTTTTCTATAATGTCACAGGTTTCGTTGCTGGAGTGGAAATCGAGGCCCTGGAGCGGATGACAGAGAATTAGCAGATCTGGGGTTTCGTAAAGTTCGCGGTTTAAGATTAGCCGCTGGAGCATGCCGCCGGAAAGATTTTTGACTTTTTCGTTTGGCGTGATGTTGACCTTTGCAGATTCGATTATTGTTTGGACGGTGGACTTTTCAACTTTTTCGTGGCCAGTCAGAAGCATGTCGCTGATGGTGATATCGGCGGCGGCGCCACGGCTTTTTCTGTTTGTGGGGATAATACCGGTTTTTAATGGCTTTCCGTTTTTGAGGATGATGGAGTGGCGCAGGGTTTTTGCTGTGAGCTTTTTTGTTTTTAAGTTGCAGCTGAAAATAACGTCATCATCATCAGAGAAAACAACTTCGCCTTCGGTGTGGTGAGGCTGGAATCCTGTGAGCAA
>JAEEWW010000032.1 GCA_016287815.1 Treponema sp. | reverse complement strand
AGAAGGCAAAGTTGTAATGTATGCCGACCGCATGAGCGATGCAATGAAAGAAGCGATTGACGAAACCCGCCACCGCCGTTCGATACAGGAAGCATATAATAAAGAACACGGAATTACGCCTAAGACAATTAAAAAAGCAGTTGAAGATATTCTTGTGCGTCAGGAACAGGACAGCAAAGAAGAAGTTGAAATTGAACTTTCCGTGCTCAAAAAATCGGCAAATCTTTTTGTGCCGGCACAGCGGAAAAAACTATTGGCCGCAATGAAAAAAGAAATGGAAAACTTCGCCGAAATGCTTGAGTACGAGAAAGCCGCGGCAGTCCGTGATCAGATTAGGGAAATAGAAGATAAATACGGGAAATAGGGAAATTTTTATCAAACAACAGCAAAATACCGACGCGAGTGTGGCGTTGATTTTACATCCCTGTAAAATCAACTTACCGAGTTTTTACAAAACTCGCCCATTGTTTTCTTCGCTGCATCCCTGCAGCACCCAGCGGCGTCAATCGAAGACGCCACTAACCTGTAATAGATTCGCGCAGCATTGGGTAAATAAATTCAAGTTCCGGGAAATATGTTTTTTTACAAAGCGGAAATATTTTTGAATTATTAAAATAGTCAGCCATGAAAAAACATTTTTCAGAAAATACTTGTTCAAAGTCCTGCGAATTTACGAATTCTTTTATATACTGATAATTTTTATTTTCGCATTCAGCTTTAGAAAACAAAATAAAAGGTTCTGCAAAATAACCTTCACGCGGATTAATAACTTTTGTATGTTTCAGTTCACGGCATACATTTGCAAAAAATAGCGGCATTATAAAAATTGAACCGAAATTATTTGAACTTTTGCCGATATGCCGAATCGCATTTACAGGAGCTCCAAAACCTGCAATATTCAGAATAAAACTTTTTGCCGCTTCCTCGCCCAGTTTTTTATAAATGAATAAAGCAGCAAGCGGATCGGGGACTTCAGGGCTTCCAATAATGCACACTTCGCCACGATAGCATGAATCAGTTAAATCAAAAAAACTTTCTGGAACAGGCCGACCAGCAAGTCGTCTTGTATCAACAACCATAGTTTCGGGAAACCATGAAACAATCTGAGCTTCACTATAGATTCCGGTTTTTATCAATTTTTCGTAAAATCTGAGAGTCGAACATTCACCAAATCCCATTGTAAAATAATTATCCGGAACATCCTGTAAATCCATATTAATCAGATAATCGGAAGATGGCATGTCACCACCCATAACAAATGGAAAGTATGATGATAATACTATATTTTGGTTTTCATATAATTTTCCTGAATAGTGTAAGAAAGCTTCTTTTAACGGATTTTTTACCGGGCTTGCCGTTTCTGACCAGAAATCAACAGGCATATTTTCCATCCCGAATGCAATTACGAATATTCTTAAGTTTTGAATCGAATTGCTTTAATTCGCCCAGCAGTTTCTTTTCTTCAACAGTTGTTTCAAGAATAGAATTTACTGCCCCGTTTTTTATAACAATTCTTTTAGGGCAGGAAAGAGCAATTACAGGATCATGAGTTGAAACTAAAACTATTTTTCCTTTAGATGCTAAAAGGCTAAGAATTTCATCTTTATCGATTCCGGCATTTTCAGGCTCGTCAATCAAAACAACCGGAGAATCAGAAACAAGCGCAATATCTGCAATCATCAGCGAACGCGATTGACCTCCACTAAGCTGTGTAATTATTGAATTTCCGTCTATTTTTTCTCCGGCAAGATTATTTGCACAATCAATAACCTGCTTTTTTAATTCATTAAGTTGATTTTTAGAAAGACCATTCTTTCTGCACTCCGCATGAAGAGAAATAAAATCGTTGCATGAAAGTTCCAGAACAAAATTCATGCTCTGAGAAAGACAGGCACAAAGATGATTTTCAAAAATCTCACGTTCGTTCTCTGAAGGCATTTTTCCGTTGATTAAAACTTTTCGCCCGGAAGGCGAATCCCCTTCTGCAATATATTCGATATCTTCCAGAAAACGTGTTTTACCGGAGCCTGTTAATCCTGTAACTCCGTAAACATCACCGGGTTTTAATTCAAGCATCAAAAGCTCGGGTTTCCCTGTTTTATCCGTACCGCCAAGCACTGTAATATTTTTAATGCGGGGCATTTCATTTTGAACTGATTTTTTTGAATCATCTATAATATTTTTAATTACGGCAAGAACTTCATTTTGCGCCAGCCCTGAATCACGAAACCATAAGACAGAAAGAGAATCGAATAATTCCTGCAAGGTCATATTTTCAGAAATCACTGGAATTGATATTTGCGTAAACCATTTTTTTATTTCGGGAAATTCAAAATAAAGAGTTTTTATTTTCTGAGACAACAGGTCTTTTTCAAGCAATAAATCATGCATTTTCGTTTCCCCATTTTATCCGACCGCCCGCAGAAGAATTGCCAACCCATGTTTGGCCTGAACAAAAATTGCAGCTGGCAGAAGGCATTGTAAATCTTAAAAACTTGTCTTTTATACTTTCAATTTCTACAGAACTTTTTATAAATGATGAAAGTCTTGAAGAGCCCTGTCCCGAAAGTCCGTTAATAAAACTGACCTTTGCACGGGAATTTGCATAATGAATGTTTCGCAAGAAAACTTCACGCTCAGCAGGAGATACAAGATCCCCCTTTGTAACAACTATATAGTCAGCAAAAAACAGCATAGGGCCGGTTTTATAAGGAGCTGAAATTCCTGCAAGACAATCTATAACGCAGACCGCCGGAACATTTCTAATATGCGGTGCACATCGTCCGCAAAGCCCTGCACTTTCTGTAATTAAAACGTCAAGTTTTTGCGACAGCCCCCAATTAAAAGTTTCTGTAATATGACTTGCAAAATAATGATCCGGGCACACGTTGCCTGAAATATATTTCAATATTTTTATATTGTTCGCCATATAGATTTTATCATCATCTGTTGAAATACTGTCTAATTTCATTACTCCAACAGATAAATTAGCGGCAAAAAGATGTTCACAGGTTTTTAAAATCACAGATGTCTTGCCACTGGCATGAGAACCGGCAAAAGTTATTAATTTCATTTTTTAATCAAGCAAATCAAAACAATCAACTTACAATGAAAAGCGGTTCAACACTTCTGTAATGGCGGTTTGCATAATCAAAATCATGAATCTGCACTTGTACGCTGAACGTTTTGCGCATATTTTCTTCGCTGATAATTTCATCAGTTTTTCCAAAAAGCGGCGGATTATTTTTATTTAAAATCAGTGCTTTTTTACCGATTTTCATGGCATGGGCAGGAAAATGAGTATTTACAATTGCGCAAATATTTTTTTCTTCTGAAAGTTTTTGAATCAAATTCAATATTATCAGCTGGTTTTTAAAATCAAGGTTAGATTCAGGCTCGTCAAGAACAAGCATTTCAGGATTTGTCGCAAGGGAGCGAGCAATCAGCACCATTTGAAGCTCACCGCCGCTCATCTGAGTGCAAAGTTTATCCTTAAGCCACAAAATACCGCAGTCTTCCATCGCCTTGACGGCAACTTCTTCATCCTTTTTTGTAGGCTGGCGGAACATGCCAAGATGCGCGCTCCGCCCCATTGTTACCATATCCAAAGCAGTATATGAAAAAACAGAATTTTTTGCCTGAGGAACATACGAAATACGTTTCCAAAGTTCTTTTATAGGAATTTCAGAAATGTTTCTGCCATCCAGCAAGGTTTCGCCACTGTGCCACTTCTGCAAGCCCATCATACATTTTAAAAGCGTTGTTTTTCCAACTCCGTTAGAACCGAGAACGCAGAGAATTTCACCGGAATTAATATCAAAATTGACATTCTTCAAAATTGTTCTGGAATTATTATTATACGAAAAACATCCGTTTTTTACTTCAAACTTCATATACTCTCCCTAAAAACATCTCGCCAGTGACGTTGCCTGTTATGCTGCCAGTCCACCACTTTTTCGAAGCAAACCTATAAAGAACGGTGCACCGATTACAGCAGTCAAAATTGAAAGCGGAATTTCTGCGCTGCTTGCGCTTCGTGCAAACGTATCTATAATAACCATAAAACTAGCACCGAAGCCGATACTCAACGGAACAACAGTTCTGTTGTTACTGCCCATAAGCATGCGCGAAATATGCGGAATCAAAAGTCCTACCCAGCCTACCTGACCACACATACTTACACAGCTTGCCGTAATTAACGACGATGCGATAATTATCAGAAGGCGTAGAAGTTTTATGTTCATTCCCATGGAACGCGCTTCATCTTCGTTAAGGGAAAGAATGTTCAAGCGCCAGCGCAGTGCATAAATAATGAAAAGCCCGGCTATAATGCACGGTACTCCGAACAAAAGACTTTTGTAAGTTACACTTGATAAACTTCCCATAAGCCAATAAGTGATTGACGGAAGTTCATCTTCCGGGTCTGCCATGTATTTCATAAGTGAAACCAGTGCCTGAAACAGAGAAGAAACAACCATACCGCCAAGAACAATCATAATCACGCTGGATTTTCCGCGGATTTTACTGATTGAATAGGTGATGAAGCAGGAAATTAATCCCCACAAAAGTGCGCAAAGCTGAATTCCAATTAAGTTCCAGTGAAACATCATTGCAATAACAGCCCCGAACGAAGCACCACTTGCAACGCCAAGAGTGTCGGGCGTTGCGAGCGGGTTTGAAAACAAGCCCTGGAAAGCAGCACCTGAACAAGAAAGGCCTGCGCCTATAGCAATTGCAAGCAGAATACGTGGCAGGCGTACCTTAAAAATAACAGTTTTTGCCATTACATCGCCTGCACCGCCAGAAAGAGAATCTGCAAAAGATTTCAGAATCTGCCACGGTGAGAGCGAGTAACGCCCGACACCCAGGCAAATCAGAGCAACAACAGGCACAAGCAAAAAAGCAAAGCTGATAATCGTGTTCTGCAACTTTTTATTGTTTATGACCATTTGTATTTTCCGCCGTTAATTTCAATTATCACTTTCCGCTTGCAGCGCGAACCGGATTATAAATTGCCTGCAAATCTTTCTTTGTTAAATCAACGCCATAAAAACGTTTGTAATAATCTTTGATTTCTTTGTCCATGTCGATGTCAGAAAACAGTTCAGGCTGAATCTTCGTTGCAAGCCACTGCAAAACAAGCGGCGTGTCCGATGCCGGCGGGAACCAGCGGTACATTCCAAGCGGGAACTTGTAAACCTTACCTTCTTTTACGGCTTTTACAAGGCTCCAGTCAGCACCGTCAATCTTGTTTTCAAGCAAATCTTCTGCAAGACGCGGGCTGAAATTTGTAATGAAAATAATGTCCGGGTTCCATTTGTAAACCTGTTCCATGTTTATTTTCATCTGTCCTTTTGCATCAACTACATTTTTGCCGCCAGGTGTTTCAATCCAGTATTTGCTGAAGAAATGATGCCCGGCAGCAGTCATTGCAGAATCATCATAATTGAAAAGAATCATTACATTTGGTTTCTTTTCATCAGGAAGATTTGCAACACGCTCTTTTATTTTCTTTTCAACTGCATAGCCGTAATTAATAATTTCTTTTGCACGTGCAGTTTTTGATTCATCGTTAAAAATCTGGCTGAGCAAATCAATCCAGTCAGCATAAGTGTCTATACAATGCCATTCTTTACGGGTTGTAGAAAATGCAATTGCAGGAATTCCTGCGTTTTCATAAACCTGGCGCTCTTCATCATTACCGGCTGCATAAAAAACAACATCAGGCTTTAATTTAAGCAATTCTTCAACGTTTACAGCTCCATTTTGTACAAAGCTGGAATCGACTTTTACAACATTCGGAAAAACTGTTGCAAGATAAGAATTCTTTGCAGCTGCCATTGATGACGGATGCATTCCAACAAGTTTTTCTGAACTTCCCATGTACATGCAGTAAACTGAAGCAAGCGGAAGAATTGAACCGATAACAACACGGTTAATTTCAGCAGGTACAACAACCTCGCGGCCTAAATGGTCAACGATTGTACGAGTTGCTTTAATTGTTTCTTTGCTGACCTTTGCCCCATTTGCAAAAGACGATGCAATCATAAATACGGCAATTACTGCCGCCATAATATTTTTTTTCATAAACTCTCCTTAACTTTTTGCAACGCTTTAAACTTTTCTACAAACAATCTTTCTAGTACATAGCAGCTTCACGCGGCGGATTGTAGATTTCCTTTAATCCTTCATCCGTAAGATTTACACCATACATATCTTTGAAATATTTTTTGATTTCAGCATCCATATCGATATCAGCAAATACTTCAGGCTGAATCTGCTTTGCACACCATAAAAGACTGAGCGGAATATCCGGAGACGGCGGACACCAGCGATACATTCCAAGCGGATACTTGTAAACCTGTTTAATTTGAACAGCCTTTACTGTGCTCCAGTCCTGATTTTTAAATGCATTGTTGTAAAGATCCTCCGGCAGACTTGCACAGAAATTATTAAGGAATATCTTTTCCGGATTCCATTTATAGATTTGTTCCATATTAACCGGGGCTGTTCCTGTTAATTCAGAAGCAGCATTTATACCGCCTGTAGTTTCAATCCAATACTGACCAAACATCTGCGAACCTGAAACCTTAAGGCTTTTTTCATCACAACCATAAAAAACAAGACAAGAAGGTTTTTTGTTTTCAGGAATTTTGGCAACACGTTCTTTTACAAGGCTTTCAACCTTGTGAGCATAAGAGATGATTTTATCTGAACGACCGGTATCGCCGAAAATTTCACCAAGAAGTTTTACCCAGCTTTCGTAAATCTTAATTGCATCATAATTGTACTGAGCAAAAGAAAAACCAACGGCAGGGATTCCTATACTTTTATACATTTCCCGTTCATTTTTATTTGTTGCAGAATAGAGAATAATATCAGGTTTTAGCTTCATAAGCTGTTCAATATTTACACTTCCATTCTGAACAAAACTTGTATCAACTTTTGCAATATCCGGATAAATCTTTACGAGTTGAGAATGAACGGCCGCAGCCATAGAAGCAGTTGGCATTCCGACAAGATTCTGAGTTCCGCCGCGGAACAGACAGTAGACTGAAGGCAGCGGCATAAGACTTGCAATTACAACCCGCTCAATTTTTGCAGGAAGAACTACTTCATCACCATTGTGATCAACAACAGTTCTAACCGTTGTTTTTGCTGATTCATTACCCTCTTTTGCTTTTGCACCACCGGCAAAACCAAAATTACTTAAAAACATAAGTGCCGCAAGTCCGGCACACAATACTTTTTTCATAAAACTCTCCTTTTACGAATAGGTTTAGAATTTATAAGACAATCGTCTTTAAAAATTGTTCCATTTCAGGGCTGAAATAATCCAGCATTTCATTCCAGTGCAATTTACTTGAAAGCGCCGGATGCGGCGTTGGGTAAAACTGAACGGCAGATTTATCTTTTATAAGCTGTTCAACCATCGGGTCTGCAACAACTTTCTGATATCTGCCGCTGTTTATTAAGGTTCGCAATTCAGATTCGTTTCGGCAGACCTTATCGCAATTTTCAAGATATTTTTCAGAAGCTGTATAAATTACTGCAATTTCTGCATGAACTTTTGGATTAAGTTCAACAATGCGCTTTCGAACAGCACTTGCAAAAACCTGTTCACCTGCTATAAGCACATTTTCGAAAGCGCCAGTTTCCGTTCCTGAGTTACAGCCGCATCCGGCGCAATCTGCCGAAGCCTCTCCAACTTTCAAAAGATTTTCTTCAATTAAGCCGTCAGATGAACATTCTTCTGTTTTTAAGATTTCTTTTATTTTCAAAATCTGATTGTTGTTTTGTCCCAAAGGAAGGGCAATTACAAAAGGCATTCCGTATTTTCTCTTCATAAACTCGGCAACTTTTATACCTGCTTGAGAAACGACAACGTTAAGCTTCGATTCAACAGATTTCTTAAGTTCTTCAATACTAAGTCCCATTGAAAAAACTGCATTTACATTTATACCTTCATTTTCAAAGGCTTTCCGTAAGGAACGGTCATTACCTTTGTTACCAAAATCAAGCGGAATAACGCCCAGAATATTTATGCCGTTTTTTTCGTATCCGGCGGATGTTCCGGCTTCCGTATCCCCACCATTTCCCGGAACAAACTTTTTAAGAGCTTCTATCATCGCCATAGCTGCGCCATTGTCGTAATAATCAAGCCCTTTTGTGTCAAAGCCAAACGATGGAACTCCCGTAATATTTTCAACTTCTTCGGCAATTCCCTTATAATCAGTACCGATTACCATAGGAACCGGGCTTCCTAAAAATGCAAAAAACTTCGGGTGTAAAGAATTAATTGCTTCAACAATTATCTTTATATATTTTTCATCGCGGCCAAGAACTGCATCCATGTGGCGAAGCCCTGAACAAAAAACATTTGAAGAAGAGCCCATCCAGCGCGGTTCGTCATAGCCAAGATAATTTCCGGTACAACCTGATGCATCATGAATTACAACCATTCCTCCCATATCAAAAAGAGCTGATGCAACTCCTGAATAATCTGGTGCCAAAGGTGGCAGCGTAATACAAAGTTTGCTCATATAATTAACCCCGCATCGTTTATCATCTGGTTTACATCCGCTTTTGTATTGAAGGCTTCAATCATTTTGCTGCAAAGACGAACGATTCCGTCAAAGCCAAAGTTTCCGGCATCATCCAGAAAATCAACTACATGAATACTGCCTGTTAAATAGCCGGCATCAAAACCAATGCAAAGACATTCTTTACAGCGATGCTCAAACTTAACCATATCCGGATGAAGTGAATTTATAACTTCCAGATTCGGATAATTTTCACAAAGCCATTCGTAATTCGCCCGGTCAAACTCAAAAACCTGATCTGCGCAAACCATCTGAACATTAAATCCATTCTGCAAAAGCACACGAGCAAGACTGAACGGAGCTTTTATTGCCTGATAATCGATTACAATCGGATAATTTCCGATTATTTTTTTAGCTTCATAGAATGCCTCTCGTGCTCTTTTTACGTCTGCATTCATATCAACCATTTCAAGACCAAGGGTTTTAAAAAGCTGAACATAAAAATCACTTATTTCATCAATATCGTAAGTTACAAATCTTGTTAAAAAAGGTGTACCAAGCCTTTCTTCAAGTTTAGCCGCCGCCTTTTTAGCAGGTGGAGTTATTACAATATTCAAGCCGGATTCCGCCATCGACTGAAAACCTTCAAAAGTTGAAAAATCACTTATATGCTTTATAGTGAACCCGGATTTTTGCGCGTAGCGGAAAAGTTCGCAGTTTTCACCAAACTTTTCGTTGTTGCCAAGAAGGTTTATCTGACGGGGATTTTTCGTACGGCCTTCAGGTAAAAGACTGTAAATATTAAGCTGTAAACCGATTGCAGGAGGAATAGATGAATCCATCTGGAACGGATTCATGTGACAGTCTCTGAACTGAACATCCGGATATTTTTCAGAAAGTTTTTTACAGATTGAAACATGGTCCGTTCCCAAAAGGTCATCCAAACAAGAGGTAAAATAAAACATAACCTTCGGCCGCTTTTCAAGGCAGTTAAACAGTTCTTCCATTGAATTAAGAATCAGATCTTCATAGCCGCCTGAAACAATGTCACTTTCATCTATAAAAACGTATGAAATTCTATCTTTTACGCCCGCTAATGCGCCGCCTAAAGCACCATGCCTGCCGCATGCAAAAGGCGAAACAAAAAGAAGCCTGCTTTCCGGCACTAAACACGCAACTCTGATTACGCCCCAGCCGCCATGGCCTGGTGAAACATAATGCAGACATTTATCAAAATTTGCATTACAGCACTGCATCAGGCAACTCCTTGTGCAGCGTTTTCCGTTATCTTGCGGGCAAGTTCCATATAAACCGCTGCCATGTCTGATTCAGGAAATGCTTCAACTACCGTTTTCCCCTGATTTTCTGCCTGCTGGATTGTTCCACTGCGCGGTACAACCTGAATAATTGAGCCGCCTATTTCTTTAAGCGCTTTTTCAACAACTGCAACTTCATCTGCAACATTACGGGCATTTAAAATTACCCCTGCATACTGCGCATAACCGCGTTTTCCAAAATTATTTATTGCGTGAACTATATTTGAAGCGGCATACAAAGCCATCATTTCCCCGGATGTGACAATGTAAACTTCATCAGCATAGCCGTTACGAATCGGCATTGCAAAACCGCCGCAGACTACATCTCCCAGTACATCATATAAAACGATGTCCGGCTTATATGTTTCATACGCACCAAGTTCTTCAAGCTTATCAAATGCGGTGATAATTCCGCGCCCGGCACAGCCGATACCAGGAGTCGGACCACCTGCTTCAACACACAAAACACCGTTAAAGCCTTCAAAAACAATATCTTCCAATTTTAGCTTTACTTTTTCACTTTCCCGTAATCTATCCAAAACAGTCGGTATTCGTTTTCCGCCCATAAGATTTTTTACTGAATCCGATTTTGGGTCACAGCCAATTTGCATTACCTTATAGCCAAGTTTACTGAGCGCAGCAGAAAGATTTGATGTTGTAGTTGACTTTCCTATTCCGCCCTTTCCATAAATTGCAATTTTTTTCATAAACCCTCATTTTTTATATTAGCAACAGTTGATATAAATTAGTTTAAGCTAACTTTTAATTTTGACTTTATAACAAAACAAATCCATTATGTCAATAGACAGTAACTATAATTAGTCTTAATTAACTTTTTTTAATAAAAAAGTATGTCTACAAAGAGAGCTCCAAAGTGCATACCTTAACTACACCTTTTTTGTGAAGTCTTGCGATTTAGAGGAAAATAAGCTATAGTTTAAAATCTATGAATATTGCTTTATTTTCTGATTCGTATCTTCCTACGAAAAGTGGGATTGTTACTGTCGTTGTGCAGCTAAAAAAGATTCTTACAGAATTAGGACATCATGTTGTTATAGTTACAGTTTCTGCAAATGAAAAAGAAGAACCTGTACCTGAAGATCCGGATGTACTTAGAGTTTATTCAATACCAGCACCAGTCGGTGATAATCAATACATCGGGTTCCCGCACAAAAAAGTAGTAGTAGAATTTTTAAAAAAACATAAAGTTCAGATTATCCATTCACATACAGAGTTTTATATTGCGCACGCAGCAAAACAGGCTGGAAGAATTCTTCATATACCGGTTATTGCAACAACGCATACAATGTGGGAAGATTTTTACAAATATTATTTCTTTAATGTCGGTAAGCTTGTTCCTGTTCGCGTTATCCGCAAAATTGTCCAGCGCCTTTATAAAAAATTCTATGCGTTTATCAATGTTTCAGATAAAGCCAGAATGTATTTTAAATCTTCATTTATGCTGCCGAATATTCCTTCTGCAGTTATTCCAAATGCGGTAGATACAGAAGCTTTTTTATCGCATAAGTTTACTGAAGAAGATAAAATCCAGTTACGTCAAAAACTCGGAATTGGCGAAAACGATGTAACGATGCTTTTTACAGGTCGTGTTGTAGAAGAAAAACGTGTAATCGAATTGTTTGAAGTTATTTCTCGGGTTTTACAGAAACGCCAGAATGTAAAGATGATTTTTGTCGGTGCCGGTGGTGCAAGCTACGATTTGGAAAAAGCAACTGCAAGACGTAATTTGAAGGATAAAATCATTTTTACCGGCTTTATAGACTGGAAGGAACTGGCTCTGTATTACAGCATCGGTGATATTTTTGTAACTGCATCGCTTTCTGAAATGCATTCTATGACTGCGCTTGAAGCAATGCTATCTCATCTTCCGATTGTATGCCGTAAAGACGAAAGCTTTTTTGATACAGTTTTCCATGGCAAAAACGGTTTTATGGCAGATACAGATGAAGAAATGGATGATTACATTCTTCGCCTTGTTGATGATAAAAATATGCGCAAACAGTTCGGCGAAGAAAGTTTTGAAATATCAAAGAATTTTTCTATAAGAACTCATGGACTTAGGACAGTAGCATTCTATGAAGCTGTCTTAAAATCTTATCCATGGCCTATTTCTGACAAGCAGCTTGAACAGGCTGTCGCATCGGTAAAATAAAATTTACAGAATGCTTATCTTATGACGACGCATGCGGTACTGTGTATTACTTCACCGCATGCTACCCGTCTCTACACTTCCTTACATTGCAGAAAGTTTTTTATTCAGTAATTCAGTTGCCTGCTTAGGATTTGCCTTACCATGAGATTCTTTCATAACCTGTCCCATAAGCCAGCCGACAGCATTTGATTTTCCACCTTTAAAATCTGCAACCGCTTTTGGATTTGCTGCAAGAACCTGATCAACAATTTTTTCAATTGCTCCAGTATCGCTGACCTGTTCCATTCCTTCTTCTTTAATTATTATAGAAGGAAGCTTGCCGGTTTCAAGCATTTTTGCAAATACAGCTTTGCCCTGCTTACTTGTAATTTTATTTTCTTCAAGGGCATCAGCAAGTTCTGAAATATGAGCAGGTGTAATATTTACGTCTGCTATAGTCTGATTTTTTTCGTTTAATACAGCAAGCAATTCAGAAAGAATAAGGTTTGCCGCACGTTTAGGACTCTTTGCTTTTTTTGCTGCTTCTTCAAACCATAAAGAAAGGTCGCGGGTTGAAGTTAAAGTTTCTACATCAAAATCACTTAAACCGAATTCAGCCTTGAAGCGGTTACGCTTAGCTTCCGGAAGTTCGCCTACAGCCTTGCGTGCATTTTCAATTAATTCTTCGCTTACACTGAACGGCTTGATATCCGGTTCTACAACAAAACGGTAATCTACGAACGAATTTTTAGTACGCATAACAGAAGTTACGCCTTTTTCTTCGTCCCAGTTCATTGTATTTTTATAGCCGGGATTAAATTCCTGGCGGTCAGTTTCAAATTCCTTCAGCTGACGCTGTGCTTCATAAGTACATGCTTCGCGGATTGCACGGAAAGAGTTAAGGTTTTTGATTTCTGAAATCGGTGTGTGATAAAGTTTTCCGTCTTCCCAGACATTAAGGTTAATGTTTGCGTCGCAGCGCATGTTACCTTCTTCAAGGTTACCTTTTGTAACTTTCACATAACGAAGGATTTCCTGAACAGTCTGCATGAACAAGGCTGCTTCTTCAGGACTTGAAATATCCGGTTTTGTTACGATTTCAATAAGCGGAGTTCCGCAGCGGTTATAGTCAATATAAGAATGTGAGCCCTGAAGGTGCAAAGACTTACCTACGTCCTCTTCAAGGTGAATGCGCTCAACACGAACACGGCGATATTTTCCGTCAATGATACAATTATCGCCTTTAAAATTTACCGGTCTGAATTTTTCGCCGCCAGGCTGTTCATCTTTCGGGAAATGCATTAAAGGCAAATCAACATAACCGTCCGTACACAAAGGAAGGTCATACTGAGTAATCTGATAACCTTTTGCAAGGTCAGGATAAAAATAATGCTTGCGGTCAAATTTTGTAAAACGGGCAATATTGCAATTTAATGCCTGACCTGCGACAGCACCAAGTTCAACATAACCTTTGCTTACGCGCGGCATTGCTCCTGGAAGTCCTAAACATACTGGACAAACGCGTGTATCAGGCATTCCGCCGTAACGGTTTTCACAGGCACAGAATGCCTTTGTTTTTGTTAAAAGCTGAGTATGAATTTCGCAACCGATTACAATTTCATATTTATCAATAGCCATTTTATATCCTCAAAAGTCCGCTGAATCGAATTTAAACTAATATACAAAGCGCGACTTTAAACAAGTTCCTTGTATTATAGCAAAAATAAAAATGAATTTATAGTAGGTTTATGACACTGTCGTATCAAAATTGCAAAAATTATCTCTGTACGCGGCCAGAAGCATTACCTGCTGAAAGTGATTTTACTTCTTCAACAGTTGCAAGATTAAAATCATTTTCAATCGTATGCTTTAAGCAAGAAGAAGCAACGGCAAAATCAATTCCTTCCTGAGCAGACATTCCTGTAATAAGCGAATAGATAATGCCAGCCCCAAATGCATCGCCGCCGCCTACACGGTCAATCATCTGAATCGAATAGCGCGGAGAGAATGTGCCCTGTTTTGTTTCTGCATCGTAAATCATTCCGCCCCAGTCGTTAACATCCGCAGAAATACTTTTACGCAAGGTTAAGGCTACTTTTTTAAAACCGAATTTTTCTGCAAGCTGACGGGAAACACTTAATGGTCCTTCTTTATTTAAAATGGCTGTTTCAATATCACAGTTTTCAGGTTCAATTCCAAAAAGTTCGCAAACATCAGACATATTTGAAATAAACACGTCAACGTAAGGCATAAGCGAAAGCATTGTCATTCTTGCTTTTTCTGGATCCCAAAGCTTACGGCGGAAATTCAAATCGCAGGAAATTGTAACACCATGCTCTTTTGCAACACGGCATGCTTCAAGACAGATAGCCGGAAGATTTCCGCCTACTGCCGGAGTAATTCCTGTAAAATGGAACCAGCCTGCTTTGTCAAAAACATCTTCCCAATCATAATCTTTTGGATCAGAAAGAGAAAAAGCAGAATCTTTGCGGTCATAGATAACCTTTGAAGGTCTCTGACTTGCGCCTTTTTCTATATAATAAACACCAAGTCTTTCGCCGCCACGAGCAATCTTAGACATGTGTACGCCGTAATGGCGCAGCCAGTTTACCGCACACTGTCCTATATCATGTGACGGAACTTTTGTTACCAAGAATACATCAAGACCGAAATTTGCCAGAGAAACTGCAACGTTTGCTTCAGCACCGCTATAAGAAGCCTTCCAGTCAGAAGCCTGTAAAAGACGTTCATATCCTGTAGGATTGAACCGCAAAAGAACTTCGCCAAATGTTATTACTCTTTTTGTATCGCTCATACATTGTATTTTATGACCAAATAGAAACCATGTCAATGTATACAACACAAGTTTTTAACAAGATGTTGTATACTTTAAGCATTGCATTCAGCTATTCTGACAAAAAAAGGTGCGGATAAACCGCACCTTCCCCAAAAAAAACTCACTTAAAAAGCTGACTTAAAGAGCTTCAACTACAAGCTGTCCCATTTTCTTTGTGCCTACAAGTTTTCCTGAAGCCTTTACAGCTTCTACATCACCTGCAATGTCACCTGTACGCCAGCCTGCTTCAAGTACTTTATCAACGGCCTTTTCAATTGCCTTTGCTTCTTCTTCAAGCTTAAAGTCAAAACGCAAAAGCATTGCTGCAGAAAGAATGGTTGCCAATGGATTTGCAAGGTCTTTTCCGGCAATATCCGGAGCAGAACCGTGAATCGGTTCATAAAGTCCTGGACCTGTTCCGTCGCCCAAAGAAGCAGAAGCAAGCATTCCGATTGAACCTGTAATCTGGCTTGCTTCATCGGAAAGTATATCGCCAAACATGTTGCTTGTTGCAATTACGTCAAACTGCTTTGGATTGCGTACAAGCTGCATTGAAGCATTGTCAATATAAAGGTAAGAAAGAGTTACATCAGGATAATCGCCTTTTACGCTTTCTGTTACACGACGCCACAACTGACTTGAGTTAAGGATATTTGCCTTGTCTACAACGCAAAGGCGTTTCTGTCTTTTCTGAGCAGATTCAAATCCTAAGCGGACAATGCGTTCAACCTCTGGCCATGTGTATTTTTCTGTGTCCCAGGCTGTTTTTCCGTCTTCAGAAGTTCCGCGGTCACCAAAGTAGATACCGCCTGTAAGTTCACGGACGATAAGAATATCAAGTCCATCGCCTACAACTTCATTTTTCAAAGGACATGCAGCAGAAAGCTGTTTGAACATTACAGCAGGACGAAGATTTGCATAAACCTTTAATCCGCCGCGAAGACCGAGCAATGCTTTTTCAGGACGGAGTTCAGAAGGAAGATTATCCCATTTTGGTCCGCCAACTGCACCCAAAAGAGCTGCATCACATGATTTAACAAGTGCAAGCTGTTCATCTGTTAAAGGCTTTCCGAATTTGTCGATGGAACAGCCACCGGCTGTAACTTCTTTATAAGAAAAACTGTGTCCGTATTTTTTTGCAACTGCATTTAATACATTCACAGCTTCAGCAACTACATCAGGACCAATTCCGTCACCCGGAATCAATGCAATAGTCTTATTCATATATCTATACTCCTGTTGAATTCGCACAGAAATAATCCGCATAGAACTATCCCTGTACAAAAACTTAAACAATACTGCTTTTACTGTAGTTATACTAAAGATAGTAATTTAAGTCAACGGGAGAAATCAAATGTAATCAGCTATGAAAAAAATTAATTTGCAATGCGACTCAGTCTTCTCATCGCTTCTTCAATAACGCTTTTCGGGCTTGCGATATTTACACGCATAAAGCCTGTTCCGCCTGAACCAAAAATTGAACCATCATTGAACCAGAGGCCGCAATCATTTAAAAGCCTTTTTACAAGTTCATTCTGCGGAAGATTAAGCGAACGGAAATCAAGCCAGAGAAGATAAGTGCCTTCAGGATAAATCATTTTTATTTCAGGAATATTTTTTTTAAGATAATCCCTGACAAAATCAACATTTGCATGCAGATATTTTAAAAGTTCATCAAGCCATGCACCACCGTAACGATAAGCTGCTTCACATGCGGTAAGTCCTGCAATATTTATTTCGCCAAGGGCACAGGCTGTTATACGCTCTTCAAGCAATTGCCTGCGCTTCTGATCTGTAATAAAAATATTTGAACACTGAAATCCCGGAACATTAAAAGTTTTACTTGGGGCTGTGCAGACCATACAGTTCTCTGCAATTTCTTCACCAAGGGTTGAAAAAACAGTATGCGTGTTACCCGGATAAATAAAGTCGTTATGAATTTCATCGCTAACAACAAAAACATTGTGCTTTAAACAGATTTCTGCAACTTTCTGAAGCTCCTCTTTTTTCCATACACGGCCTACAGGATTATGCGGACTGCAGAAAACGAAGAGCTTTACATTATTTTCTTTTATCTGTTTTTCAAAAGTGTCAAAATCAATTTCGTAATGACCACTGTTGTTGACAAGCGAATTTTCAACAAGTTTACGGCCATTTAAACGTACGGTTCTTGCAAAGGGATGATAAACAGGCTCCTGAATCAGAATTGCATCACCCGGTTTTGTAAATGCCTGAATTGCCATTGCTATTGCAAAAACAACACCCGGAGTTTTTACTAGCCATTCAGGTTTTACCTGCCAGTTATGCCGCTCTTTCATCCAGGTGCTTAAGGCTTCAAAATACTTTCCGTCAGGTTTTACATCGGTATAGCCGAAAATGCCGTGTTCCATGCGCTTCACAAGGGCATCTGTAACTTCTTTTGGAACTGTAAAATCCATATCAGCAACCCAAAGAGGCAGTGCATTTTCAGGGACTCCATATTCCTTTGCAAAATCGTGTTTTTCACTTCCTGTGTTTTTTCTATCGATTATTTTGTCAAAATCGTACATTTTTCCTCACAAATATTACTTTCCGGCAAACCTGATTCTCTAAAATGCCCGATATGCCGTCTAAATCAATTTTCTGTAGCGGTTTTCAACGTCCTTAATCAGCTTATATTCAAAGGAATCAACAAGCGCAATCCATGAAGCTTCCATAACGTCGCAAGAAACGCCAACTGTTGTCCATGTGTTGATTCCGTCAGAACTTTCTATTAATACACGGACGCGCGAAGCTGTGGCAGATTTTCCGTCCAAAACACGAACTTTGTAATCGATAAGGCGGATTTTTTCTACCGCAGGATAAAAACGGCACAAGGCTTTGCGAAGCGCAATATCAAGCGCGTTTACAGGACCGTCGCCGTCTCCGGCAGTAACTTCTATCTGTCCGTCAACTTCAACTTTAATCTGGGCACAGGCACAAACACCGTCTTCCGGCCGGGGATTTACACCATTTGTCTGATAATAATGCAGTTTGAAGAAAGGCTGATATTTGCCGATTATTTTACGAACCAGAAGCTCAAAACTTCCGTCTGCACCTTCAAACTGGTAACCTTCGTGTTCAAGCTCTTTAACTTTTTTGATTATATCTCCTACAACCGGCGAAGATTTTGTAATTGAAGGATCAAAATGCCGGATTTTTTCTATAATCATGCTGCGTCCTGCAACTTCACTCATTAAAAATACACGCATGTTTCCAACGGATTCCGGGCTTACATGTTCGTAGGCAACAGGATTTTTCAGAACCGCATCAATGTGCATTCCGGCTTTATGCGCAAAAGAATTTGAACCAACGTACGGCATTCCAGGATTTAAAACGATATTTGCAATTGAAGCAATTTTTTTTGCCGTAGGCGTAAGTTTTGAAAGATTTTCTTCCGGAATACAGCTATAGCCCATTTTTAGCTGCAAATCAGCAATTATTACGGCAAGATTTGCATTGCCAGTGCGTTCGCCAAAGCCTAAAATAGTTCCCTGAACATGACGAGCTCCAGCCTGAACTGCTACAAGCGAATTTGCAACTGCAAGACCGCAGTCATCATGGGTGTGGATTCCGATTATTGCCTTATCGCCAAACTTTGCCGTAACGTCTTGGCAAATTTCGCGGCATTCGTCTATCATGCAGCCGCCTTTAGTTTCGCAAAGGTTTAATACGGAAGCGCCGCCATCCAGTGCCGCCTGTAAAGTTTTCAGCGCATATTCTTTATTTTCATGGTAGCCTGTAAAAAAGTGTTCGGCATCGTAAATTACATTGCGTCCGTTTTGCTTTAAGAATTCTACGGTTTCTTTAATCATTAAAAGATTTTCATCAAGCGATGCCTTTAATATTTCTGTAACCTGAAAATCCCAGGATTTTCCGAAAATTACAACTGTTTCCGTTTCGGCGGATAAAAGACTCTGGATATTAGGATCTTCAGCACATTTTAATTCGCGGCGACGGGTTGAACCGAATGCACAGAGTTTTGCATGTTTTAAATCCAGTTTTTTTGCAGTCTGGAAAAATTCCATGTCTTTTGGATTTGAACCCGGATTTCCGGCTTCTATATAAGTTACGCCAAGTTCATCAAGTGCCTGTACGATGTGAATTTTATCCTGAACAGAAAAGCTGATTCCTTCGCCCTGAGCACCATCGCGTAAAGATGAATCTAAGATTTCAATTTTTTTGCTGTCAGTAGTCAAAACACACCTCCAGGTTGCAATTTTATTCAATTATGCAATCATTTTTAGCAATATTATGCATTATTTCGTACGGGGTCAATCCCCCTTATTTTAACCCGACATACAAGGCAACATTTCAGGCGACATACGAAAAACTTTTCTGTATAATTTAAAGTATGAAAAAGCTGCCTCAATTTGCAAAGTTCACAATTTCTTCAATAATATCTGCCTGCGCAGATTTTCTTGTTTTTGCACTTGTAATGTTTGCAATACGACGGGGTCAGACCAGCGCAATAGTAATTGCAACTATAATTGCAAGAATCATTTCAACAATAATCAATTTTATAATCAACAAAATATGGTGCTTTGAAAGTAAGACAAAATCTAAAGTTCAGGCAGGCCGTGAAATTTCATTATTTACAATTCTGTTTGTTGCAAAACTTTCTGCAAGCGCGGCCTTAGTTGCAACTTTCGCTTTTATAAAGATTCCTACTGTCGTGTTAAAAATGATTGTAGATACGCTGCTATTCTTTGTAAGTTTTGCAGTACAAAAGCTGTTTATTTTTAATTAGAAGTCTAGAGCCCCCGTTGCGCGCTCACTCCGTTTCAAATCCGGCATTTGCTTTCTTTCAATTCAGGGCAAAAAAAAAGTTCCCACATATGTGAGAACTCTTTAATCGTCGGGCAACCCGGATTTGGCTTCCATTCAGCAACATCATGTTGCTTCATTCCAGCCCGCCTACGTTCGCTGCCGGCTACATCCATGTAGCCTTTTCGCCATCCGGCGCGCTCACTCCGTTTCAAATCCGGCATTTGCTTTCTTTCAATTTAGGGCAAAAAAAAGTTCCCACATATGTGAGAACTCTCTATCAAGTCGGGCAACCCGGATTTGAACCGGGGACCTCTACGTCCCGAACGTAGCGCGCTACCAGCTGCGCTATTGCCCGATAAAAAAACCCATTCGCATTGAATGGGCTTTAGCGCGAGTGACGGGGCTCGAACCCGTGATCTCCGGCGTGACAGGCCAGCGCGATAACCAGCTTCGCTACACCCGCGTGATGTTTGATAATATATAGAAAATGCTTTTTTATGTCAACTAGCCGAATTAAGATTTTTGCAAATTTTTTATAATTTTTTTTTAATTTTCCCGTACCTTTTTTGTAACTTAATATCAGCAAAGCGGTTTATTTATCAGATGCAACGCAACAAGATTTGCCATGCTTTCAAAAGCTGAACAAACTCCAGTATCGTCTTCTTATCCTCCTTAATTATGAAACAGCCCTGTAAGTTTTACAGGGCTGTCTTTTTTTTATCCTGCCGGAAAATCCTACTGATTCAGCGCACTTACAACTGCTTTAATACCGGCTCGGCCAACGTTGCTGCTCTTGCCAACGCCCCAAACCTGTCTTCCGTCTTCGAGCGTAATCTGAACGTAAGAATAAGCACTTGTGTCACTTCCGCTTCCAACGCTGTGTTCGTAGAAAGCCGTGATGTTAAAGCGAGGAACAGGAGTTTCCTGCAAAGCAGAAACAAATGCGTCCAAAGGACCGTTTCCTTTTCCACCGATTGAAATTTCTTTACCGTTCCAGGAAATTACGCCGCGGCATGCAACGGTTTCTTCTGCAGAAGAACCGGAATCAATATGGGTTTCTGCAAGGTCAACAATCGCAAGAGGTTCTTTTTTGTTAAGCCACTGATTGCAGAAGCAGTCATAAACTTCAGCAGACTGTAATTCTCTCTGAGCCTTGTCAGCTGCATTTTTAACAACTTCGCCAAGAGCAGGATGCATAGCCTTAGGAGCAGAAATTCCATATTCATGTTCAAGAATGTATGCAGCGCCTCCTTTTCCTGACTGGCTGTTAATTCTGATAATGCCTTCATACTGGCGGCCAATATCATGCGGGTCAATCGTAAGATACGGAACATCCCAAACAGCATCTTCAGGCATTTTAACTCTTGCAGCCATACCTTTACGGATAGCATCCTGATGAGAGCCGCTGAATGCCGTAAATACAAGCTCACCTGCATAAGGCTGGCGCGGAGGGATTTCCATGCCAGTATATTTTGTATATTCACTTACCAAGAACGGAATGTCAGACAAATCAAGCTCAGGATCTACGCCCTGAGTGAACATGTTTAAGCCAACATTTACAATGTCAAGGTTTCCTGTGCGCTCGCCGTTTCCAAACAGACAGCCTTCCACGCGGTCAGCACCAGCCAGAAGTCCAAGTTCACACTGCGCAACACCTTCACCGCGGTCATTATGGTTATGCAAAGAAATAACTAAGTTTTCGCGGTTAGAAATATGCTGGCAGAAATATTCAATCTGGTCTGCAAACTGATTAGGTAAAGAACATTCTACCGTTGTAGGCAGATTCAGAATGATTTTATGATTTTCATCTGCGCAGTCGCCCCACTCTTTTATAACGGCTTCGCAAACTTCAACAGCATAATCTATTTCTGTTGTAGAAAAACTTTCAGGAGAATATTCAAGACGGATATCTGTTCCTTCGCTCATCGGAAGGCATTTTTTTACACAGCGGATTCCTTCAATAGCAATCTGTTTAATTTCATCTTTTGACTTATTAAATGTGTATTTTCTCTGTGCCGGAGAAGTCGAATTATAAAGATGGAAAATAGCCTTTTTGCAGCCTTTTAAAGATTCAAACGTCTTTTTGATTAAAGGCTCGCGTGCCTGACACAAAACCTGCAGGGTAACATCATCCGGAACATGATTTTCTTCTACAAGACGGCGCATAAAAGTAAATTCTGTATCCGAAGCAGAAGGAAAACCAACTTCAATTTCCTTAAAACCGATTTTTACAAGCAAATCAAAAAAATCAAGTTTCTGCTCTACGCCCATCGGGTTAATCAAAGCCTGATTACCGTCGCGCAAATCAACAGAACACCATACAGGTGCCTTTGTAATTGTTTTTTCAGGCCAGGTTCTTTTAAATGCAGGAACTGGTTCAAACGGCTTGTACTTCTGTGTTTTCATAATCTCTCCTTTTTATTCTTTATTCGCGCGCAACTACAATTTCTGCGGGCAAAAAAAAGACCCATTGCCTAAGCAATGGGTCTGTAAAATCCAATAAATATAACTTACACAGCACCATCAACTAAGGCAAGTAATGAGAATCTTTGCTAGTAGTAGTAATGCTGTATATTTCATAGTTTTATTATCTATAATTTAGAAACTTTAGTCAAGCTAAAAAATATTTATTTTTCTGCAGAAACAGCAGAACCTTTATCTTCAGCCGGTGCCGAGTTTTCGATCAATTCATCGCAGTGCTTTGAAGCTTTTACAATTTCTTCAAATTCCTTGCCGTCAATGGTTTCTTTTTCCATAAGACGGCCCGCAACATATTCCAAAAGATCTTTATGTTCACCTAAAAGCTTAAGTACATGTTCATAGCGTTCATTCATGATTTTTGCAATTTCTTCATCAATATAACGCTGGGTTTCTTCACTGAATTCCCTTATAAGTTCAGGCTCTCCACCGGCATGACCGCGAACACCTTTTCCAAGAGTCATGTTCTTAAACTTTTCAGACATACCGTAATCGGTAATCATGCTTTTTAGAATGTCCGTACCACGGCTTATGTCGTTTGAAGCTCCGGTAGAAATTTCACCGAATATAATCTGTTCTGCAGCACGACCGCCAAGCATAACGTCAACTTCATTGATTAAATCTGTCTTTGTCTGAAGATTCTTTTCTTCCTGCTCGCGGTACTGTGTAAATCCGCCGACTCCATGAGAGCGCGGTACAACAGTAATTTTGTTTACCGGCGGATAATCAGGAGTAAACGCTCCGACGAGAGCGTGACCAGATTCATGGAACGCAACAATCTTGCGCTCTTTTTCGTTTTCGCGGCGTGTCTTCTTTTTAAGACCGATGCTTACTTTGTCGATTGCGTCGTTAAAGTCTTCCATTGCAACTTTTGTTCTGCCGTTGCGGACTGCAAGAAGAGCCGCTTCGTTTACAACGTTTGCAAGGTCTGCACCTGCGAATCCTGTTGTACCGTGCGCAAGTGAATCAAAATTAACATCATTATCAAGTTTTACATTCTTTGCATGAATGCGAAGAATTTCTTCGCGGCCTTTTACATCCGGACGTTCAACAGGAACCTGACGGTCAAAACGGCCGGGACGCAGCAATGCAGGGTCAAGAATATCTGCACGGTTTGTAGCGGCAAGAACGATAAGACCTTTTTCGTTATCAAAACCGTCCATTTCTACAAGCAGCTGATTCAAGGTCTGTTCGCGCTCATCGTTACCGCCAAGATTATTTACACGGCTTTTTCCGATTGCATCCAATTCATCTATAAATATGATACACGGAGCTTTTTCGCGTGCCTGTCTGAACAAATCGCGTACGCGGCTCGCACCAACGCCGACAAACATTTCAACAAAGTCTGAACCGCTTATTCTATAGAAAGGAACACCGGCTTCACCTGCAACAGCGCGGGCAAGCAATGTTTTACCTGTTCCCGGCGGTCCTACAAGGAGAACTCCTTTCGGAATCTTTCCGCCGATATCAGTATATTTTTTAGGTTCTTTAAGAAAATCTACAACTTCAACAAGTTCTTCTTTTGCTTCATCTACACCTGCAACATCAGAAAAACGTGTTTTAACTTTTCCTTCTTCAACAGCTTTTGCACGAGACTGACCGGCATTAAAAATGCTTCCGATTCCACCGCCCATGCTTCCGCCCATTTTGCGGAAAACAAAAAAGTACATAAGGAAAATAAATCCGAACGGAACTATAAGGTTAAGGAAAAGCTGCATAAGATAATTATTCTGTTTCGTCTGAAATCTATAATCAATTCCTTTAGCATCCAATAACTCTATAAAACTGCTCATCAGAACGCCGGTTGTTTTATATGTAGGGCGTGAAGGAGTATCCTGTTTGGTAAAACGAAGAAGATTTCCTGCAGCATTGGAAGATGAAGTATCCGCATAGGAAGAAGAAGGACCGTAACCTGTAAAATACGTTTCCCCTATTTCTACGGAAACAATTTTACCATCTTCTATTAACTGGCGGAATGTTGAAAAACTTACCAGATTTTCAGGTCTTGCAGTAACAAACATATTAAAGGCTGCAACTGCACCAAAAACAATTAACAGTATAAGCCAGAAAGGAATTCCCGGGCGTTTTCCGTTCTTTTTATTTTTATCATTGTCAGAAGGATCTGTAGAAAGCTTGAAGAAATTATATAAATCTTCATTTTCATCTTTTTTGTCTCTTTTAGGATTATCCTGATTATTCTGCTCACTCATAAAATTTCTCATACTGAAAATATACGCAATTTAAAGCAATTAGTCGACAAAAAAAATCACTTTTTAATTAAGTTTTTTTTTCTATATCCGATAATGTGAAAGGAATCTTTATAAACTGAAGATTTTACATTTATGTGGGAGGAACATATGGGATATTCACAGGCATACAGCGCATATCAGAACACTAACATTAAAACCGCAAGTCAGGGAAAACTTGTAGTTTTACTTTATGAAGGAGCCATTAAACAGCTTACGCTTGCCCTTCAGGCTTTTAATGCTGAAGATAAAATAGAAGCTCCAAAAATCGAAAAATTTTCAGCTAATCTGAACAAAGCGCACGAAATCATAACAGAATTACAGGTTTCACTGGATATGTCAAAAGGCGGACAGATTGCCCAGACATTAATGTCTCTCTATGTTTTTTTCAATAATGAACTTCTTGACGCAAACATCAGCCATGACAAATCAAAAATAGAATTTGTAAAAGATTCAATGAGCCAGCTTCTTGAATCATGGAGAGTTGCCGCAAATAATACAGCTAACGAAACAGTTCCTGCGGCACAAAGCACTTTAAATATAAGGGGCTAAGCTTATGGCCGAACTGACACAACAGGAAATTGACGAAAGAGTTTTAATTCTTAAACGCTATAAAAATCTTCTTGAACAGCAGCGTAATAAATTCAGGGAATATCTTAAAGTTCTTGAACATCAGCAGAATTCTATAAACAATGCAAACACAGATGAACTTTTTGCACATACTGAACTTGAAGAAAAAATAATGGAAAACATTGTCAGTCTGCAGAAAGTTATTGTGCCGATGAACGAACTTTATAAGCAGACAAACAGAAGTGCAGGATTTATAGAAGGCGATGTAGCTATTTCCAGCTTGCAGAAAGATTTGAACAGTCTTCAGGAAAAAGTTCTTTTGCAGAACACAAAGAACAGAGAACTATTGCGAAGTCATTTAGGACAGATACGAAGGCAGTTAAACACATTCAGAAATCCGTATGCATATTCCCACAGCGTTTATGCACAGAAAGAATCTGTTGCAAGTTTAATTGAAATTCAGGCCTGATTTGAATCACTATCTGACGAATTTATAATAGCAGCCAATTAGAGCATCTGAAATCAATGAATAGAAATTTTGATATTCATACAATTCTTGAAAAACGAAGAATACAGGAAGGACTTCTCTATGAAATTCGCCGCATTCTTTTAGTTTGCTGCGGCGCAATTGTAATGGGCTTTAATTTAAGCACATTCGTTCCGGCTGCCGGCATGATTCCCGGAGGATTTACAGGCTTCGGGCGACTGGCACAGATGCTTTTTGCAAAATATGCCGGAAAAAACATTCCTTTTAGTCCTATTTACTACACGTTGAACCTTATTGCCGTAGTAATCTGTTTTAAATACATAGGCAAAAAATTTACCCTATACAGTTTATTAATGATTTTTTTAAGCGGACTTCTTGCGGATTTAATTCCAAATTACGAAGTTACACACGATGTCCTTCTCTGCTCTGTTTTTGGAGGAATTTTAAATGCTCTTGCAATAAGTTTGTGCCTTATGGCAGGTGCTACAAGCGGCGGAACAGATTTCATAGCCATTTATGTTTCTGAAAAATACAATAAAACTGCATGGAATTATATTTTTGCAGGGAACGTTGTAATGCTTGCAACTTCCGGTTTTCTTTTAAGCTGGGACAGCGCACTTTATTCTATAATATTCCAATTTACAAGCACACAGATTTTAAATCATCTTTATACAAGATTTCAGCGGATGACGCTTTTTATTATTACAAATAAAGCTCAGATTCTTTACAATTTAATCCGGGACAACACTCATCATACGGCAACGCTTTTCTCCGGAACAGGATGTTACAGCGGAGAAAAGCGTGATTTGGTTTACACGGTTGTAGGAAATCAGGATTTAAGAAAACTTCTGCCCCTTGTAAAACAGGCAGATCCGCAGGCTTTTATAAACTTTATACCTTCTAAAGAAATTCTTGGAAGATTCTACAAAAAACCTACAGATTAGGCGCGGCGACAGGCGCCCTATTCATGCCGCGGGCGCATTAATCTAACAAAGAAGCAATTTCGGCTAAATCCTTAAATATTCCGTCCGGCTTAACTTCTGATTTTTCAACGTCGTCCATTGTTGCTTCGCCGGAAAGAACCAAAAGTCCGTTAGAACCGTTTTTAACGCCTGTTGCAACATCCGTATAAAGCCTGTCGCCTACAAAGGCAATCTCGTCAGGTTTTGCGCCGGTTACTTTTACAACCATTTCTACAGTTTCCGGATTTGGCTTTCCAAAATAACGCGGAGTTTTGCCGCCGGTAGAAAGTGTTATGCAGGCATTAAATGAACCTACATCAGGAATGAAGCCGTCTTCTGTAGGACAGTTTATGTCGCAGTGAGTTGAAAAAAACATTGCACCGTTACGGATATATGTACAGGTAAGTGAAAGTTTTTCGTAAGTTAAGGTTGTGTCAAAGCCGACAACAACAATGTCCGGCGTATCAGAAGGATTTCCGTTAATAAGATTTATTCCGTTTTCTTTAAAACTTGTAATTAATGCTTCTGTTCCCAAAAGATAAACTTTTTTGCCAGGAAAGTATGTTTTCAGGTATTCAATCGTAACGTCACCGGAAGTCATAATCTGTTTTCTTTCTATATTACAGTTCATGCCGGCAAGTTTTTTGATGTAAACTTCCGGGGAACGAGAAGAATTATTTCTAAAAAACATGAAG
>JAEEWW010000031.1 GCA_016287815.1 Treponema sp. | reverse complement strand
GCTATTCCAGGTCACTCTTTAACACTTGGTGCACTTGGAACTTTTATTCTTTGGTTCGGCTGGTACGGATTTAACGGTGCTGCTTGTACACAACTGGGCGGTGTTGGCGGTCTTGCTGCCGTATTTACAACAACAACAATTGCACCGGCTGTTGCTGCAATTACAACAATGTTCTTTACATGGTTCAAAAACGGCAAGCCTGATGTTTCTATGACATTAAACGCTTCACTTGCTGGTCTGGTTGCAATTACTCCGACTTGTGCAACAGTTGATGCTCTTGGCGCAACAATAATTGGTGTAGTTGCCGGGTTTATAGTTGTAATCGTAGTTGAAGGCTTGGATTTAAAGCTTCATATTGATGATCCGGTTGGTGCTGTTGGTGTTCACCTTGCAAACGGTATCTGGGGAACTGTATCAGACGGTTTGTTTAACGTAGAAAGCGGTTTGTTCTATGGCGGCGGTGTATCACATCTTGGAGTTCAGGTTTTAGGAGAATTTACAATTGTTGCATGGACAACATTATGTATGCTTATCACATTCTCTTTGATTAAAAAGTTCCATGGACTTAGAGCCAGCCGTGAAGAAGAAGTTATCGGTCTTGATAAACTTGAACACGGAATTGATTCAAGTTATGCAGGATTCATTATGGCTCCACAGGTTATGACTTCAGGTGTTGCTGGCGGAGAAGTTGCTGGTAGTGTTCCTGTTGAAAAGGCAATTCCTGTTACAAAAGCCAGTACCCGCCCGGATGCAAAATTCCACATGGTTACGATTATTACGCGCGCAAGCAAGTTTGACGAATTGAAGTCTGCGATGAACGACATCAATGTTACAGGAATGACGGTAACTAATGTTCTTGGTTGCGGACAGCAGCACGGACATGAACAGATTCAGAAATACCGTGGTGTAGAAATGGAAATGACTTTGCTTCCTAAGATAAAGGTTGATATCGTAGTAAGTGAAGTTCCTGTTGAACTTGTTGTTACGGCTGCTAAGGAAGTTCTTTATACAGGCAACATCGGCGACGGAAAGATTTTCGTATACGATGTACAGAATGTAGTAAAAGTTCGTACCGGTGAAGAAGGTTACGAAGCTTTGCAGGACTAAAAATTTACAGTTAACAAAATCCGGGCTTCTGCACAAACTTCACTTTGTGCAGAAGCCCGGTAAAATTAATCATTCAAACCAGTTTTCAACCTGTAAATCACTTACTTCTTTTATTGCGGTAAAATGTTTTGTGTTTCGCGTAACCAGAACCATGTGATTTGCTAAAGCGATAGAAGCTATCATGCTGTCTTCTTTTTGAGTCGGCTTACCGACTTTTTCCAATTTGGAGCGCAATGTTGCCTGAATATCTGCTGCTTTTTCCGTAAAGCTTTTTATCTTGAAATTTTCATGTAAATCTTCTTTTATAAACTTTTCAAGATAGTTTTTATTATGCCCTTCAGGCATACGATACAATCCAAAAAGTAATTCTTGCCAGACCGGTGAACAAATTGCACAATCAGAATTATGTTCTGCAATTTTTTTGATTACGTTAAAATCTGGTTCAGGTTTTATTATTTCTGAGACAATGTTTGAATCTAAAAGATAATGCGGTTCTTCTTCATTATATTCTGTCATCAGTCGTCAAATACTCCATCAAAAACATGGCTTTCGTATGAATCTGGTGTATGATCCCTAACATCAAAAATTCTGTCTATATCTTCATTTGTAAAAAGTCCGGCAGTTTTTCTACGGAATTCAGCGGCACGGTCAAGAATTGTGTCTTTTCGCCCTTTTGCCATAATCCTGTTGTATTCCTCGAACGAAAGAAGAACACCGACAGTTTTATTCCTGCGGGAAATAAAAACAGGACCATTTTCTTCTGCCTGATGCATAAAAAGCGGCAGCTTATTTTTTGCCTCATAAATAGGAACTGTGTTCATAAAAACCTCCTGTAAAAATATTACATTGAAAGGATATATAATCCTATGATGTAATAGCTATAAAGTCAATGTATAAATAGCTATAATAGGGCAGTAGAAAATTGAATATGACAAAGAAATGCGCACATTAATCAGCAAATTTTAAAACTGGACAGACAAAAAAAATTACTTGACACAATTACCGTAAAACAATATAACTGAATTATAAACGACAATGAGGTCGCAAAGAGTGTATCTTTGCGACCTTTTTTGTTTTTTAGCAGGCTATGAGGTCTGCCTGAAAGCATTATAGCAAAGGCGCTGTAATTTTTCTCTGGTGTACAACGGAGAAATATTTCAGCGCCTTTTTTTATGGGTTAGCGATGGCAGCACCCGCAAAGCGGCCGACCGCAGCAAAGCGAGGACGGTGAGCGTTAGCGAAGTGCGGACGTAGCGACCTGCGCGGCAGAAGCTTTGCTTCTAGCCGCGCAGGGAACCCCCTTAGGAAAAAGGAGATTTTTAAATGGACGAAGTTACAGAAATTTTTGGAGAAAATGTTTTTAATGAAACAGTTATGAAGGCCCGTCTGCCAAAAGAAACTTTTAAACAGCTTATGAAAACGATTCAGGGCGGAGAAAAACTTGATTCTTCTGTAGCAACAGTTGTTGCAAATGCTATGAAAGACTGGGCTGTTGAAAAAGGCGCAACACATTTTACTCACTGGTTCCAGCCATTAACCGGAATTACGGCCGAAAAACACGACAGTTTTATAAGTCCGACGAATGACGGAAAAGTAATTATGGAATTTTCTGGCAAGGAACTTGTACAGGGAGAACCTGATGCTTCAAGTTTTCCAAGCGGTGGAATCCGAGCAACTTTTGAAGCCCGCGGTTATACAGCCTGGGATCCGACTTCGTATGCATTTATAAAAGACGGTACACTTTGTATTCCAACAGCTTTCTGTTCATACACAGGCGAAGCTCTGGATAAAAAGACACCGCTTTTGCGCTCAATGCAGGCAATAAGCAAACAGGCTGTCCGCGTGCTTAAGCTTTTTGAAGGTAACGAAGCTGTAACAAGCGTAAAAACAACAGTCGGCCCGGAACAGGAATATTTTTTGATTGATAAAAGCGTTTATGATAAACGTGAAGATTTAATTTATACCGGACGCACATTATTCGGTGCAAAAGCACCAAAAGGACAGGAACTTGAAGACCACTATTTTGGCATGATAAAACCACGCGTTCAGGAATTTATGAAAGACCTGAACAGGGAACTTTGGAAGCTTGGAATCCTTGCAAAAACAGAACATAACGAAGTAGCCCCGGCTCAGCATGAACTTGCTCCGATTTTTTCTACTACAAACATTGCCTGCGACCACAACCAGCTTACAATGGAAATTATGCGCAAAGTTGCTTCAAAGCATGGAATGGTCTGCCTTTTGCATGAAAAACCATTTGCCGGCGTAAACGGAAGCGGAAAGCACAACAACTGGTCAATTTCTACAAACACAGGTAAAAACCTGCTTGACCCGGGCGCAACTCCTGAAAGCAATGCACAGTTCCTGTTGTTCTTGTGCGCAATCATAAAGGCTGTTGATGAATATCAGGACTTGCTGCGTATTTCTGTTGCTTCAGCGGGAAACGATCATCGTCTTGGCGCAAACGAAGCACCGCCTGCAATTATTTCAATCTTCCTGGGAGACGAACTTTCTGAAATTCTTGAATGCATTGAACAGGGCAAACCTTACGGCAAGCACGAAAAACAGAAGATGAAGATTGGTGTAACAGTTCTTCCGGAATTCAATAAAGACACAACTGACAGAAACAGAACTTCTCCATTTGCGTTTACAGGAAATAAATTTGAATTCCGTATGCTTGGTTCAAATGAATCGATTGCCTGTGCTAACGTATTCCTTAATACGGCAGTTGCAGAAGAATTAAGCCAGTTTGCAGATGTTCTTGAAAAGGCTTCTGACTTTAAGGGAACCCTGCACGACCTTATTTTGAAGACAATAAAAGAACACAAAAGGATAATCTTCAACGGGAACGGCTACGATGATTCTTGGGTAAAGGAAGCTGAAAAGCGTGGACTTTACAACTTAAAATCTACACCGGAAGCTCTGCCGCATATTCTTGATGCAAAAAATATTACGCTTTTTGAAAAGTTCAAAGTATACAGCAAAGTAGAGCTTGAAAGCCGCTTTGAAATTCACAACGAAAACTATTCAAAAATAATCAACATTGAAGCAGAAACAATGCTTGAAATGGCAAAAAAAGATATTCTTCCGGCTGCAAGTAAGTATGCCACAAAACTGGCAGAAACGATCGGGCTTAAAAAAGCAGCATGTGGAGAATGCGATGTAAGCTATGAAAGCGAAATGCTTAAAAAAGTTTCATCGTTGACGGCTTCTATCTACAAGAAAGTTTCGCAGCTTGAAAAAGATGTTCTTGATGCAAAAAAACTTGCAGATGGCGGCGATTCTGGCAAAACTGCAATGTTCTATCGTACAAATGTCTTTACGGCAATGAACGAGCTTCGCGTTTATGCGGATGAACTTGAAGTAATTACACCAAAAGAACTTTGGCCGTTCCCAAGCTATGGCGATTTGCTTTTTAGCGTAAGATAGTTTTTTCAGGGGGGGCGCTATCGCTCAATTCTTGCCTCGCCTCCGGCGAGGCAAGAACAGCTGCGCTGCCCCTTCAATCCGGGCAGTCTGTATTGCAATCAAATTTTATTTGTGCTGAAAAAAATAAATAATTTTTTATCCGTAAGTTTTAATTATGGTTTGAGCCAAATCAATCTTTTTTTCGCCCTTGTCCATGGCTTCTTTTTCAAGATAACGGTGTGCTTCCTGCTCCGTCATAGAAAGGTTCTGCATTAAAAGCATTTTTGCACGGTTTACAACGCGGATTTCTTCCATTTTTTCCTTTAACTTTGTGGTTTTAGAAGAAAGGGATTGTACTTTGTAATGAACGGCAATCGCTATTTTTATTATGTTATATAGATAAAACTGGTCGAATTCACTTTGCATTGTTAAAATGCCGTAGGATTCTACTTTATAGCTTACCTGATCAAAATGCTGCGGCGGGCAAATCAGCAAAATTGTGGATAAAGAATCAGAAATATCTGTCGCAAAATCTGCTCCTTCTCCGTCGCAAAAATCAACAATTACTATATTATAAACCTGTTCTGCGCATAGACGGCGCGCTTCGTAAAAATTGTTGCAGACAGATAAAGAAAACATCGGCTGAATTAAAACAGCACTCATTAAAGCGGAAAGTTTTGTATCTTTTGTTACAAGCAGAACGCTATGAGAATCCGATGTCATTTTATACTAAAATCCTTTTTACAAATTCACTTTTTTCAGCCAGTGCTTTTGCTTCTTTTAGTGAAGCAGGCAGTGTTTTGTATTTTGATTTTTTTGCAATTTCTGCGTCAAATAAGTTTGTTTCTGCAGGGTCTTCGGGAATCACATTATTTTGTATACCTTCTATTGCCGCATGAATAAGCAGGGTAATCGCAATGTAAATATTACAGCCCGGGTCAGGAGAAAGAAGCTCTAAATATTTTTCAGAATCTTTACCTGAATCGCAACCTGCCGGTACCCGGATTATGGCAGAACGGTTCTGCTTTCCCCAGCATACAGTATGCGGACATTTGCCTTCCCAAAGCCGCTTATATGATTTTTCTGTCGGATTTAAATAACAGGTTATTTCCTGAATCCTGTTCAAAATTCCGCCGATTATGGCAGGCATTTTTTCTTTCTGGTTGCAGGAAATATTTATATGAAGTCCTGAACCTGGTTTTTCTTCCAGAGGTTTAGGGCAGAAACTTGCATGAAGTCCGTTTGTTACGGCTTTTGTTCTTACAATCCATTTGAAGGTTGAAGCATTGTCGGCTGCTTCGAGCGGACTTGAATAATGAAAATCAACTTCATTCTGACCCGGGCCGGCCTCGTGGTGACTTGCTTCAGGAATAATTCCCATCTGTTCAAGTGTAAAGCAAATATCGCGGCGTACGTTTTCGCCATGATCCAATGGAGCTATATCCATGTAGCCTGCATTGTCAAAAGGAATTTTTGTTGGTTCGCCTTCGCTGTCTAATTTAAACAGATAAAATTCAAATTGTGTTCCAATTTCAAATTCAATACCGAATTTTTCCTTTGCTTCTTTTACGGCACATTTTAAAAGGTGGCGGCTGTCTTTTTTATACGGCGTTCCGTCCGGGTTTTTTATTTCGCAGAACATGCGCACAACTTTGCCTGTATTCGGGCGCCACGGCAAAACAGAAAGAGTTGAAGCTTCCGGGTGCAGGAATAAGTCTGATTTTTCAGGATTTTCAAATCCTTCTATATTAGAAGCGTCAAAGCTGATTCCTTCCCTAAATGCACGTGGTAATTGGTCTGCCATAATAGAAAGATTTTTCTGATTACCTGCAAGGTCAAAAAATGCCAGACGTACAAATTTTACGTCTTCTTCCTGAACGAAATCCAAAACTTCTGATTCTGTGTACATATACAACCTCTTTTACAAAAAAGGTCGTGAATTTTGCACAGGGCACAAATCTCCCGGTAAAAAATTCACGACCTCTTTGCCGTATGTTTTAATAATACACGTAAATGTGTTTTTTTTCAATGACAAATTAGTTTGGAATAGGATTTTCGCTGGCTTTTATGATATTACGTATTTCATTCATTACCTGGCGTTTATTTGCTGTCCATTCGGGAGCAATAAGAATGCGTTTTGGCGGATCGCCTGTAAGGCGGTGGATAACCATATTTTCAGGAAGTTGTTTTACGGCTTTCTGTAACAGCTCAAAATATTCATCTTTTTCCAGAATTTTTAATTTGCCGGCGCGGTATTCTGTTGCTAAATCAGTTCCTTCAACCACGTATAAAACCGTTATTTTAATTCCGTCAGTTCTGCTATTAACGGCAGTTTTTACTGTCGCCATCATATCGTCTGCTGAATCTCCGGGTAAGCCAAAAATTATATGCGTAACAACATGTATTCTGCCTTCACTTGCTTTATGCAAGCGGTTAACCGCATCAATATAAATGTTATTCGTAAATCCGCGCCGGCAATATTGCGCGGTTTTTTCATTAGCGGTTTGAAATCCTAATTCAACCTGCATAAAGGTTTTGCGGCTTAATTCGCCCAAAAAGGAAAGCATTTTTTCACTTAAACAGTCAGGGCGTGTTCCGATTGCGATGCCGACAATATCTGGAAAACTTGCAGCTTTTTTAAATAAGCTGCACAAGCGATCCTGATCACCATAGGTATTTGTAAAATTCTGGAAATAAACGATGTATTTTTTATTTACCGTTTCTCCGCGTGCAGCTTTTCTGGAAAATTTGCTGTTTACAATAGTTTTTGCATTTTCAATCTGCCGTTCAATAGGCAAATTCCGTTCAGGAATAAAATCTCCGCTTCCGCTCTGATTGCAGAATATACATCCCCCGTAGCCTAAAGTTCCATCGCGGTTGGGGCATGTACATCCTGCGTCTAGGGCAATTTTATAAACTTTTTGCCCGAAAAGACTTTTATAATAATCAGAAACGGAAATCATTAATTACTTAGCTTTGGATTAATTGAGTTTAGACAGTTCTATTGCAGTCTGACAGGCAACTTTTACGTTGTTGAAAACAAGTTTTATATTTGTTGCAAGACTGTCTCCGCCTGTAATTTCTGCAACTTTTGCCAGTAAGAATGGAGTTGCAGCTTTTCCGTGAATGCCTTTCTTATTCATTTCAGCAAGAGCTTCATCAATTGCCTTGTTTATAACTTCAGGCGGCATCTGGAATTCTTCCGGTACCGGATTTCCGATAACCATTCCACCCTGTAAGCCAAGGTCGTGTTTTGTCTTTATTGCGGCTGCAAGTTCTGCTGCAGAATCTACTCTGTAATCAACTCCAAATCCACTTTTACGTGTGTAGAATGCCGGAAGCTCATCTGTTCCGTAACCGACAACAGTAACGCCCTGGGTTTCAAGGTATTCAAGTGTAAGGCCTATATCAAGAATTGATTTTGGACCGGCACAAATAACGGCTACTTCTGTATGAGCCAGTTCCTGAAGGTCAGCAGAAATATCCATTGTTTCCTGAGCGCCGCGGTGAACGCCGCCGATTCCGCCGGTAGCAAAAATCTTAATACCTGCCATCTGAGCCATAATCATTGTTGTAGCAACAGTTGTAGCTCCGTCAAGTTTTTTTGCAACTACAAAAGGAAGGTCGCGGCGGCTTGTTTTAGTAACTTTCTGCCCCATGCGGCCAAGGTAATCAATTTCTTCCGGTGTAAGACCAACTTTAAGGCGACCTTTGATAATTCCCATTGTTGCCGGAACAACACCCATATCGCGACAGATTTTTTCTACTTCAAGGGCAGTGTCCTTATTCTGCGGATACGGCATTCCGTGTGAAATGATTGTTGATTCAAGTGCAATAACAGGTTTTCCGTTTTTTACGGCTTCCTGAATGTCCGGTCTGATGTCGATATAATCGTTTTTCATAAGTTGTAAAACTCCTTTGTTCTTTTATGGTTTATGGAACTTCAAAAACCATTTTTTATATGGGTTTCCAAAGTTTCAATTATATAATTATTCAATGCGGTGTTTTTTCCGCGGATTCGATGCTTATTTTAATTTCACCAGCTTTTGCGGCTTTCTGCGATTTCTTTCTGTATGTTTTCTACGGAAAGTGTCGGATTGATTGTGTTTTCATGTTCCATAGTTAATTTTGAAGCAGTTTCTGCAAAAACTACAGAACTATGAAAATCCATATCATGCAGCCAGCTGTATACTAAGCCTGCCATGAAGGCATCCCCGGCTCCTGTACAGTTTTTTATATTTACCTTCGGAGCCGGACGGAAAAATGCAGAGTTTCCGTTGCAGCAGAAAAGCCCGTCTTCTCCCCGGCTGATAATAACCTGTTTTATGCCGGAATCCAAAAGTTCATGGCCGGCAATCTCTATTTCTTTTATAGTAGAAAGTTTTCTTTCAGTAAGGACTTCTGCTTCCAGAAAATTTGGTTTTATGCAGTAGAGCTGACCAAGATTTTTAACCAGTTTGTGTGCTTTAGTTACGGAAACCGGGTCTGCAAAAAATACTGTATCAGGGAAGGATGTTAATAAATAATCAATTACTTCTTCAGAAAGGTTTGTATCCAAAACAACAGCTGCAGCATGTCTGATAAGGTCTGCTTTTGGTTTTATGGAATTAACAGTTAGTTTATTAAGAATTTCCATTGAAGATAATGCGATTTCCATATCGCCGGAAGTGTTAAGAATACTAAGATATGTTGAAGTTGTATCGTTATGAACTGTAATACATTCGGAAATATCTACACCTGCGGATTCTGTTTCTGCTCTAAGCTGATTTGCAAATGCATCATCACCAAGTATAGAAATGAGTCTGACATCACAGCCAAGGCGGGCAAGATTTTCGGCAATGTTTCTGCCGACGCCGCCGCAGGACAATTTTATAAGTCCCGGGTTTGAGTCATGCATTATAAGAGGTTTAAACGGAAACCCCTGAATATCAATATTTGCTCCGCCAATTACAACAACATAAGGTGATTCCTGAATAATATAGCCTTTTCCTTTTATGTATCCCTGCCGTGACAAATTCATAATGTGTCCTGCGGCGGCTGAACGGGTTATTCCAAGAGCTGCTGCGCATTCCTGCTGGGAAATCAAAGGATTTTTTCTAATCAGTTCAAGTATCTGTTTTTCTCTTGCTGTCATTTTTCACCCTGTTTGTTTTATTCATGCTGTGGCAGATAAGATAGTGTTGCTTTATGCAAAACACCAACAAAAGTTAGTGTTACAAACATTTGTTGGTAGAAATATATGCTTATTCATTTTATATGTCAATAAGAATGAGTGGTTTGCGTCAGGTTTGAATCGAATCGACATTTAGACTATTTAAAATCTGAATGTGAAAATTGTATAAAGACAGACTTTTCTGTTTTTTAATTACTATTATATTATTGTTTCATTAAATTGCTGTATACTTCTTGCGTCTTTAAAAGGCTTGTTGTATACTTTAAAGGAAAAAAGAAGCGCGGAAAAATGTTGTTTTATCGGTGCTTTCTAAGGAAATACAGATTAATCATTTATCTGCTAACTGGCAGTCAACCGGATTAATCAGATTTTCTAAAACCCATTTTCCTAAGTCCTATTTATGGAGGCAATTATTATGGATAAAGTTGTAACATTTGGTGAAATCATGTTACGTCTGGCACCAGAAGGCTGGTACCGCTTCACACAGGTTGATAAATTTGGTGCAACATTTGGCGGTGGAGAAGCTAACGTTGCCGTTTCTCTGGCAAACTACGGAATGGATGCTTGTTTTGTAACAAAGCTTCCAGATAACCCAATCGGACAGTCAGCAATCAACAGCCTGCGCCGTTTTGGTGTAAACACAAATTATATTACACGCGGTGGAAACCGTGTTGGTATTTACTATCTTGAAAAAGGAGCTTCTCAGCGTGGTTCAGTATGTGTTTACGACCGTGCTCATTCAGCAATTCAGGAAGCAAAAAAAGAAGATTTCAACTGGGATGAAATTTTCAAAGGTGCAAAATGGTTCCATGTAACAGGAATTACTCCGGCTCTTGGACCGAACGTTGTAGATATTACAATTGAAGCTTGTAAAGCTGCTAAAAAAGCAGGTGCTACAGTTTCTTGTGACCTTAACTACCGCGGAAAGCTTTGGACACGTGATGAAGCCCGCAAAGCAATGACAGAAATCTGTAAATATGTTGATGTTTGTATCAGCAACGAAGAAGATGCAAAAGATGTATTTGGAATTGAAGCTGAAAACACAGATATTACAGGCGGAAAATTAAATAAGGAAGGCTATAAGAGTGTTGCAAAACAGCTTATGGACAAGTTCGGATTCAAGAAAGTAGCTATTACACTCCGTACTTCAATCAGCGCAACATTCAACAACTGGGCAGCCCTTCTTTATGATGGAAAAGATTACTGCTTCAGCAAAGAATATCAGATGTTCATCGTTGACCGTGTAGGTGGCGGCGACAGCTTTGGTGGCGGTCTTATCTATGCATTGCTCAACGGAAAATCAACACAGGATGCTGTTGAATTTGCAGTTGCAGCAAGCTGTTTGAAACACACAATCGAAGGTGACTTCAACGCTGTAACAGTTAGCGAAGTTGAAAAGCTTGCCGGCGGAAATGCTTCTGGCCGCGTTCAGCGCTAAGCGTTACACCGCTAAAATAGCAAAGTAATACGTTTTTATAAATGAACCGCTGTAGAGTTTCTGCAGCGGTTTTTTTATTCTGCTGTAAGTTCTGGAAAGTAGGTTATACTTTTTAATTACTGAGAGGAATACTGTATGGCTGTTTCTAAGAAATGTATAATCGGTGTTATTATTTTTTGTTTACTTGGAATTTTGATTGGTAGTGTTGCAGATTTTCAGATTAATGTTGCACTTGCAAACAAAACAGTAATAGGAAATCTCTTTGCTACTTATGGATGTTATTTTTCTTATTGTCTGTATCCGGCAGCAGGAGTGTGTCTTTATAAAGGAATTATAAAAAAAGGTGAACAGTATAAAATGCTTGCAACGCTTATGCTTGCGATTGCATATTTTATGGCAGTTTATTACACAAATAACTATGCCGGTTCAAAATTTAAAGCACTGTTAGGTTATACTGCAGGAAAATCTTCTGCGTGGTTTTCGGTTTTGGGATATTTAATCATCGTCATTTCATTTGTTTGGGTTCCGCTTGTCTGTATGAAAATAATTGACGATGAAAATGCCATTAAACTAATTGCCGTAGGAGCTGTAATTTTAATTGCTGGTTTTATTTCTGACAATGTTAATCTTTGGCTAAAACAGGTAGCTTCTCGTCCAAGATTCAAATATCTTATAACGCTGAAAGATCCTTTAAGCGAATTCAGACAATGGTGGCAGATGGTTCCGTATCTTGCCGGTTCAAATGACAACTTTAAAAGCTGGCCGAGCGGAAATATGACTATAGCCTGTATGATGTTTGCCCTGCCAACTTTAGCTGATGTAACAAAAAACAGAAGTAATGCGAAAAATACGGTTTGTTTTGTTATTGCATGTCTGTTTGTGATTTTATATGGTTATAACAGAATACATATGACTAATCACTTTTTATCAGATGTCTGCTTTGGAACCCTTATTACGTACTTGATATTCCTGATATTAAGCAAAAGTTTTGAAAAGCTTTGGAAATGAAATATTACGGGAAAGGAAAGATAATGATACTATTTGTTAATGCATGTACAAAAAAAGATTCAAGGACGAAAAAAATAGCAGATAGTCTGCTTTCAAAACTTGGCACGAACATTAAAGAAGTAAAACTTTTTGATATTGATTTTCCTAAAACAGATGAAGATTTTCTAAAATGGCGCGACAGCTGTATAGCATCAAAAGATTTTTCAAATAAATATTTTGATTTTGCTAAGGATTTTTCCTGTGCCGATAAAATAGTAATTGCTGCCCCTTACTGGGATTTATCTTTTCCTGCGGTACTTAAGCAATATATCGAGCATATAAATGTACTTGGTCTTACTTTTGAATATACAGAAGACGGATTTCCCAAAGGTTTATGCAAGGCCAAAAATCTTTACTATGTAATGACAGCCGGCGGAAATTATGTTCCTGAAGAATTTGGTTTTGGCTATATCAAAGCCCTTGCCAATAATTTCTATGGAATTAACGATGTAGAACTTATTAAAGCAACAGGCCTTGATATAGTAGGGGCTGATGCAGCTGCAATAGTTAATCAGTGTATAGAAAGAATTTCAGTTTAGACAGCTCCATGGCAATCGGCTTTTAGGATTGCCATGGGATAAACGATACAGATGACAGTTTATTTTCCAAGAAGGTTTTTCATCTGTTCAAATTCTTTCTGATAAATTAAAATTCCGCTCTTCCAGAATTCTTTATCTGTAATGTCAAAACCTGCTTTTTTGCACAAATCTTCGCAGCTCATTTTACCTGTATCAGACAAAAGGAAGCTGTAAACATTTGCAAATCCAGCACCTTCTTTTTTATAGCGTGCATACAAGCCAAGTGCAAAAAGCTGACCGAATGCATAAGGGAAGTTATAAAAATCCAGACCTGTGCTGTAATAATGAGACTTTACCGCCCACATATATTCATGGCGGTTTTCATTAAGGCCATCACCATAAGATTTTTCCTGTGCTTCTTTCATTAATTCGCAAAAATCATCAGCGGTGAGTTCACCATTTGCGCGTTTTTCAAAGACAGCACTTTCAAAATAATATCGGCAAAGAATATCAACAAGAATCTGGCATGCATCCTGCAAATCAAATTCCAATAAACTGATTTTTTCATTTCCGCTGGAAGAATTAAGCAGATCCTGCTTTACGATTGTTTCAGCAAAAGTGCTTGCAGTTTCTGCCAGAGTCATAGGATATGAAGAAAGAGAATACGGATTGCCTTTTATGCAGTAATGATGATAAGCGTGGCCAAGCTCGTGTGCAAGAGTAATTATGTCAGAAAAGGCTCCGGTAAAATTAGAAAGTACGCGTGATTCTCCCTGTGCAGGGAAGTCCTGACAGTAAGCTCCGCCAACTTTTCCGCTGCGAACTTCAGCATCAATCCAGTTTTTTTCAAAAGCATTTTTTGCAAAATCGCCCATTTCTTTGCTGAATGAATAGTATTCTTTTAATACATAATCTTTTGCTTCTGTAAAAGTCCATGTTTTTTGCAGAAGAGATTCAGATTTTTTTGAATCGCCGGAGTGTTTGTCCGCGGCCTCATCCGAGGCCGCGGAATTGTCCAATGGCAACGGCGCAAATAAATCGTAAAACGAAAGCCCAGGCTTTTGTGCCGCACTGTCTTTATAAAGCATTTCTGCCTTAAATTTCATATATTTACGCCAGAAAGGAAGACTGTCTTCAATAGCTTCAATCAGAGCATTCAATGTATTACGGCTCATTCTGGCTTCCAATAAAGAGCGATCGATTGCTTTTTCCCAGTTACGTCGTTTATTTAAGGTAACTGTTTCACCTTTTAAATTATTCAGGGAGGCTGCAAATGCAATTCTGTTGGCTTTTAAAAGTGCAAGTTCTTTATAGTAAGAAGTTCGTCTTACTTCTGCATCAGGTGAATAAGCGTCATTACGAAGTTCGTTAAAAGTTTTTCCTGTTTCTTCATCTTTTAAATTAGAAATCAGCTGTTCGTGTAAACGGCCCCATGCATCCCCGCCTGTGCGCTGTAAGTCCGAAGCTAAATTTTCTTCTTCATCGCTCATCTGGTGGCTTATTGAATCAAGAGTTTCATTCAAGATATATTCGCATTCTGCAAATTGTGGAAATCTTCTATAAAATTGCGGAAGTTTTGATACATTATTTTTTAAGATTGAGCGGAAAACAAGTTCCTGTTTTTGTGAGCGCAAACCAAGTTCGTCTATTAAAGACATATTATCAAGATATTTTTTGTTGGTTGTATCTACTGAATAAATTAAATATGCATAAGCTGCAAGAGATTCTTCAAGAGCACCAACGCGGTCGGCTACCGGTAGATAAGTGCTGAGCCAGAGTGCAAAGTCAAAATTATCGCTGCTTTCTGCATACAGTTTTTTTGCACTGTCAAATAGTGAATCAAGTTCGTCCATGCCTTTTTTGTAATCTTCAAGAGCCTTTTTATATTCCGGGCTATCCAAAGAAGGATAAATTGAATCCAGGTTCCAGCGCGGAACGTTATCGTTATTTTTTTTCATAAATACCTCTGAAATATGCGGTTTCTTTAAGGAAAATCGCACTTTATATAAATTTAAATATATTCATTTTGAAAAGATTTTTAAAGGAAATTATATAGTTTGATTTGTGCGGATAATTGAAAACCCGGCAAACAGGTTTAAAAAAGAAAAAGAGCCGCAAAAAGGAGGAAGGAATGCGGCTCTTTTATTTATTTGTTGCTGCTGAGGATAATATATTATTTATAAAAAAAAGTGTCAATAGAAATTTTACGATTTTTTCGCATTTGTTGCGTTTTTTTACGGTTTTATCGCAACTTTTGTTTTATGCATGCTTTTTCCCACTTTAATTTGTTACTGTTTCGTTATTATTTGCTGCAGATTGACACGGGTTTTGTGCGCATATTGTTTGCTCAAAAAAAAACTGATATATTTTTCTTATGAAGAATAAAGCAAAAAAGGAACTTGCCGTCTGTGGATTTGAAGCCGTAAAGGCAATCTGCAATATACATCCGGAAAAAATCCGGCGTTTGTATTTTGACGAAAGTCACCGCTACGATTTTGGCGGTATCTGCAAAAAACTTGCAGAGCGAAAAGCTCCATATAATATAGTAAAAGATTCCGCAGAACTTGAAAAACTGTGCGGAAGTGTTCATCACCAGGGCGTTGTTGCAATGATTGCCCAGCCGGAAATTCAGGCTCTTACAAAGGGTATTACTCTTGAATGGCTGCATGCCAGGCAGAGTGCTCTTGTTTTAGACAGAGTTGGGAATGCAAATAACCTTGGTGCAATTGTAAGAAGTGCCGCTTTTTTTGGCATGAAAAACATTGTTATTCCTGTAGATGAAAGTCAGTCTTCAATAACTACAAGTTCTTATCGTGTAGCCCAGGGCGGCATGGAATTTGTAAATATATATTCAACAGATTCTATCCCAAAACTTTTACAGTCTATGAAAGGCAAAATGGTTAGTTTTGGAACGGATTTAAAAGCAAAAAAACGAGTTTCGCAGATATCTTCACTTTGCGGCAATAAGCCTGCCTTAATTATTCTTGGCAATGAAGAACACGGAATTTCTGGCGAAGTCAGGAAAAACTGTGATGAACTTGTAATAATTCCTTTTGCAGGAATGGCAGACAGTGATGCTTTTAAAGCAGGCGGAAATAATGAACAAAAAGTTTCTGCGCCAGTTGAAAGTTTGAATGTGGCGCAGGCAGCATCAGTTATCCTTTATGAATGGGCAGGTTCCAGGTGAAGTACCTTATTTTTTCTGATATTCATGGTTCAGCTTCTGCATGTGAAAAAATCCTTCAGCATTTTAATAATTTGAAGGCAGACTATCTTGTTTTGCTTGGTGATGTTTTATACCACGGCCCGCGAAATCCTTTGCCGCAGGGCCATGATCCTAAAAAAGTAGCCGAGCTTTTAAATGCTTATGCAGACAAAATTATCTGCTGCCGCGGAAATTGCGATGCAGAAGTTGAAGAAATGGTTTTAAAATTTCCTGTATTGCAAAGCTATTCTTTTATAATCGATCAGGGCATAAGGATTTTCTGTACGCACGGGCACATTTATGCCCCTTGCCGTGCAGACGGTAACATTGCAGTTGCAGGAAGCAAAATACCTTCTTTAAGCGGATTAGGAGCTATTTTTTACGGACATACGCATGTTCAGGTTTTAGAAAAAAACAAAAGCGGGCTTGTAGTTTGTAATCCGGGCTCTGTTTCGCTTCCGAAAGAGAATTCGCCGGCAGGTTTTGCAACCTATGAAAATGGTCTGGTCGCATTGTATAATCTTGATGGCGAACTTTTAAAAGAACTAAATGTCTGCTAATAAATAGGTGAAAGTTAAGCGTTAAGCGGCTTTGTCTGCGGAAACTGTGGATAAATTACAAAAAGGAATGATTTATGTCTGATTTATTAAAAGGTGAATTATTGTGTCTTTTTCTTCTAATACTTATTAACGGTCGTATATTTTTTTCAAGACACAAAAACAGCATAACCATTGCTGTTCTTTCGCCTGTTGTTCTTTTAGTTTCAATTTTTCAGATTCTTGCTCAGGGATGTACTTTTTTTGAATTAATCATTCTTGCTTTATCACTGTTTACTTTTATAGCGAACATTCATGCTTTTTCGCGACTGGTTTCGCATCTTTATGTAGACCGCTACAGGCTGGCATTTTATTTGTGTTCCCTTCTACTTTTGCTTTGCAGTTTTGCAATGTCAGCGGCGGTAATTTATTTTAGGGAAGTTCCGGTAAAGCCTGAAAAATATGGTGTTGTAGAAACTAAAGAAAATCTTCGCTCTATAAATGCCGTGTTATGGACATATTCAAAAAAAGCTGATTCAGAAGAAACCGGCTTTGCAAATACCTTTACAAATACTGTGGATAATTCTGCATCAGATGAAAAAAATACCGCCGCTGAAAAACCTGTTATCATTTTTAGCGCAGATGAGCGCAGCGATACATACCGCTACAGACCATATTTAGTTTTTCTTGCCAGGGCAGGGTACACAGTTTATTCACTGGATGTTTTTGACAATAAAATTTCTTATTTTTCTTCATTTTTAGATTTTCCGGTTTTAAAACGCAGTGCGCTGATTTTCTTTTCACTTTTTAATAAAGAAGAATTCAATCAATTAAAACTAAAGATGACGGAATCCATAAAACAGGAATATAAAGTATTACGTGAGATTGCTTTGGAACGCCACGGACAGGATGCATGTCTTTTTGCTATTGGCGATGAAATGCAGGAAGATGCCTTACAATATTTTACGCAGGTAAAAAACATAGAAGGAATATTCCAGCTTGCCACGATTGATATGTATAATACAAAGGGTTATGGGTGCATAAACCAGACTTCGCCGTTTTTAGCTTATTTTCTTGATAAAAGCCGTGAAAAATCTTTTCTTGTGCCGTTATATATGGTAAAAAGAACAGAAGCGGCAATTTCTGCAGCGGAAGCAGAAAAACAGCTGTCTGTTCAGAATATGCAGAATTAATTGCATCTGATGTTATTCTGTTTTCGGTAAAAGATGCCGCAGGGCATTGAATTACCAAGGAACTTTAAATGACTTTAAAAGAACTTGATGAATATTTTAATGGTTTTTTACATAAAGAAAATTATTCTTCTGATCCGTCAAAGAATGGAATTCAAATAGAAAACTCTGATTTAACCGGCAAACAGATAAAGAAAATAGCATTTGCAGTTGATGCCTGTTGTACTACGGCAGAAAAAGCCGCTGAAGCCGGAGCAGGTTTGCTTTTTGTTCATCACGGACTTTTTTGGGGCGGATGCAATACAATTACGGGAACTCATTACAAACGCATAAATTCTTTTTTAAAAAATGATCTGGCACTTTATGCAAGCCACATTCCTTTAGATGCAAATAGCGAAGTTGGAAATAATTACGGGCTTGCATTTAAATTGGGCTTAAAGAATTTAGAGTCGTTTGGTTTCTGGCATGGAATGTGCATCGGTGTGAAAGGGGAATTTGAAAAACCTTTATCATTGACAGAGATTGCTCAAAAAGCTTTGCGTCCATGTGCTGCGCCTAAGTTTTTTCCGTTTGGAAAAGAAACCGTTCAGACTCTGGCAATTATTTCCGGAGGAGCCGGAGAAGACCATGTTCAGGCTGCGCAGGAAGGAGTTGATGCATATTTAACCGGGGAATTTATACATGAAGATTTTCATTCTGCAGAAGAATGTGGAATAAGTGTAATAGCCGGCGGTCACTACGAAACAGAAATCGTCGGCGTAAATCTTGTACGCCAGAAGGTTGAAAAAGAACTTGGCTTGGAAACAATATTTATAGATATACCTACAGGATTATAAAAATGGATAGACAAAGTATAAAAGACAAAATAATTCCGCTTGTACTTACTGTTCTGGTTGTTTTTGCAGATCAGCTTTCTAAAACTCTTATAATAAAAACAATTCCGCCGTTTACAATCGGATGGTCATTTTTTGGCGATTTGATAAGGATAATTCATGTAAGCAATGAAGGAATTGCTTTCAGCATGGGAGACAATCTTCCTGTTTCAATGCGCTCTGTGCTGTTTTCTGTTGCACCGCTGATTGTTGTTGGTCTTGTTTTTGTAGTCTATTTTAGAAACAATGAATTTTCCTGGCTTCAAAGATGGTGTATCTGCGGTGTTTTAGGCGGAGGCCTTGGCAATCTTTATGACAGAATTTTCAGAGCAGAAGGCGTTATTGACTTTATAGATGTTAAGTTTTTTGGAATTTTTGGATTAAACCGCTGGCCTACTTTTAATCTTGCAGATTCTGCGGTTGTAATCTGCGGTATTATTTTAGCTGTTTCATTTATCCGGCAGGAATCCCGGAATCACACAAGATAACAAAATAACCTGAGCAGTATCGCGAGAACTGTATTACTAGAAAAAGGAAATATTTATGGAAGAAAAAAAGATTTCAGATTATCAGCGTAAAAAAAATACGATTATTTTTACTATTGTTACGGGGCTTTTAAATGTTGTTTTTATGCTTGCCCTTATGTTTATAATGCTGGTCATTTTTATTATGGTTGTATATAAATTTCTGAAGTGTCAGTCACCTCTTCCTGCTCAATTTGCAATGCCTGTAATTTTAATTGCGGGATTTGCTCTGGATTTTGTTCTTTCTGTAAGATTAATACGGCTTGCAATAATTAAATTTAATCTTGCCGATAAAATCAACAAAAAAGTTGCAGAGCAATACTTGTACGGTAAAAACAATTCGTAGCAGTAAAAGAAAAAAATCAATAACCGTCTGACATTGCACGGTTCTGGTCTTTCTGGCACAGTTCAGCATAAACAAGACTGCGTTTTTTAAGGTCGTCTTTAAGAGTCTGCGGGAATGGCATAAAGCGCCAGAAAATTCCGCGTACGGTTTTATCCAGTCGCTGAACGCCCTTTGCTTCTTTTGTCATCCACAGAATATAATCTTCTATAAAGAAAGACTTTAAATCGCCTTTTAATTTCTGCTGGTCTATCCACTGATAATACTGACCTGTTAAACCTTCTTCCATCCAATAGTAAGAAGCTTTTTCTTTTGCTACCTGCCATCTTAAATCTGCAACAGCACGTAAAATCGAAATTTGAAGGCTTCGCGGATACATAGGAACAACAATACGCCCACGGCTTGTAATACGATTATAGCGGTCAAAAGGTTCCCAGCAGAAACCAAAATCACCGTAAGAAGGAACAAGAATAACAAATGGAACGATACGGTTCGGTACGTTCTTGTGAATACGGCAGAATGCACCCGGATCAATAGATTCAATCCATGAAAGGATAGAAATTACATTTTCGCGAAATCCTGTTTCCTGCGGCAGACAATGGAAAAATTCTCTTGTAAATAACGGGAACTGATTTCCCTGTCTTCCGACAGACATTTTTACCATCTGACGGACTGTGGTCAATTCTGTATCAAGATCTGTTTTATTAACTTCAACTACAGCAGGTCCACCGGCAAGTTTTTCTTCAACAGAATCGTAAATCTTTTTTGCTTCCTGATAGTCCTTTAAGTTTGCAGCAAGTTCCTTATCATTTTTTTGCAGCTGACGCAGACGTTCAGAAATTTCAACAAACAAATGCTTCTGTATATCTGTATAGGGCATTTTATGCGGTTCAAGACCGATTAAAGGCTGATGCTCTAAAAGACTTTCAATGCGGTTTTTAAGTTCAACCTCTATCATGTCGCGTTCGTTTTCTTTTATGCTTAAAATACTTTCTGCACTTTGAAGCTTGCCGGAATTTTTAGACTGAAGCTGCAACAGGCGCTGCTGTTCTGCAGATTCTGCTTCTGCGCCGGTTGCAGCTTTGTGTTGCGGTCGTGATTCATCTGTGGCAGAAATAGAAAGTTTTCCGTTCGCAATTTCTTTAAACCATTCATCAAGATAAAAAACAGGTTCTCCTGTATTATTTTCCAAGAATGCCTTGGAAAACATAAGTTTTTGTTCAGCTGTAAAAAGTGAAGGCAGTAAAACTCCATAGCGGAGCAGCATACGCTTTGGCATAGGAAAGTCAGGATTTCTGGCTTTTGGCGCAATTGAACGGAATAATTCCCAATAGGCTGTTACCATTTGCTGTCGGAAAATGGAACGGTCTTTTGGATCCGAAGTTTTTAAATATTTTGAAAGAACTGCGTGAACACGCTGCGCTGATTGATTCTCTCCGGAAAGAGCCACTTTATAATATGCCGGGTCATTAAAATAATCTGCCGGAGTATCTTCAAAGTTTTTTTCAATAGGAGAGAAAGCCTTTCTTGAAAGGTCAACTTTTATCGGGTCATTAGATTTTTGTGTACTTTCAACCTGAACATCCTCATCTTCCTGTGGTTGTTCTTCCGGCTGAGTTAAAGGAGAAGATGCCGTTTTTGTGGCCTGATTTAACAAAGCCATAATTGAAGGATCTAAATCTGTATTACCCATTATTTATACTCCTGCGAAAATTTGCCTGTATTCTATTATATCATATTGCATGTGTTTATGCATGAAAAGAGTGTGAAAAGTTTTTAGAAAGAAGGCTTACTTCGCCGCTTTGTAAAACAGCCTGAGTTCCATCTTCCTTTTTTACAACCAGAGAAGCTTCATCGGTTATATCAATTACGGTTGCATTGTATTTTTCTTTTCCGTCAATTACAGGAGAAATTTCTACGGTCTGTCCAATCAAAAAAGTACGTTCCTTATATTCCTGCATAATGGTTTTTACAGGATTTTCCGGTTGCTGTTGTACGGACTCTGATGTATAGGATTTTTGTGATTCAGGTGATTTTTCCTGACTCATATATAATGAAGCAAGTTCTGTGGCAACCCGGGCTGCAAGTTCATTTCTTTTTGTACTCTGATGATTTTTTCCTAAAATACTTCCGGCAACATTTTCTATTTCCTTTGGAAATCCTTTATCTGCTTCCAGAATATTTATTCCGATTCCTATAATTGCTGCTTCAATTCTTCCTGTTTCAAAATCTGTAAATCCTTCTGTAAGAATGCCGCAGATCTTTTTGTTGTTCACAAAAATGTCGTTTACCCATTTAATTTTTGTTTCAAGGTTAAAAACAGTTTTGATTGCGCGGCAAACGGCTACTGCTGCCGTTGCAGTAATTTTTGCCGGAAGTATTGCTACATTTTGCGGAATATAAATCATTGATAAATATAATCCGCTTTTTGCCGGTGAATAAAAACTTCTTCCAAGGCGTCCGCGTCCTGCTGTCTGGCTGTCTGCAAGAACAACATGAAAATTCAATTCTTTGCCTTTCTGGCTTAAAGAACCGTCTGCATTGTGCAGGTTTGCAGCCTGTGCACAAAGGCGTTTACATTCAAGGTTGGTTGAATCTATTTCAGAAAAAACTTTAAAAGAAATTTTTAAATCATTTGGTATAAGAGACAGAAGACGGTTTTCACTTAAAATATCATCTTGATTTTTTATTCTGTATCCGCGGTTGGTAACGGCTTCAATTTCAAGCCCTTCGTCTGTAAGCGAGTTAACGGCTTTCCAGATTGCAGTGCGCGATACATTGCATTTTTGCGCAAGTTCCTGACCGGAAACAAAACCGCCGTCTGAATTATCAGAACTGTCGGTATTTCTGCCGGCAGAAAGTAAAACCTGTAGAACTTTTTGTTTAGTTGAACCCATAAATCAGGCAAATTCCTTTATTGTTGAAAGAACAAGATTTGCACTCATTTTAGCGGCACTTTCTTCATTGAATGAATAAACTGATTCGTGACCGTCATCTGCCATATCAGACATACAGCGCAGAATAATAAAAGGAATATTGTTCAATGTGCATGCATGAGCAATTGCTGCTCCTTCCATTTCTACACAAGCAGGATTGCAGATTTGCTTAATATGTTCCTTTATTTTTTTGTCAGAAATAAACTGGTCGCCGCTTGCAATTCTTCCTTTAATTATTTTATGTCCCTTTGTTTCTTCTATTTTGCCGAAGGCAGAAAGGACAGCATTAATCATTTTTTCATCTGCTTTAAAACAGCTGATTTTCATTTGCGGAATTTCTGTCGGTTTGTAGCCAAAGCCTGTTGCATCCATATCGTGATAAACAGCATCGGTAGAAACAACTAAATCAAGAACTCCAAGTCCGCTGGCCATAGCACCGGCAATTCCAGTGTTTATAATATTTGTAACATTAAATTTATAAATTAATGTTTGGGCACAAAGAGCAGCATTTACTTTGCCGACTCCGCTTTTTACAACTACACAAGGAAGACCTTCAAGCTCGCCTTCAAAAAAGGAAAGACCGCCGGCTTCTGTAATTTTTAGATTTTTTCCGTTAGCGGACATAAGAGATTTAAGATAAGAAACTTCAATTTCCATTGCACCGATTATTCCAAGTTTTGTCATAACTACTCCATTGCTTCTGTTTTATTGCATAGTCGTTTTTAAGAAAATACGAGAATTCGTTAGTACATGCAATTTTTCTGCACTTTTTGTAATGTAGATTATAGCATAAAACATACGGAAAGAATATTGCCACCGGATATTTAATCATTGAATTTAAGTTTAATTTTGTATTTGGGCTTTATGAAGTTTGACATAAATCCTTATAAAATGGTAAAATCTTTGCACATTCAATACACGGAGAAAAAAATGGCTACAAAGTATGTTTACTTTTTCGGCAACGGAGACGCAGAAGGCGATGAATCAATGCGTCCTATCCTTGGTGGTAAAGGTGCTAACCTTGCTCAGATGGCAAAGGCTCCTTTAAGTCTTCCAGTTCCACCTGGATTTACAATTTCTATTGACGTATGTCAGGAATACTACAAATTAGGCAGAAAATATCCTGCTGAACTTAACGCACAGGTTGAAGAATACTTGAACAAATTGGAAACAGTATTCGGAAAAAAACTTGGCGATGAAAATGATCCTCTCCTGGTTTCAGTTCGTTCTGGTGCAGCTGAATCAATGCCAGGTATGATGGATACAATCCTTAACCTTGGTCTTAACGATAAATCAGTTGTAGGTCTTGCAAAAAAGACTGGTAACGAACGCTTTGCATGGGATGCATACCGCCGCTTTATTCAGATGTTCGGCGATGTTGCTATGGGCGTTGACCATGACAAATTTGAAGAAATCATCGACGAAGTAAAGGCAAAAGCTGGTGTAAAAGAAGATACAGCTCTTACAACAGAAAACCTTAAGGAAATCGTTACAAAGTACAAGGCAATGTACAAAAAAGAAAAAGGTGAAGATTTCCCACAGAACCCGAAAGATCAGATGTGGGCAGCTATCGGTGCTGTATTCGGTTCATGGATGAATGAACGCGCAATCATTTACCGCAAGCTCAACAACATCGATGAAAATGTTATCAAGGGAACAGCTGTAACAGTTATGGCTATGGTTTTCGGTAACATGGGTGAAACTTCAGGAACAGGTGTTGCATTCTCTCGCGACCCTTCAACTGGTGAAAACCACTTTATGGCTGAATACCTGATTAACGCTCAGGGTGAAGACGTAGTAGCAGGTATCCGCACACCAATGGATATTTCTGCTCTTGAAAAACAGCAGCCGGCAATTTTCAAAGAAATTTCTACAATCCGCGACCGTCTGGAAGCTCACTACCGCGATATGCAGGATATGGAATTTACTGTTCAGGAAGGCAAGCTCTTTATGCTTCAGTGCCGCAACGGTAAACGTACAGGACCTGCTGCAGTTAAGATGGCTGTAGACATGGTTGCAGAAAAAATGATTACAAAAGAAGAAGCTCTTCTTCGCGTAAAACCGGATCAGCTTGATCAGCTCCTCCACCCGCAGTTTGATGCAAAAGCTCTTAAAGCTGCAAAACCATTGGCAGAAGCTCTTAACGCTTCACCAGGTGCAGGTTGTGGACAGATTGTATTCACAGCTGAAGAAGCAGTTGAATGGAACAAAGCCGGCAAGAAAGTTATGCTTGTTCGCAAAGAAACTTCTCCGGATGACATTGCAGGTATGTATGTTGCACAGGGTATCTTAACTTCAACAGGTGGACGTACATCACACGCAGCAGTTGTTGCCCGCGGTATGGGAACTCCTTGTGTTTGTGGTTGTTCAGATGTTGTATTCACAGGAAAAGATGCTGTTACAATCGGCGGAAAGAAATTCAAGAAAGGCGATGTAATTTCTATCGATGGTTCAACAGGACGTGTTTATGGTGAAGCTATTGCTGTAACACCTGCTGCTGTTTCCGGCGACCTTGAAACATTCCTTGGCTGGGCAGATGAAATCCGTGCTAAATCAGTTCGCACAACTCCATCTGGAAAAACAGTTAAAGGCTTTGCAGTTCTTGCTAACGCAGAACAGAACGAAGCTCCACAGGCATTCCGCTTTGGTGCAGAAGGTATTGGTCTTTGCCGTACAGAACACATGTTCTTTGAAGAACCAAAACTTACTTCATTCCAGAAGATGATTATTTCTGACACAACTGAAGAACGCAAAGAAAACCTTAAGGCAATTCTTCCTCTTCAGCAGAAAGACTTCTATAACATCATCAAAACTATGGAAGGACGCGCTGTAACAATCCGTCTTCTTGACCCGCCTCTTAACGAATTCATCCAGGCTGAAACACCAGAAATGGCAAAAGCTCTGGCTAAGAAACTTGGCGTAAAGACTGATTTCATTGAAAAGAAATACAGCGAATTGAACGAGCACAACCCGATGCTTGGTCACCGTGGATGTCGTCTTGCAATTACATATCCTGAAATCTATGAAATGCAGGTTGAAGCAATTGCACGTGCAACAGCACAGGCTGAAAAAGAAGGTCTTAAACATGACGTTCGCATCATGATTCCTAACGTTACAACAGCTAACGAATTAAAACAGATTCGTGGTCAGGCAGAAGCTGTAATTGCTAACGTTAACAAAGACTGCGGAACAAATCTTAAGTTCCAGATTGGTTCTATGATTGAATTCCCACGCGCTGCAGCTACATCTAACAAGATTGCAGAATATGCAGACTTCTTCTCATTCGGTACAAACGACCTTACACAGACAACATTCGGCTTCAGCCGTGATGACTACTCTAAGTTCATCGATTCTTACCTGGATCAGAAAGTTCTTCTTCAGGATCCATTCAAGACATTGGACGAAGATGGTGTTGGCGTAATGATTGGCCTTTCAGAAGAAAAGGGACGTTCAGTAAAAGCTGACTTACACCTTGGAATCTGTGGAGAACATGGTGGTGACCCGGCTTCTATCGCATTGTGCTACAAGCTTGGTTTGAACTATGTTTCATGTTCACCATTCCGCGTACCGGCAGCTCGTCTTGCTGGAGCACAGGCTGTTATCAAGGCTTCTAAATAAGTAAGAAATCTTAGATAAACACAAAAGGCACTTCTCATAAACGGGAAGTGCCTTTTTTATTTAAGATTCTTTACTATTTATCTTCATTCGTTTCTTCATGCATAAGGTTATAAGCCTGAACTGCAATCTGCGGCAAAAGTTTGTATAAAACCATTAAATCGCCGTTTTTTAAGGCAAGAGTTTTTTTATTTATCGGAATATAAGAAAGGTCGTTATCCTTATACTTTTTTGGAACACCTTCAAGTACGCAAAGCCAGGCGGCTTTTTCAAGACCTTCAGATTTTTCAACAGAACCTAATTCTTTTTTTAATTGTGCAGACTTCTGCAAATTTGTGTAAACAACGGCTATGGCACAGATTATTGCGCCTATGCCAAGCATTTTAAAAGGCGCAGCATTTCTTTGCCAGAAATACCAGGTGACGGTAATCCCTGCCAGAAACAGGAAAAAGGCTGGAATGGACGGCGAAAAAAAAGATTCAAATGTGTTAAAAACACTATCAAAACGTTTTTGTGCGCAATCAGAGCAGACATAAAAGTCAGTCTTTTGTCCAAGTGCCTGAACTTTTTTTTCGCCTGAAAAATCGCGAACCGGCAATGTATGGACTTCTATTGTATGAAATGTATAAAAACTATCTTTGCCGCACTTAATGCAATCGCCCATAATATTGCCTCCAATCGTTGTGGCGGGCCGGAATATTCCGGCCCGCCACGTTTAAAGAAAAGCGGCACTTATATAAAGTGCCGCGTGTATGTTTTTCCGCACAACAAAGTGCGGCATTCAATTAATATTATAGCAATCCGCCCATTGTTGAAAGCATGATACTTCCAATAATAAGAATTATTGCTCCACCCAAGCGGGAAGAAATCTGAGCAAATGGCATAAGTTCCATGCGGTCAGCAGCTGAAAGAACTGCTACGTCGCCTGTACCACCCATGTTTGCCATACACAAACCAGCTGTAATACCTGCTTCCATTGGATAGAAGCCAACAAGCTTTCCAATAAATCCGGCACCGATAACTGCACCAAGACAAGTAAGAAGACAAAGCAAAAGGTATGTAAGGCTGAATGTCTTAATAACAACATCAAGGCTCAGGTAGCACAAACCGATACCTACAAGCAATGAAGTTGTAAGGTTTTTCATAATGAACTGGAACCACTGGTAGCAGCTGATTTCGATGAATTCAGGAAGAATACCTGTAATTTTACAGATAGCTACCATGATAATCATCCATGCATAAGCGTGGATTGAAACAGCAGGAACTAAGATGCTCCACCATTTTGAAAGGATATATCCAAGTGCAAAGAATGAAATAGCAACAAACATACCGATACCCATG
>JAEEWW010000001.1 GCA_016287815.1 Treponema sp. | reverse complement strand
CCCCAAGGGTTTGTAACAAGGATTACACAGCCGGCTGCATTTACTATGAACGTAACAACTGTTGTTATAATCTTTGATTTTAAAATCATTGAAAGGTGCATATCAATTTTTTGATAGCAGGATTCATACATTTTTGATTCAAGCTTTTTGCCAAATTTGGGAAGCAGATATTTAGAAACTTCGCGCGAAACAAATAGAATTACTGATAAATCATCTACAAAGCCAAAGCCTGGAAGATAGTCAGGAATTACATCGGCAGGAAGAATTAAATAAAGCAATGCGCCGATTATCGTAATTTTTAACTTTAAAGGAACATCAGGGGACTTGCATTTATCCCATAAAAAAAGAACTTTGTCCCAAACTTTGGCAACAGGGCCCCGGTTCATGAATATAAGTTTCTTTTCAACTTTAGCCACATCTTTTTCTGTTGCTTTTTCACCAAGTTCGTTGGATTTTGAAAGAGCCTTAGAAAACAATTTGTCTGAAAGTTTTTCGGATAAATGCATTACCGATGAAAACAATAAAAAATTACTGTGAAATACGTCTGGTCAAGGCACGCTTCGCTTAAAGCCTTGTCTCAGCCGTTTTTCAGCTTGAAAACTATTTTCAAGCTGAAATTACCGACTTTAGGAACTGCTTTAAGCGGTCGCTTTTTGGCTGCTGGAAAATCTGCTGAGGAGTTCCTTCTTCTTCAATCTTTCCGTCTGCCATAAAAATAACACGATCAGCAACTTCACGAGCAAAGCCCATTTCGTGTGTTACAACAACCATTGTCATACCGTCTTCTGCTAGTTTTTTCATTACAGAAAGAACTTCGCCTACAAGTTCAGGGTCAAGAGCCGAAGTAGGTTCATCAAACAGCATGATTTTTGGTTCCATTGCAAGTGCACGGGCAATAGCTACACGCTGCTGCTGTCCGCCAGAAAGCTGGGCAGGATATACATTCAGTTTGTCTCCAAGACCAACTCTGTTAAGCAAATCAACTGCTTTTTCATGTGCAGCTTCCTTACTTACTTTGCGTACATTTATCGGAGCAATCATTACGTTTTCTATTACTGTTCTATGAGGGAACAGATTAAAACGCTGAAAAACCATTCCAACATCAAGCAATGCCTGCTGACGTTCGTGAGCAGGAAGTTTGAATTTACGTTCTCCGTTTTCGTAATGATCAAGTAATTTATCTTCTATATATATCTTTCCGTTATTGATTTTTTCAAGGTGATTCAATGTGCGAAGATATGTTGATTTACCGGCGCCCGAAGGTCCGATAATACATACAACTTCTTTTGGTTCAACGGTTAAAGAAACATCTTTTAAAACCTGAAGGTTACCAAAATTCTTGCAGATATTTTCAGTTCTTATCATTGACATAATATTATCTTTCCTCCAAGCCTAGTTATTTTCGTAAACAGAATATTTCTTTTCAAGCCGGTTAAAAATGAATGAGAACACAGCTGTTATAATCAGGTAAAGAATCATCGCAGGAATATAAACCATTGCAGATGCCGTTGAAGAAGAAATACTGCGTGTTACTTTTGTAATATCAGCAAGTGCTATAATTGAAACCAAAGAGGCGTCTTTTAAAACCATGATAAATTCATTGCCGACAGGCGGAATAAGTCTTCTTATAGACTGAGGAACAATGATAAGTTTCATTGTCTGGCCGTAGGTCATGCCAAGAGCATGGGCAGCTTCAAACTGACCTTTATCAATAGACTGAATTGCCGCACGGATAATTTCTGCGGTATAAGCAGCAGAGTTCAGCGCAAATGCTATAAACGCCGCTAAAAAGCGGTTATTAATTGTTAAAAGTGGAGTAAGCTGCGGTAAACCGTAATAAACAAAATACAGCTGCATCAAAAGCGGCGTTCCCCGGAAAAAGAAAATGTAACCGGAACAAAAATTGTTCAGCCATTTTTTCTTAGACATTTTGCCAAGTGCAAGGAACAAAGCTAAAATCAAGCCGGCTCCAACTGAAACCAGCGTAAGCGAAATCGTAATTTTTGCTCCGTCAAGCAAACTTGGAATCCAACCGATTACATCTTTTAAAAACTTCATTTTTCACGCTATCCTTATAAACGACATTGCGGAAAAGGCACAAGAATCCCTTTCCGCAACATTCTATCATTTTGGGAGCACTGATAAAACCTCATTTCTGCCTTTACAGGCAGATTTTTTTGCCAGCACTTCCCTATTTTTTAATATTTGAAACCATATCCATGTTAAAAATCTGCATGGAGATTTCTTTCATTTTACCTTCTTTAAATAATTCTTCAATAGCTTTTTCAATCATTGCCTGTAAAGCTGTGTTGTCTTTCTTTACGCAAACACCAAAAAACTCATCAGGAGTTCCCTGCCATACAATTACAAAAGGACTGTTTTCTTTTGCAACATAGTCTACAGAAACCAAAGCATCGGCGCAAACTGCATCACAGCGGCCAAGGCGAAGATCGTCGAACGCATTCATAACCTTATCGTATTCGCAAGGTGTAAATTTCAAGCCTGCATCTGCACGCTTTGTCATAAAAATGTCAGAAGTTGTTTCAGCCTGGTATCCTACGCGCAAGCCTTTGCAATCTTCAGGTGATTTTATATTTTTCTTTGAATCCTTAAGAACTACAATTGACTGACCGTTTCCAATATAAGGTCCTGCAAAACCATATTTTGCGCTGCGTTCTTCTGTAATTGTAACGGCAGACATTATACAGTCATATTTTTTTGTATCAACTCCGGCAAAAATTCCATCCCATGCAGTATCAATAAATTCAACTTTCAGGCCGAGTTTTCCAGCAATTGCCTTACCTAATTCAACATCAAATCCGCATGGAGTTTTCCCGTCCGGACCAAAATATTCAAACGGCGGATAACCGACTTCCATTCCAACCTTAAGAACATCTTTTTCAATAGTCGGACCAGAACTATCCTTTGCGCCGTTTGCAAAAGAAAGACCAGAAACTGCTGCAATAAAAATTACAGCGCAAAGTGCCTTAAACAATTTTTTCATATTCTCCTCCGAAAAGCAGCCGTTATGCAAAACAGCTGATACTTTCTTATCTTTATACAGATATTATGCATATTTATTCATTTATGCAACTACTTTTGCAATAAAAATGCAAAAATAAATAAAAAACATGCATGATTTCAAGGGGAATGTATTAAAATACAAAAAAAACGCGGGTTTCCGGGAAATACCGGCTGGTATTTCCCGGAAACCCGCGTACAGACGGTATTCAACAGAATGCCGCCTATAACAAATACCCTAGTTTACAGTAGAAACAATATCGCTTCCAAAGTTCCTGATTGAAAGTTCTTTTAATGTTCCGTCTGCAAGCAAATCTTCCAGAGCTTTGTTTACAGCTTCAAGAAGCTGAGTATTTCCTTTCTTTATTGCAATACCAATGTATTCTTCAGGCTTACCCTGCCATACAATTTCAAAAGGAGCATCTTTTTTAGAAACATAATCAACAGCTACAAGTGAATCAGAAACAACTGCATCACAGCGGCCGTTTTTAAGGTCTGCAAAAGAATTCATTGCATCATCATATTCAGCTGCCTTAAACTTAAGCCCGGCTTCTGCTTTTTTTGTCATAAAAATATCAGAAGTTGATTCTGTAAGATAACCAACTGTAAGTCCTTTTAAATCTTCAGGACTTTTTATTTTAACCGATGAACCCTTTTTCAAAATAATTGCCTGTCCGTTTCCAACATAGGGATTAGAAAGTTCATAAGCGGCCTGACGTTCAGGTGTAATTGTAATACCTGAAATTACGCAGTCATATTTATTTGTATCAAGACCTGCAAAAATTCCTTCCCAGGCAACATCTATAATCTGTGCATTTACTCCAAGTTTCTTGGCAATAGCCTTTCCAAGGTCAATATCAAAACCAAGGGCTGTTTTTCCGTCTGCATCGTAATATTCAAACGGCGGATACGCAATGTTTACACCTATTGAAAGTTCTCCTTTTTTAAGAAGCATTTCTTTTGATGTCTGTTTGCTGCAAGATACAAGGCACAAAGCCAGAGCAAATACTGCAAAAAGTAATTTTTTCATATATAAATCTCCCGAATATTATATTTATAAATTTCAGTATATGCCTGACTTTTACAAAGGTCAATCTGAGCTGATTTTTGCCTGGGGCAACCGCATTATAACGAATTTTATATATAATTTTGTGTACTATTTCAAAAGCCAGCGACACATGCCACAAGAGAACCGGTACCGTTGTGATTTGCAAGCATGTTCGTTTAGTTCTTCTCCGGTTCAATTGTGCATGGTCACTGTCTTTTGTTTCCGTACCCAAAATTCTTGTAATATTTGGTTATAATGCGGTTGCCCTGAACCTGCTGCTTTACCAGTGCCGCACCACCTTATTCATACAATTTTTTTGAAAAGTAGCGGTCGCCGCGGTCAGGGAACAGCGTAACAATATTTATAGCCTTTCCGTCCTTAACTGCTTTAGCAATTTCACCGCTCGCTTCAAGCTCCAGCACAAGTTTTTTTACCGCTGAAAAAGCCGCACCGCTCGAGCTTCCTGCAATAATTCCTTCGCGGCGTGCAAGTTCCCGAGAAGCAACAAACGCTTCGGCATCCGTAACCTTTATGATTTTATCAACAAGAGCCATGTCCATCGTTTCAGGAACAAAATCGTTTCCAATTCCTTCTATATTATAATCGCCGTGTTCTCCGCCACCCATTGTTGAACCAATCGGGTCTGCAAGAATGCCGCGGATTTTATGATTCTGTTCTTTAAAATATCGCATGATTCCACTGTAAGTACCACCGCTTCCAGCTCCTGCTACAAAATAGTCAATCTGTCCGTCCAATGCATTATAAATTTCTGGACCTGTAGTTCTGTAATGAGCCAAAGGATTTGCAGGATTTTTGAACTGTTTCAAAGAAACTGCCCCTTCTATTGAAGCTTTTATTTCTTCTGCCTTTTTTGCCGCTCCAAGCATTCCTTCTTCGCGCGGAGTATTTACAATTTCCGCTCCAAGCGCCTTCATCAATGTCTGCTTTTCCTGACTGAACTTTGTCGGAACAACAAAAATTACCTTATATCCTCTTTTCAAAGCCGCAAATGCAATTCCTAGCCCTGTATTTCCGGCTGTTCCTTCAACAATCGTGCCGCCTTCTTTTAAAAGCCCCTGTTCTTCCGCATCTTCAATCATCTCGCGGCCAACCCGGTCTTTTACGCTTCCCGCAGGATTCCAAAGTTCAAGTTTTGCAAAAACATTTATTTCTTTCGGAAAGCCCATATTTCCAAGCCGAACAACCGGCGTATTTCCTATCAAATCCTGCATCGAATCATAATATTTCATAAAAATCTCCCGTTACATTTTTGTTTTTTTTATAAGGGCGGAGCACCGCCCTGTGCTCTCAAACGGCGTCCTGCGATGTTTGAGAAGCAAACTGGATTACAACACCTGCTTTTATTTTTCAGAACTTTCAATTGCCTGGCTCAAATCGGCAATCAAATCATCCACACCCTCAATTCCAACAGAAAGCCTGATTAATCCGTCTGTAATTCCAACCTTTTCGCGGATTTCGCGCGGTATGCTCGCATGTGTCATGCTCGCAGGATGGCAGGCAAGACTTTCAACGCCTCCTAAACTTTCTGCAAGCGCAATAAGCTTTAACGAGCGGAAAAACTTTTTATGGCAGTATTTTTCTTTCAGCTCAAAACTAATCATTGCACCGCCGTTTTTTGCCTGCTTTTTATTGATTTCGTAGCCCTGTGCATCAGGCAAGCCCGGATAATAAACTTTTTTTATCGCCTCATTTTTTTCAAGCCATTTTGCAATTTTCAAGGCATTTTCCGTGTGGCGGTCAAGGCGAACGCCCAGCGTCTTAATTCCGCGAATCAAAAGGAATGAATCAAACGGCCCTAAAACTCCGCCGGTTGCATTCTGAATAAAGGCAAGACGCTCTGCAAGTTCCTTATCATGAACAACGGCAAGACCTGCAACAACATCGCTGTGTCCGCCTAAATATTTTGTTGCGCTGTGAACAACAATATCAATTCCGTTTTCAATAGGACGCTGCAAATACGGCGTCATAAAAGTGTTGTCTACAATAGAAAGGATTCCGTGTTTTTTAGCAATTTTTGCAATTCCTACCAGATCTGTAATGGTTAAAAGCGGATTTGCAGGAGTTTCTACCAGAATTGCTTTTACATCAGCCGTAATTTTTTTATCAAGAGCGGCTAAATCCGTTGTATCTTCTATAGAATAGCTGATTCCGAAGTTCTTAAAGATTTTATCAAGCACGCGGAAAGTTCCGCCGTAAACGTTGCTTGAAATAACGATTTTATCCCCGCTTTTAAATAGCGAAATTACAGCCGTAAGAGCTGCCATTCCTGAGCCGAACGCAAAGCCAGCTGTTCCGCCTTCAAGTTCTGCAATAAGTGCTTCAAGAGCTGCGCGGGTCGGATTTCCTGTTCTGGAATATTCCCAGCCTTTGTTTTCTCCAAGTGCCTGCTGTTCATAAGTTGATGTCTGATAAATCGGAACATTTACAGCGCCAGTAAGTTCATCGCCGTAAATTCCACCGTGAATCAAGCTTGATTCAATTGTCTTGTAATTTTTTCCGCTCATATTTTTCTCCCTTTAATTGACAAAACCTGTCTCGTAAGATTTTTTTTATATTTTTATTGCCGCTATAGTGCGCTGCAGCAGTAATAAACCTTTGGTTTTAAACCGCTTTTTCTTCGCCGCTGCGACAAAATGAACATTTTCAAATGCCTTAAGATTATCCTCCCGCTCAGAAAAATAATTTTTCTGAATATCCGCTGGTCTTTCATACGTTTCAATCTTTAGGCTGTGCCGGCGAAGCGCACCTTTAATTTCATGCTTTGAAAAGCCTTTAACCATTGGCTCGCCAAGCCTTGCCGTAATTTCGGCAAGTTCCTTTACACGCACCGCCGCTTTTGGCGCTAAAGTCGTCTGATCAGGAAAATCAAAAATTATCCTGCTTTCATCATTTGTAAGCTCTGAAACAATTTTTAATGTTTTTTCAAAATCCTTTAGCGTAAGATAATAGGAAACTCCAAGGATTGCCGTAAAAGTCGGCAGATTTGGATTAAACCCATTCTGCAAAAGCTTTTCTTTCAGGCTGTCTTTCGTAAAATCAACCGGCACAAACGTAAGGTTGCGCGGAATTATCCACTCAAGCTCCTGAATGCGCTTCTTCTTGTATTCCTGCGTATCAGGATGATCAATTTCAAAAACATAAATATTTTCGTTCGTATTGCGGAACGCAAAAGAATCCATGCCGGCACCGCAAATCACATACTGAATTTTCTTTCCGGCAGAATTGGCAGAATTAAATTTTTTTGCAAAACCTGCAAGTTCCTTCTGCGCAAAATTGATTCTTGAAAGCGGAATCGGGAGAATGTACTCATAAAGTGCAGCCCTTATGTTTTTTGCGCAAAACCATTTTTTAGAGCTGATTTTTGTAACGTCAAACCCGTTTTCAATAAGCTGCCCCATTTCTTCGTACTGCTTTTTGCCCATCAAATCAAAAGCAAGATAATCGTCAAAAATCTTATTCTCGCCAAAATTTGAATGAAAAGCTCTGGCAAACGAACAGAGTTTTGCAGTTATACTTTCCTGATTTTCTATCATCTTACCCTCGTTTTCTGCCGCTATGCATCTGCACATTCAATGTTTGTTCATACTTGTGCGAGACAGCTCATGCCGGCGCATAACTGCCAGTTGGTTTTACAATATATTTTCCTACTGGTTTAATAGGCTTTTTATACACTCATTTTATAGCTATGTCAATATCTTTATCCACACCAGGAATAATGCCCATAAAATATCCGTATACAAAAAAAAGACGCTTCCCGGTCAAGCGTCCAAAATAACCGGAAGGCGCCATAATTTTTACTATAAAAACTTATCTATATCTAAAATTTTCTGTAAACTTTTTAATTAAATCTCGCCATATTTCAGCCTCATATTTCAGCTGTATATTCCGACCTTAATTAAAATTCGTCGATATCCCAGCCTTCTTTGATAAAGTATCCGCCATAAGTTTCATTGAATACTTTTTCTGTTTCAGCTGTCTGGAAAGCCTTTACAACCTTCTTATACACTTCAACCTTTTTAGAATCTTTCAAATCCTTGCCGCGTGCTGCAATAAGATTCCAGTATGCTTTTTCACTAACAGAAGTATCCTTAAAAATAGCTGATTCAGTTTTAATACCAAAATCAAGCGCATAGTTGCCATTTACGATTGCTGCATCTACATCCTTCAATGCGGCTGGAATTGTATTTGCTGCAAGTTCCCTGATAACAATTCCGCTGTTATTTGAAGAAATATCATTTACGGTCGGATTAAATCCAGCTTCTTTTTTAAGCGTGATAAGACCTGCTGCAGCCAGAACCTTAATTGCACGTCCGCCGTTTGTAACATCATTTGGAATTGCTACAACCGAACCTTTTTTAAGTTCAGAAACAGACTTAACTTTTACCGAATAAAGGTTAAGAGGAATGATAAATGTATTACCGATTAACTTTACATCGTAATTGTGGCTTCCGGCATCATTTTCCAAAAAGATTCTGTGCTGAAAAGCATTCAAATCGATATCACCGTTTGAAAGCGCATTGTTCGGTGTAACATAATCTGAAAACTGAACAATCTTCAAATTAATGCCCTGTTCCTTCAAAGCCTTCTTTGCAGGAGCCCACAATTCTTCATAAATTGAACCTACAACGCCAAGCTTAACATCTGTAGTCTTTACCTTAGCTTTTGCTGCAAAAACTGAACCAATGGCAAAAGCCCCTAAAACCAATGCTGAAATAATCTTTTTCATAAATCTCTCCTGTAAAAAGTTAATGCGGAAAGTACAATTTTCTGTAAGTGTAATTACCGCAACAAGTTCCCCCGCAACACCCCGCAGGTACAACCTATTACATGACTAGGTTATACAATAAATAAAAAACTTATGCTAATACTACTTTTGGATTGCCGGTTATAGTATAAAACTATAACGACAAAGCCTTATCATAATTTTTCTTCATGCTGTCACAACTTGCCTTAAACTTTTTCTTTTCGTTTTCCGTAAGAGAAAGTTCCAGAATTTCTGCAACGCCGCTGCTATTTACACGGCAAGGAACACTGGCAAAAACATCCTGCTGCTCATATTCTCCCTGCAAAAGTGTAGAAACCGGCAGAATCCTGTTTTCATCACCTAAAATTGCACGAACAACATTTGCAATACTTGCACCAATTCCAAACTCCGTTGAACCTTTGCCGCCAAGAATTGTCCAGCCTGCACTTTTAGCACGAACTGCAATAGCTTCAAGCCCTTGTTCAAGTCCGCCTTCGGCATTAACAAGTTTAGAAAAGCGCTCAGGTTGTTCTTCAATAAGTTCCAGAAGTTTTTTTCCTTCAATAGTTACATTGCTCCACGGAACAAACTGACTTTCGCCATGTTCGCCCAAAGCATAGGCTCTTATAGATTTTTGAGAGTATCCTGTTGCTTCACTTATTGCCCGGCGCACTCTGGCAGAATCAAGAGTTGTACTTGTAGATAAAATCCGCTTTGGATTCCACCCCAGTTTTGCCTGAAGATAATGGGTAACAACATCTGCCGGATTTGAAATATTTACAATGATTCCATTAAATCCGCTGGCTTTTATTTTAGGAATTATGTCTTTTAAAATTTCAACTGTAGCACCTAAAGTCTCCTGTCTGTCATTCTGCCCGGCAGCCATATCAGGAAGAGGGCCTGCACTAACAATCAGAATATCCGCATCTTTTAAATCTTTATAGTCACCGGCATATACTTTTACATCCCAGTCAAGATAAGTTGATGAATCCTGTAAATCCAAAGCCTGTGCTTCAGCCTTTTTCTGATCAACGTCAATATATACAACTTCTTCAGCAAGTCCCTGCGAAATTATTGAATACCCGCCGTGACTTCCAACATGTCCTGCTCCAATAAATACAATCCTGCGTTTTCCCATCCTGAAATCTCCTTTTCCATACACTTTTGCGTATTACCATATTTTTATACAAAATAGAAAATCTTTTGCCTAATATAAGTTTTTTATTGAAGGTTATAATTATAAACTATAATTTCCGTTCAGCTGATTTATTAAAAACAGAAATTCCGGAATGGGGCGGGATTGCTGAATTACAAATCGCGAGGTTGCGAAGCAAACTCGGTAAGCAACCGCAGGTTGCGACTCATTTCCTGGCGCGCCTGCTGAAGATATGGCAGAAGTTGGGGCAACTGCAGAAGATAAAATACCTGCAACGTTTTCCGACACTGCGCCAGATGTTGAAATGTTTCCTGTACATAAAATGATTTGTGAGTCAGCCGGTGTTCCGCCGCCGGCATTGTCTGAGGATCCGCCTGCAAGATTGCTGCACGAAATAACTGTTAATAAACATATAGAAAAAAATGAGAGTATTAAAAGACGTAAGTTAAAAGAACGGTTTTGCAGGGGCAAAACCGAGACTCGCTTAGCATTGAAAATGCCAATCGCATGCGACTCTCGCGATTTCCCGCCGGATTGAAATCCGTCGTCGCTCCACCCCCTCCTATTTAAACGTATAGTATTATTTGTTTTTGCAGAAAGATTCATTACTTTTTTCTTAATTTTCCCTTAATAACTTAAATTTTAATATGGAAGTTTATTTTTTGCTATAGAAAAATCACAGGCAGTCAGCTATACTAAATCCATGATTTCAAACTTTACAATTTCAATTATTAAACCTGATGGTTCGTGCCCGTTAACAGCAAAAGCAGAAAACGAAGTTTACGCCGTTTACGGTTCACCTTACGAAGCAGGAGATATAATCAAAATAGAAAGTTCTGTAAAGCCAGCATTTGCTGTAGTTCAGCTGGATTTTGGCCTGCAGCCGACATTTGTTTATATAAAAGACACCTTCGAATTTCCTGTACCGTTCGATGAAAAAAAGTTCTGCTATCCGCCGATGAGTTTTTTAGGGGAACAACATTACATTCACATAAGAAGTGCGCGGCCGGAAGAAATATCATGCCGCAAAAACCTTGCTTTAAATCCGTGCGATGGCCATACAAACAAAGGATTTTATCCGCATGCAACGGCAAATATAGAAACACGCGGAGAATCGGTTTTTGCGGCACGTAACGCAATTGACGGCTGCATAGCAAACACAAGTCACGGCAACTGGCCTTTTGCAAGCTGGGGCATAAACCGCGACCCGCAGGCTCAGCTTAAAATAGATTTTGGTCGCAACGTTAAAATCGACGAACTTGTTTTTTATCTGCGCGCAGATTTTCCGCACGACGCATGGTGGGAACGCGGAACCATACATTTTTCTGACGGTACAGATTTTGTTGCCAATTTTGTAAAAACAGGCTCTGCCCAGTCTTTTAAAATCCCGGAAAAAACAATTTCTTGGCTTACGCTTGATACTTTAATAAAGGCAGATGATCCTTCACCGTTCCCGGCATTAACACAACTGGAAGTTTACGGGTTTGAAGCATAAGGCGCAAAACGGCAAGTGGCGTCCGTAGCTCGGCGAAGGGCGAAATTTAGACGCGCCGCCTAGAGCGAATAAAATGTTGACTTTATAACAATCATTATATCTTTTTGTAACGCCGAAAACTTTGCGTTTTCGGCGTTTATAAATTTCAGGCTGAAACTTCCGTCTTCTTTCCGCTCAAAAAAAGGAACTAAATCCGCAAGCTTTAGTTCAAAATGCAGATAGCAGATTAAATATATAAAATCATCGCCAAGTGTGTATTTTTCTTTTTTAGTTAAAGGGGTTACAAGCTCAGACTTTAAGTAAGTTCCGTCTAAGCCATCTTTTGCATTTGCTTCCTGCAATGCCTTATAAAGCATGTAACACGCTTCAAGGGATTTCTGGTCGCCTGCAATTTCCTGTGCTTCAATAGATTTTTCACCCAAGGCTTTTAGCGGAAAACGGTATTTTCTATATGTTGAAATAACTTTTTTTCTGAACGCAAAATCTTTTTCGGCCATCAGAGTTTCAAGCCTGGTTTCTGCACTTTGTTCAGGCTTGCGATAAATCTTTCCTTCTTCAGTTGCGTTGTTATAGTTTTTTAATTTTTCAGAAAATTCTGAAATTGCTTTTTTTATACTCAATGATATTTCCTCTGTTTATAAAAAAAGCATCGGAAACCGCACAAGTAAAGTTCAGCTCCGACGCCTTATCTTAGCAGATTAATTATTTCATCAGTTCTTTTACTGTTGCCGCAATTTTTTCATCCTTGCAGGAAGCAAAGAATAATTCTGAAAATTTTTCACCTGCAAAAGCACCTTTTACAAGGTCTCGGTCAAGGCTTTTTAAAATCTCGCAGAAATCTTTAAAGGCTGCAGCGCGTACGCCGTCAAGGATTTTTTTATTCCGCTGTTCAGGAACTGCCCTTTCGCGCGGATAGCCTTGTCCGCTTGGTTCACAGAAAAGTTTTTCAAAAATGTATTCAAGATTCAAATCTCCGCCCCAGCCAAAACCAAGTGCAAACGGAATTGAAATTGCATTTCCGTCGTTAATCTGTGCAAAGGTATATGCATCAAGCGGAGTTGCTACGTGTCCGCAAATTACACCAGGAAAGCTGTTTAAAGCAAGCATTGCTCCTTCTCCAGTTCCACAACCTGTAATTACATAATCAGCAGCCCCGGAATTAAGCAAGGTTGCAGCAAGGATTCCGTTTTGAACATAGGTAAGCTGAGCCTTGTCGTCTGCAGAATACATTCCATAATTTACAACTTCAAAACCTTTTGGCTCTACAACCTTTTTTAAAGCATTAAAAATTACAGCATTTTTTGCTGCCTGACTGTTTTCATTAATTAAAGCAATTTTCATATATTCTCCCAAAGTTTAAGCCGTATCTGTGCAATCACAGGCACAGTCTGCGGCTATAAAAGTTTTCTATTTATCTTCCATTACTACAGGTGTTTTTTCAAGCTTCCAGATATCGCGTACATATTCTTCTATCGTTCGGTCAGAAGAGAACTTGCCGCTGTTCGCAATATTTTTAAGCATCATCTTTGCCCATCTGATTTTGTCAGCATAGGCCGCTTCAATTTTTTCATGTGCCTTGCAATATGAATCAAAATCAGCAAGAACATAATAAACATCAGGACGCTGACCTTCAACACCGTAAACCAGAGAATCGTACAACTCTTTAAAGAGCTGACGGCTTGGATCATAAGTTCCGTCAACAAGCTGTTCAACAACTTTTGCAAGTTCAGGATTACGGGCAAGAACTTCCTGCGGATGATAAGAATTTTCAGCCTGCATTTTTAGAATTTCTTCTGTCTTCAAGCCGAAAACAAATTCATTTTCTTCGCCTGCTTCCTGAATTATTTCTATATTTGCTCCGTCCAAAGTTCCAAGCGTAACAGCACCATTAACCATGAATTTCATGTTGCTTGTACCGGAAGCTTCTTTTCCTGCTGTAGAAATCTGTTCAGAAATATCCGAAGCAGGGAAAATCTTTTCTGCAACCGTTACGCGGTAGTTTTCTACAAAAACAACGCGCAGTTTGCCCCGTACACGACGGTCATTGTTAACATGCTCCGCAACAGTATTGATTAACTTAATGATTGCCTTTGCACGCCTGTAGCCGGTTGCAGCCTTTGCGCCAAGAATAAATGTCCGCGGAATCGGATTATAATCAGGATCTGTAATAAGCTTGTTATACAGATACATTATGTGCAAAATGTTAAGCAGCTGGCGTTTGTATTCATGCAGACGCTTTACCTGTACATCAAAAATACTGTCCGGATCAAGGAATTCGTTCTGCGTAACTTTCAAATACTGGGCAAGAGTACGCTTGTTTTCCTGCTTGATTTTTAAAAGCTCATGCAAAGTCGGTTCATCATCAATGAATTTTTCAAGTCCCTTTAGCTTTGTAAGGTCTTTTACCCAGGCATCAGAGCCAAGTTTCTTTGTAATGAACTCTGCAAGCAGCGGGTTAGACATCAAAAGCCAGCGGCGTTGTGTAATTCCGTTTGTCTTGTTGTTAAACTTTTCAGGATACAATTCAGCCCATTCTTTAAGTTCCTGTGTCTTAAGAAGATTTGTATGAAGTTCAGCAACACCATTTACACTGAAGCACGCGTGAATTGCAAGGCGGGCCATGTAAACTTTTCCGTCTGCAATAATTGACATTCTGTTTACGCGCTCATAATCGTTAGGATATTTTTCACGCAATTCAATAAGGAAGCGGCGGTTGATTTCTTCTACAATCTGGTAGATTCTAGGCAAAAGTCCCTGGAAAATATCGATAGACCATTTTTCCAATGCTTCTGCCATAATCGTATGGTTTGTATAGGCAAATGTTTTTGTAACGATTTCCCAGGATTCATCCCAGCCAACGCGGTATTCATCAACTAAGATGCGCATTAATTCAGGAATTGCAACAACCGGATGAGTATCATTAAGCTGAACTACATTGTACTTTGCAAACTTTGAAAAATCCGTTCCGTATTTTGAAACGAATGAACGAACCATATCCTGCAAACTTGCAGAAGAAAAGAAATACTGCTGTTTTAAGCGAAGAGACTTTCCGTCAGGACCTGTATCATTCGGATACAAAATGCGGCTTATATGTTCTGCGTTATTCTGTTTTTCAACAGAGCGGTTATACATACCTTCGTTAAACAGTTTAAAATCAAAACCGCCTTCTGCCGAAGCTTCCCAAAGGCGCAGCATACCGACTGTATTTGTACCGTAACCAACAACAGGCATATCGTAAGGGGTTGCTACAATTTCATCGGCATCTTCAAGAATCGGACGGATTCCTCCGTCAGGCATTTTTCCGTATGAAATTCTTCCGCCAAAACGGATTGTAACAGCCAAATCACTTCGCTTTATTTCCCAAGGATCACGATGCTGAATCCACAAATCAGGATATTCAGTCTGGAAACCGTTTTCAATTTTCTGCTCGAACATTCCGTATTTATAGCGGATTCCGTATCCGCGTGCAGGATAATCCAGTGTTGCAAGGCTGTCCAAAAAACATGCTGCAAGACGGCCAAGGCCACCGTTTCCCAAGCCTGGATCCGGTTCTTCATCTTCTATAGAATCCAAATCAAGATTTAATTCTTTTAATAAATCTTTTACATATCCGCGGATTCCAAGATTTATAAGATTGTTGTCCAAAGCCCTGCCCATAAGGAATTCAGCAGAAAAATAATACAGGGAACGTGAACACTTTTTTTCGTAAGTATGCCAGGTTGCAATCCAGCGGTCCATAACAATATTCATACAGTCAGCAACAACAGCATCATATAAGTCATGCCGGTTTGCACCTGTAAGATCTTTACCATATTGCTGGCGCAAACGTGATAAAATAATGTCCTTAAACTTTTCCTTATTGAATTCCATAACTCCACTCCTCTTTTGCGGATTTCCTTTATCGGATTCTTCTATAAAAAACAGTTATAAAAAAATCAATTTGACTTTCTATTCTGTAAAATATCCATACTTAATAATAACACAATACTTTCAGCAGGCACTATATATCGTTTCTGCGAAGGCAGAATTTCTTCGTTTCCCGCTTCAAAAATATCATCCGGAGAAGCAACTGAAGTATCCGCTGCAAGGCGCCAGCTTCGATCCGGCGGTAATGGCGGAAGCAGCGCAACACAATCCAGATGCCCCATATTTATCGCAAGATAAAAATCATTGTCCTTTTTACCGTTTTCAGAAGCCGGCACATCCCCGGAAAATTTGCACGCAATGAACTGCTTTAGCTTCGCCCAGTCCGGATTCTGTCCGTCTGCATTGTACCAGACAATATCAGGAGCAAATCTTGAATCAGTTCCGGCTCCCTTAAAAAACTCTTTTCTGCGGAAAACATGATGAGCTTTGCGCAATTCAATTACTTTCTGTACAAAACGGATTAAACCCGCATTTTTTTCTGCAAGAGTCCAGTCTACCCAGGAAATTTTATTATCCTGACAATATGCATTGTTGTTTCCCTGCTGGGTTCTGCAAAACTCATCGCCTGCAAGTAAAAGCGGAACGCCCTGAGAAATCAGCAGAGAAAGCAGCATGTTTTTTATAGTACGCAGACGGGTTTTATTTACATTTTTATCGTCTGTTTCACCTTCAACACCATTATCATAGCTTAAATTATTTTCTGTTCCGTCGCGGTTTCCTTCGCCGTTAGCTTCATTATGCTTTGAAGTGTAGCTTACAAGATCATTCATCGTAAAACCGTCATGCACGCAGACATAATTTACAGAGCGCTCCGGCCCCTGGCCTGCATAGATATCAGAACTTCCTGCAAGACGAGTTGCCATTTCCGTTATAACGTTGTCTTCACCACGGAAGAAACGGCGCATTGCATCACGGAATCTGTCATTCCATGAACACCAGCGTCCGCCAGGAAATTTGCCGACATGATAAGAACCTGCGGCATCCCAGGGTTCGGCTATGATTTTAGTATCACGAAGAACAGCATCTTCAGAAATTGCACGCGTTAAAAAAGGATTTTCAAGAACAGCGCCTTTTTCTGAACGGCACATTTCACTTGCAAGGTCAAACCTGAAACCGTCTACATGCATCTGCAAAACCCAGTAATGCAGACAGTCTAAAATGAACTGTGTAACAACCGGATGATTACAGTTAACTGAATTTCCGCAGCCTGTATAATCGTTGTAATAGCGCCGGTCATTTTCAGAAAGAATATAGTAAACATCGTTTGCAAAACCACGGAACATAAACGTATTTCCATAATGATTGCCTTCTGCCGTATGATTAAAAACCACGTCCAGAATAACTTCTATCCCGGCCTTATGCATTTCTTTTACCATGGTTTTAAATTCTTTTACGACAGCACCGGGTGTTGCAGTGCTTTTAGAACTGTGTGACTGCGCCGAACTTGAATAGCCTTGTTTTGGTGCAAAAAATCCGATTGTACTGTAGCCCCAGAAATTTTTCAGCTGCTCACCTGTGGCAGGATTTTTTCTGTCGTTTTCGTTTTCATCAAATTCAAAAACAGGCAGAAGTTCCACCGCTGTAATACCAAGAGATTTAAGATAAGGGATTTTTTCAATTAAGCCTGCAAACGTTCCGGGATTTTTTACTTTTGAAGATTTATCTACAGTGTATCCGCGCACATGCAGTTCATACATAATCGAATTACGAAGCGGAATGCGAAGCGGTCTGTCGTCTTCCCAGTCAAAACTTTCATCTACAGCAACGCATTTAGGAAAAAGGCTCATATCTGCTTTGTTGCAGATTACAGGCATTTCTGGCGAACCGGAAATCACATTTATGCCTTTTTCTCTCGCAGAACGAAAAGCATTAAAAACAGAACCTTCGGTAAAGGCCTTTGCATACGGGTCAAAAAGATGTGCATCGCCGTCAAAGCGCAGGCCTTTTTCAGGCGCATATTCGCCTTCAGCCCGATAAAGATAAAGGGCATCCTCTTTAAGCCCTTCAACAAATATATGCCACACCGAACCCGTTCTGTTTATTTCTGGATCAAGATAGAATATTTGATAAGGTTCTGAATCATCTGACTTTTTATAAAGCTCAAGTATTATATGTTCCGCTTTTTCACTAAAAACCGCAAAGTTTATGCCGTTCTCACAAACAGTCGCTCCAAGTGGATACGGTCTTCCGGCACTACTTTTTTTATTCATAGATATAATTTTATCACAAAAAAATGCAAATAAAAAGAAATTATTTAGTTTTTCACTTCTTACCCGATAATAAAAGCAACGTAAGAGGCTGGTATTCTGTACCTAGTATCCTGGTACCCGATACCTTATCAGCTCTGTTTGTTAGGGACTGAAAAACAAACAGAGCTGTTTTTTTTTCGTATAAAACACCTTATTTTCCTAACTGACAAAACACATAATCTGTTATATATTCACTTACATGGATAAAGAAAATTCAAACCAGGCACAAGAACCTGTAGGCGACAAAACCGCTATAGTAGCAATAGTTGGAAGACCTTCCGCAGGTAAATCAACATTTTTAAATACTGCAAGCGGAGAACCTGTTTCTATTGTTTCTCCAATCCCGCAGACAACACGCAATGCAATCCGCGGCATAGTAAACACATCACTTGGACAGCTTGTTTTTATAGATACTCCCGGTTATCACGAATCTGATAAAAAACTCAATCTTAAACTAAAGAGCATAACTGAAGAACAGCTTGAAGAAGCTGAATGTATTCTTTATATAATCGATTCAACACGCGAAACCGGCAGCGAAGAACAGCTTACGGCAAATCTTGTAAAAGCCCATGCTGATAAAACTGTAGTTGCAATAAACAAAATTGACGAGGCAAAAGAAAAGCCTTTGGCTGCAGTACATAAGTTTATATCAGATGCCCTGCCTGAAATTCCTTCTGAACGGATTTTTGAAATTTCAGCCAAGGAAGATAAGGGCATAAACGAAGTGTTAAAAGCTTTGTATGCCTTGGCTCCGGTTGCTCCTCATCTTTATTCTGAAGAGTTTTACACAGATCAGGAAGTTGAATTCCGTATTGCAGAAGTTATACGAGGACAGGCAATAAACCGCCTTGAACAGGAAATTCCGCATGCAGTTTACGTTAAAATTGCAGATACAGAAATGCGCAAAAACGGAAAGGAACTTTGGGTTCGCGCATTCTTATGCGTTGAAAGGGAAAGTCAGAAAGGCATTGTAATAGGGAAAGGTGCTTCTATGATTAAGACAATCAGAATTGAATCTATAAAAGCACTGCGCAAAATTTTTGACTACCGCATTGACCTGGACCTTCAGGTTAAAGTTGACAAGAACTGGCGGCAGAAAGATGTCGTACTAAAAAAACTACTGGATCAGTAAAATGAAATATATTACACAAAAAGAACAGAATGAACTGCTTGAAAGGTTTTTAAGATATGTAAAAATCTATACGACAAGCAATTCAGAAAAAGCAGATAAAGGCATTCAGCCTTCCGAAGAACGAGAATATGACCTTGCAAATATTCTTGCAGAAGAGCTGAAAGCATTAGGACTTACCGGCATTCAGATTACAGAACACTGCTATGTTTACGGCGCTTTGCCTGCATCTGCTGGCTTAGAAAAAGTTCCGCCTTACTGCCTTATTGCCCACATGGATACGGCAGGTGAAGTTACCGGTAAAGATGTAAAACCTCAGATAATAAAAAACTACGACGGTAGAATATTAGAATTAAAGTGCGGCGTAACTCTTGATCCTGCAAAAGATGCAGCGCTGCTTCAGGCTGCACAGGAAAAAGATACGATAATTACAACTGACGGAACAACGTTACTTGGCGCAGATGACAAAGCAGGTATTGCAGAAATTATGACCTGCCTTGCTTATTTAAAGGCACATTCAGAAATCAAGCACGGCAAAATAGAAGTTATCTTTTCACCAGATGAAGAAACCGGACACGGTATGGACAACGTTCCTTTAAATCTTCTTTCTTCAAAACGGGCTTACACTGTTGACGGCGGCCATATAGGCGAGCTTGAAGATGAATGTTTTAATGCCTGGAAATCAGACATTACTTTTACGGGACATTCCGTGCATACGGGTTCTGCACGTGAAGGAGGACTTGTAAATGCAGTAACAATGGCGGCCTCTTTTGTTGCAAACCTTCCGCGCCACGAAGCCCCGGAAACAACAGATAATGTACAGGGCTTTTACGCTCCGCTGGAAATGGACTGTTCAATCGAAAAATCGCATATAATGCTTTTACTGCGCGATTTCACTCTGGACGGAATGGAAAAACGGAAAAAGTTTATTACTTCACTTGCTAAAGTTACGGCAGACTCTTTTGGCGGCAAAGTAGAAGTTGTACACACACAGCAGTATTTGAACATGAAAGAAAAACTTAACGAACATCCGGAAGTTGTTGAAGATTTATTTACTGCATATAAGCTGTCTGATATAACGCCTGTAAACATCCCTATCCGCGGAGGAACAGATGGTTCGCGCCTTACAGAAATGGGCATTCCAACTCCGAATATTTTTACGGGCGGACATAACTATCATTCAAGAAGTGAATGGGCTTCCTTAACGCAAATGGCCTCAGCTGCCGATATTCTAATTAACCTGGCAGAAATTATAGGAGGCAAATAATGTACGAATATCATATTGAAGGCGGGTTCCCGGTAAAAGGAACAATAAAAGCCAGCGGAAATAAAAACGCAGCATTACCTTGCCTTGCAGCAACTTTGCTGACAGATGAATGTGTAACTTTAAGGAATATTCCTAAGATTGAAGACACCGGTGTAATGATTGAAGTTTTAAAAGCATTAGGCGCAAAGGTTGAAAATCCGGAGCCAAATGTCTGGAAAATTTGTGCAGAAAATGTGAACACAAGCACTATTCCAAGAGAACTTTCAAAAAAAATAAGGGCTTCAATTCTTTTTGCAGGTCCTCTTCTGGCAAGGACGGGTAAAGTAATAATGCCGCCGCCTGGAGGCGATGTTATCGGCCGCAGAAGGCTGGACACACACTTTCTTGCATTAACTGAATTAGGCGCAAACGTAAATACAACAGGTGCTTTTGAGTTTACAGCAAACAAACTTGTCGGTGCAGATATCTTTCTTGATGAAACCTCGGTAACGGCAACAGAAAACGCCGTAATGGCGGCGGTTATTGCAGAAGGCAAAACAATAATTAACAACGCCGCAAGCGAACCGCATGTTCAGGATTTATGCCGCTTATTAACTCAGATGGGTGCTAAAATCTCAGGTATTGGCAGTAACATTCTTAGCATCGAAGGCGTAAAAAAACTTCACGGAACAGATTTTAAAATCGGTCCTGACTTTATGGAAATTGGCTCGTTTATCGGGCTTGCGGCGGCTACAAAAGGTTCTATAACAATTACAGACATTAATCCTCCGGATCTGCGGCCGATGCGCGTAGCTTTCAGCAAACTAGGCATTCGCTGGACCATTGAAGGTAACAACCTTACCGTACCGCTCGAACAGGAAATGAAAATCAATACAGATTTAGGTGGAATGATTCCTAAAATAGACGATTCTCCATGGCCTGGTTTTCCGCCGGATCTTACAAGCATAATGACCGTAGTTGCTACCCAGGTAGAAGGTACAGTTCTTATTTTTGAAAAGATGTTTGAATCGCGCATGTTCTTTGTTGACAAGCTTATCAGTATGGGCGCGCGCATTACTTTGTGTGATCCTCATCGTGCTGTTGTTTCAGGTCCTTCTACATTGCATCGCGATAATCTTGTATCCCCTGATGTGCGCGCCGGTATGGCCATGGTAATAGCGGCAATGGTTGCGCGCGGAGAAAGCGTAATAAGCAATGTTTACCAGATTGAGCGCGGTTACGAAAATCTTGTAGAACGCCTGCAGGGGCTTGGTGCACACATCAAGAAAGTTGACGTACAATAGTTTCATAGGCAGCCTGAATTCTTAAAAAAGATGACAGGCTGTTTTTTTTATCAGGTGCGGCAAATGCGTCGCTAACATCCGGATGAAACTTTGCAGCGAGCTTTCTATGTGCGCTTTTTACTTTTTCCATACTGTCGCCAGGTTTTAAACCAAGGACTCTGTAAGCATCAGCAAGTTCATCACTTATGTATTTATAATTTAGCAGTTCTGCAAGATAAGCAGAAGGTTTTTGCCCGCGCGTTTTTTCATCCCACATGAATTCTACAGAACTTAAAAGCCTGAAAATATCCTGCACAGGCACTTGTGAACTGCTTTTATATTCATCTGAAAAATCATTTTTTTCTGTTGCAGAGGCGTTCTTTCCCCTTATTACAGAAGAAAGACATTCAACCAGTAAATCTTCATTCAATGCCGGGCTCATGGAAGCGCATCTGCAATACAAATTCCATGTGTTATAGTTGCCATATGAAGCAAAAATCGTTTTAAGCTGAAAAACGGCACATTCTATATCTTTAAGGCACAGAAAAGCCAGGGCACTTACATAAAGCGCACCTGGGAAAGGCTCGCCCCAGATTTTTTCATACCGTCCGTCTTCCAGTGCTTTTATCAGTCTTTTTTCTTCAAGATAGCGGATTTTGATTTTTTCAAGGATTATTCCGATTATTATTCCCATAACAAAACCAAATAATCCTGCACAAAGTCCCAGTGCTGCGCATAATAAAAAGCACCAATGGCTTTTGCAAAAAGCGTAAATCTGTCTGAAGAATAAGTTTTTCATAAGCCTAAGCCAATTTTTTAATTTTAAATATATTCTGTCTTTATTCGACCGGCACCACCGCCGGCAACTAATTCAGCTAATACTTTCTTGCAATGAACATTACGGACAACCCGATAAAGATTATGAGTTTCAAAATAACCGCAAGGAACAAGGCATTTTGTGCACCGCCAGCATATGTAACGACAAGATAAATCAGACGCAAGATATAAAATCCTGTCTGCATGAAAAAATAAACAACCACCACAAAGAACGGCATAAGAAATACCCATTTGAACTTAAAGATTGTTTCTTCGCCGATTCTATAATTCCAGGCCATATTTGCAAACAGAAGAAGCAGCAGCATAAGAGATAAAGGATACAGCAGTTTTTCCTGAAGGATTATATTAAACACTTCCGTAGAATAGCCGTATTTTGAAGCAATGTTTACAAACGAAAGCAAAGAGAACAAATCCATGTTTTCAGAGCCGCCGGAAGCTTCTGCAATGCTGTCAAAGTCTGAAAAATCCATAGGAACAAAAACATAGTTACTTTCTTCCTGTTTTTCCTTCTGTACATCCCTGTTCACAGAAGCATAATCATATTCCGGTTCTGCAATGCCAGTGTTAAATTCGCGGTTTACGGAAGAAAGCAGAATGTACGGAACAAAAGTTGTTTTTTGCTTTTTAGAAGAATTCTCATCAGCTGAAACCAATTCTTTCATTTCAATTAAGCGGAATTTTAATTTCTGTTCCAGTGAAATAAGATTTACAGGCACCGAAAACATTTTTGCATAAGGGGCGGAAATCATTTTTACAAACTGACCTTTTTCATCAAAATACGTAATGGAAAAATCCCTTAAAAAGCGTACAAGGTTTCCCTGTTTTTTTAGGCTTGTAACTCCGCGCGCAAAATAAACTTCAGAAGATTTATCCGCATGTTTTATTGCAAAATGAAGATTAGAAACAGATTCGTATTTCTGTAAATCCTTATATTCATCGTTAAAAAAATACTGACCTTCAAGATTATTCTTGGCAAGGGCAAAATATCGTTCTACATCAGGATCTGGCGTACGGTTTTGTCTTTGTAATTCATTAAAAATATAATACGATTCAAGATAATCTCCCCTGATAAGCGCATTGTAGCCTTCCATTTTTCTGCTGAATAAGGCGGCAAGTTCTTTGTCTCCCGTATTTTCAACTTCAGAAAGTTTTTTCCAGGCTTCAAAAGAAATCTTTTCTGCGTCGGTTACGCTTATATCTTTTGGCTCAGAAACCCTTATAGCCATTCTTGCAAAATAATGTGCATCCAGCCATTTTTCTTCTTCAAACGCCTTTCTTGCCTTGCAGACTAAATCGTAACAGTTTGTATGAACCGGGATTTCTTCATCTTTAGGAATATTCTTTTCAACCTGTAAAAAGTTTTCGTTTTTTTCAACTTTTACAATGTGCTCTGATTCAATTTCATATTTTGTTTTAAGTGCCTGAATTTCAGAATCATAGGGATTGATTTGCGCGGCCAGATACATGTACCTGTAGGCAATATCATCGTTTCCTTCTTCTTTATTTTTCAGGCCAAGCTCGTAATACAAAGAAAAAAGATCTGGCTGCCGTTCCACATAAGAAATTGTTTTACTTACGTGAGGCAGAAAAACAAGACTTGCCATAGAAAGCAAAAAAACATAAATGAGCGAAACAAAAATTACAATTTTATATTTGCTCATCATTTCTGAAGAAAAACGCTGTAAAGTTTCGCCCGGATTTCTTCCAAAATATATGGAAAAATCAACTAAGAAAGCCGTACACAAAACAGCCGGCAAAAGAATTAAAAATGTTTTTACTGCTCTAAGGAATTTATAATAACTTACGCTGTGCGGCAAAAGCACCGGCAGGTTTCCGTAAAACGAACTCCAGCAGAAACAGGCGATTCCAAGAAGAACAACACATATAAGCGTAACAATTTTTCCTCGTTTCATTTTATTCACCCTTATGCTTGAACAGCATAATTATTCCGATAACCAGCAAAATAAAAAACAGCGCAAGATTTACACAGAAAACAAGCGGAATACTGAACGGCAAAAATCCCTGTACTCTGGACGAAAAATCGACAATAAAAGCTGACCGGGTATAGTACATTGAATTAATTGCAAGAATTCCCGCAGAACAGATTATTATGACAAGAGTATCCACAAGTTTCCATGAAAACATTTTTTTTACCGTATAAAGCATCATAAGAGCAAATCCCATGGAAACCACAATCAGATAATCAAGCCATGTATCAAGATTTTTAGAAACATGCATAGGAATAAGCAAAAAGTTCTGTATTTTTTTTATAAGGAACGGAGTTGCAAGAATTTCTTCTGCCAGACTGTCAGAAAAATTTGACGGGGTTTTCCGTAACCCTTCTTTTACAATAAGTTCCGGCTTTTTTACCTGAGTAACAGAAAGTTCATTTAACTTATATTTCAGGCCGGAACCAACTTCGTATGAACGGGTTTGGTTCGGCTCAATGCGTGAATAATAATAAAGGTAATTTCCGTATTGCCTGAAATACCCTGTTGAAACCATGTTCTTAGAAAACGCCAAAGAAGTCTCAACTGCAAGAACTTTTGCGGAAAGCGGAAATAAAAACAGCCATACAATTACCTGAATCGTAAAAAACGAAGCCGCACCAGTTATTTTAGAAGGATGACGAATTTCATAGAGAATTAAAAATAGTGGCGACAGCATAAGTGCCACAGGTACAGATTTTAGAAATCCAAGTTCAAGCAGCGTTAAAGAAAAAGGAACAACAGCAGTACCGGCAACATATCCGATAGATTGCACGTACAGAATAAACAGAAAAGCGCCGCAAAATGTTCCTGTTATGCAGATTAGAAAAAAGGCTGCAAATAATCTAAGAATCTGTTTCATCTATAATAGGATACCATGAAATTTTGCTAAAAACAACAAATATTGAACATGTAAGCTATTTTCTTATTCTATAAACAATAAATATAGGATTTTGCCCTTTTTTCCAAAACTTAGTCACAAGTTATCCACAAAAATAATGTCAAAATCTCCATTATTAAAAAACATTCCTTAATTTACGATAATATAACGAATTAGGTTTTTACTATTTTATTTCATTATACTACAAAGAATTAAATAAATACAGACTCAAAAAATTTATCTTTTTTTACTAGAAAATGAATATTATTTATTTTTCAGCTGTTTTAAGGTTGGTTAAAGGAGAGTTTTCCACAAGTTATCCCCTTCAAACTAAAGAAACATCGCTTTACGCAAAGTTGCACAGGATTTCGGCTCTTTTCTAAAAAAAAAAGCTGTTCAGTTTGCCGAACAAACCAAACAGCCTTTCTATAATAAAATCAATTCGCTAGAAATCAGCTTAACCTAAAGAAACCTGTCCCTGAGCATCTACAGTTAAAATTGACTTACATTCTGAGCAGCGGAAGCGGCCTGAATGTGTTGCCTTAAGACGTTTTGAGCAAACCGGACAAGAAAAAATAATCGGGAACAGACTGTTTGAACTTTCTGAACCAGACTGGAAAATTTCAAGAGATTCAGAGAAAGAGCTCTTAATATTAAAGAACTGAGAAAATCCCAATAACTGGAATACTTCAAAAACCTTAGGCTGAATTTCAAGGAGAACGATATCTCCTCCTCTTGGTTTTACAAGCTTCAGGAAGGCAGTAAATGATCCAATACCTGTAGAAGAAACATAGTTTAATGAGCTACAGTTAAAAATCAAATTAATATATCCTGCTTCAACAACCTTAGCTATCGCTTTCTGGAAATACGTAGAGTTATATGTATCTATATAGCCGTTCAAATAGACGGTCATACAGTTCTTTACATCATCAACTTTTTCCAACGAAATCTTGAGGCTGTCATCTCTTTCATCGTTAAACCCAGGAACCAGATTATTATTTATCATAACTACTACCTTATGCCCTCTAAGATAAATTTTTTATCATAAACTACACTATATTTTATGATAACTAAAAAAATTCAATATGTCAAATATTTGGGACAAAAGCTGAATAAAACCTTAATTTTAAGAACTTTGTACCCTTCCATCCCAACCACCGTCGATATTAAGTAACACTCCGTTTATTTCAGGCGACTGTAACAAATACATTCCGCCATCGGCTATTGTTTCAGGCGGAATCAACGAACCGGATGGCATCTTTTTTCGTAAAACTTCCTTTGTTTTTTCAGAAAGATATTCTGTTTCTGTAAAACCAGGAAGAACTGCATTGCATGTAATTCCAAATCCTGCATATTCCATTGCAACAGAGCGGACAAGCGAACAAACACCTGTCTTTGCTCCACCGTATGCCGGATTCGTTTTAAAGCCGTTAATTCCAAAGGTTCTTGTTCCGCCAAAAAGCAGAAACCTTCCCCAGTTTTTTTTAATCATATAAGGCAATGCAGAACTTATGCAGAAACCTGGTAATGCATAATCCATCAAAGCCATTGTTTCCCAATCTTCAAGGGAAGTTTCAACAAAACTCTTTTGAATAAACGGACCGAAACATACACATACTATATCGGCACTTTCTACTATTTTTTTTAACTGAACAGTAAAGATATCCCTGTAATTTTTTAAATTTAACTGAAATACGGCTTTTTCAACTTTTGATTCAGGGCTATTTTTTTTAGAAATTGAATTCAGTTCTTCAATAAAAAAATCAAAATCTTTTGAATCATGCCCGCCGTGAACAGTAAGAGAAGCTCCTGCAAGAGCAAGTTTTTTTGACACTGCCCTGCCAATTCCACCAGAACCGCCAATAACAACAGCTTTTTTTCCTGAAAATACGCCCATAAACAGATTATAGCGTAATGATGGAAAAAACAGTATACTTGGAACCATGAATTTGAATAATATCTGTATTGTCCTTTCACATCCGGAAGAAAGCCGTAATATAGGCGCTGCATGCAGGGCAATGGCGAATAACGATATACATGAACTTAGAATCGTAGGCAATAAAGAAGATTATGATGAAGAACGCGTTCGTATTCTTGCAATACATGCCGCAGACATCTGGGAAAATGCAAAATTTTATAAATCCGTAAAAGAAGCTTCTGAAGACTGCGTACTTGCCGCAGGTACAACCAGACGCCGCGGAAAAAAACGTAAGGGAAAACTTTTCTTTCCTGAAGAATTTGCACAAAGAGCTTCACAGATTACAGACAGCAGTGGAAAAATTGCCATTGTTTTTGGCAACGAAAGAACAGGCCTTACAGATGATGAATTAAATGAATGTACAGCCGGCGTTACAATTCCATCGTGCGATGCTTTTCCATCGCTAAACCTTTCGCATGCCGTTCAGATTATGTGTTACCAATGCTTTAGGGAAAACAGCCGGGATAAACACGGGTATACGCCTGTAAGCCTTTCAAGAATCAATTCAACAGTACAGGTTATTACCGATAATCTTCAGAAAATCGGATTTTTCAGCATTACAGGCAGACCAGACATGGAACATTTCTGGAAAAATCTTTTATCCCGCTCTGCAATTTCAGAAGGCGAAGCCCAATACATAGAAAAGATTTTTACAAAAGCCGCAGGGCTTTCTGGCAAAGCAGGAAACACAGCCAAGGCAGAGCTCGCATGCAAAAGTTCAAATTCACAAGATAAAACTAACCAAAAGTAATATCCTGCTCATCAATGCATTTACCCTGACAAAAAAGCATCGCACGGTCAAGACAATTCTGTAATTCACGGATATTCCCAGGCCAATTGTAAGATTCAAGCAGCGAAATTGCCCCGGAAGTTATTGTATATGATTTTTCTGCCAGGAATGCCTGTGCTATTTCGCTTATGTCTTCCGCATGTTCCCGCAATGGCTCAAACTCAATAGTAAAAACATTTATGCGGTTGTAAAAATCCGCACGGAATAAATTCTGCTTTACCATTGACGAAAGATTTCCGTTAGTTGCAAAAATAAGTCTTGTATTTATCTGCTTTTCAACAGAGCTGCCGACCGCACGTATTTTCCCGGTTTCCACAAAACGCAAAAGTTTTGCCTGCATCGCAAGAGAGGCATTGCCTATTTCATCAATAAACAAAGTACCACCATCAGATTCCAGCAGAAGGCCTTTATTGTTTACAGCTCCGGTAAATGCCCCGTAAGAAGAACCGAACAATTCGCTTTCTGCAAGATTTTCAGCAACAGTCCCGATATCGATTTCCTTGTAAGATTTCTTTCTGCGGTTAGAAAGTCTATGAATAAAAGAAGCTGCATAACTTTTTCCAGTTCCACTTTCGCCTAAAAGCAAAACCGGAAGTTCAGATTCAGAAGCTAAAATCAACTTAGATTTTAAAATCTTGGTAGAATCTGAACTTCCGGCTATCCCAGAAAGTACATTCAAATTATTTTTTAATTTTTGCTCATCACAAAAAAGGGTGATTTTCTTTCGCCGCTGCTTAAAAACATCCCCGTCGCACGGAACAGGGATAACGGCTGTTTCCGGCAAATGCGTAACGTGCAGAAAATCAAGAACTTCTTCCTGCGGCATAATAAAATGCATTTTGCCCGAAACATATTTTGTTTCTAAAAACTCAAAAGGCTCAGTTTCAAGACTGGTAACTTTAGGATCAACAAAGACCGAATTATCGGCCAGCGTTTTTAGATTTTCAAATCTCAGCGAATACTTTTTGAAAAAAGAAACGCGTGTTCCAGAAAATTGCTGTTTTTTAAAAAAGTCCAAAATCTCAGGTCGTTCAGAATAAACATCAATTTCAGAAGGTAAAACAATTTTAGGAATCATTTCAATACTTTTCTGTTATTATTTTTTTTGGCGCAAACGAGCCCAAACTAACAGTATTGTAAACCATAGATACGGAAATGCAAGAAACAATTTAAATGGGTTGTGTAAAATTTCAGGAATAATTTCCAGTCCTTTATCAAAGGTTTTGTCGTTTACTCTTTTTACACGTTTAGAAAGAATTCCAATAGCATCCTTGTAATACAGGAAGATACTGGAAGAAAACCGGTTACGTCTGCGGTAAGACCAGACATCTTTTTCCCTTATTCCGCCGGAAAGCAGAACCAATGAAGGAGAAGCTTTAAAAATGGCAGATATTACATCTTTTTCAACTTCTGCAGGATACTTGCCTACATAACGACCTACAATCTGTAATTTCGGGAAAGTTGAACGTACGTTTTTTTCTGCAACCTGAAGCTGCTTTTTATAACCGCCAAACAAATAAAGCGACTTATAATGCATTTCAAGAATAGAAAACAGGTTTATCATTGCATAAAAAGGATTGTATCGAGCCGGAACAGGGAGCCTTAAAAACTTTGCTGCACGCAAAATGCTTTTTGATACAGGAATTATTAAATCAGCATTTTTCAGGCATTCGGCATAGTCATTATGCCCTCTTGCTTTCAGTAAATTCCATATTGAAAGAAAAATAATCTGTTTTGTACCAGGCTTTGCAAGAAGTTCAAGAACTTCTGATTCCAAATCTTCAATAGGACAAACATCAACAGGAACACCTAAAACTTCTATTCTTTGTACTGCCATTACTTTTTTCCTAATATAAGCGTTTGAATTGCCGCAATACCATACAAAGCGGCTGTTTCACAACGCAGAATATTCGTTTCAAAATGAATCGGCAAAAACCCGTTTGCCTTAAGGAATTCTATTTCAGAAGGACTTATTCCTCCTTCACAACCAACAGCAATTCCTACGTTTTTTACATTTGTATCACCACTTAACAAAGAATTCAATTCTTTTGTGTCATCAGTGCGCTCATAAAGTGCTACAGCAAGGGAATCTTGAAAATTCTGTTCTTTCCAAAGAGAAACAGCCTTTTCAAGCGTAACAGGTTCCATACAGACTGTTTCTACTGGCGAACCGCTTTGCTGCCTTGCTTCTTTTATGATTCTTTCTATGCGAGCCGTTCTTGCAGGACTGTTTTTACAGTTTTCCTTTTGAGAATATTCGCCAATTACAGGTATAATTTTTGAAATTCCGCATTCAACCGCCTGCCGGATGATCAAATCCATTTTAGAACTTTTTGCAGCAAACTGAAAAAGCCAGAAATTAATGTTTACGCCGGAAACATTTTCTGCCTGAGTTCCACGGGTAATACTTTGTATCTTATTTTTTTCGCCATTTCCGCCAAAAGAAGATTCAGCACAAATTTGCAGTTCAATACAGCGCTCTTTTTCTTCTACAGTACAAACAGTCATGTTTTGCAGTCTCCCATCCGGCAGGCGGACGGCAATCATATCACCGGTTTTCATCCGCAGCACCTGCTTAAAGTATCTGTAATCTTTACCTTTAAGCCGTAAAATGCCTCGAGAATCTGGAAAACTTTCAGCTATAAACTGCCTCATTTTTTGTCGTTAGTTTCCTGTGCTTTTAACGCTTCTTTTTCAAGCCGCTCATTTTCAAGCTCTTTTAATGTTTTGGCATTTTTAAGCAGCGTGTTAAAATCTTCTGTTTTTATTATCTCCAAAGCCTTATTAAGCTGAATATCGTAGTCTAAATCATATACTTCAGAAACATCGTGCTTCTGGTGGTTTACTTCAACACGGATAAAGCGGCGCAATGTGCGCAAATCAAACGGATACGTTTTGTTTAACTCTTCTGCAGCTGCGGCAATATCTTTTTCTTCCATATCGGGATGAGCTTCTACATATTTATGGATTGCATCTTCTTCCATAAGCTTTGCAAAATTCTTTTCCTGTTCCTCTGTAAATGCAGGATATGTAACTTCCAGATCCGGTGGAATACCTATCTTATCAATATTTGAATCTGACGGAGAATAATAACGTGCTATAGTCAGTTTAAATCCGTCTGTATCACTAAGTGGAATCATCTGCTGTACAGAACCTTTTCCATAGGTATTCTGACCGATTATGTATGCAAGATGATTATCTTTTAATGCTCCGGCAAGAATTTCAGATGCACTGGCAGAACCTTTATTTACAATTACGACAATCGGAATGTTTTTTGGCATTGTTGTCTTTATCCAGCTTGCCTTATGTTCAGAATTCTGCGCAGCAATTCTTCCTTTTGTAGAAACAATTACGCCGGAATCTATAAATTTATCAGCAACATCAACAGCAGCCGTTAAAAGTCCGCCAGGATTATTTCTCAAATCTATTATAAGTCCTGTAAAATTCTTTTTCTTAAAATCTGAAAGAGCTTCCTGAAAACGTTTTGCTGTATCAGGCGTAAATTCAATTATTCTGATATATCCGGTTGAATTTATCATTGCTGATTTTACAGTCGGAAGCTCTATAAGGGTGCGCGTTAAAGTTCTTGTAAATTTTAAATTAGCACCGCGAAGGAAAGTCAATTCTACTTTTGTTCCTACTTTTCCGCGCAGTTTAAAAAGAACTTCATTCATAGTAAGTTCCGGTGTAGAAACGCCGTCAACTTCAATAATAAAATCGCCTGCCTGAACGCCTGCAACTGCGGCCGGCATGTCTTCTATAGGCGACATAACTTCTACATAAGCAGGTTTTTCCGGTGTATTAACAGGATTTTTTGTTATTGTTACGCCGATGCCGCCAAAACTGCCTGAAGTTGTATATGTTAAATCTTTAAAGGTTGCAGATTCCATGTATATTGTATGAGGATCTCCAAGAGCTTCCATCATGCCCTTCATTGCACCTTCATACAAAACTTTAGGATCTATTTCATCTACATAGAATTTATTGGCAAAATCAAGTACGCCGCCCAATATTTTTGAATAATATTGTATAGAGTTTTTCTTGCTATCCTCGGAAGAAGCTTCCGCTGCTGTAGCCGAAGAAGACTGTGCAAAACACTGAGAAACCAAAAGAAAAGAAAGAACGAAACAACTGCCAACGAGCAGACGATGCAAAGATTTTTTATTCATAATTGTCATTTTAATTTCAGATAAGGATTTGTCAAGGCAAGGGTCTTATGGTATAATTATTTCATGCAAATTATACCTGTTGCGAGCGGAAAAGGCGGTGTTGGAAAAAGCCTTTTATCTGCAAACTTAGCTATAGCGTTGGGACAGGCAGGAAAAAAAGTAGTTCTTGTTGACCTTGATTTAGGCGCGTCAAATCTTCATCTTGTTCTCGGACAAAGTTCTCCTAAAACGGGAATCGGTACATGGATAGCCGACAACACCGATTTTGAAGACATTGTTACGATTACTGACTATGAAAATGTCGATTTTATAGCCGGCGATAGTGAAATTCCAGGGCTTTCGGCCTTATCTGCCGAGCGAAAGAAAAAACTTGTGCAGAAGCTTCAAAGTATAGATGCAGACTATGTTATTCTTGACCTTGGAGCCGGAACACATTCCATAATTCTTGAAATGTTCCTTCTTTCATCGCAGGGACTTATTGTTTCCGCTCCAACTGTTACTTCAACATTAAATGCTTACCTTTTCTTAAAGAATGCCGTGTTTAAACTTATAAGCACAACATTTAAAGACGATCCAAAAGGCAAAAACTGGCTGAAAAACCTTAAAAAAACTTCTCAGTCCATGCAGCGTCTTTATATCCCGAAATTGATTGAAGAACTTGAAAAAGTTAGTCCTAAAACAACAGCAGTTTTAAAAGAGCGTATACAGAAATTCTGCCCGCGGCTTATTATAAACATGATTGATGATCCTAAAGATACGGATAAGGCTTTAAAAATACGCCGTTCATGCAATCAGTATCTTGGATTAAATGTTGAATATATGGGCGTCATGTACCGCGATGCTTACCAGGACAAAGCTCTTTCTTCAAGACTTCCTGTAATTGTTTACAAACCAAAAACAATTATTTCACAGGGAATTTACAGAATTGCAGAAAAAATAATTGCTTCAGAAACTCAGAGCTATGATTTGGGAATCGCTTCAGATATAGAAGCAGATACAGCCGCATCCTTTGACGTTATAAGCGAAGAAGCAGAAGAAGATTATGCATTAAAAATGCAGAGCCTTCAGGATTTAGTTGGCAGTGGAACTTTCTCTACCGGTGAGTTAACCGAAATGATTAAAACAGTTCAGTATGAACTTACTCAGGTAAAAAAAGAAAACCTCCTCCTTAAATCAAAATTACTGAAAGCTGCAAATCAGGGATTTAAAATTTAAAATGAACTTTTTACTTTCTCTTGCCTACCCTTCCTGGATTCATCCGGAAATTTTACCAGGCATTCCTGTATTGGGAGTGATACGCTGGTACGGGCTTATGTATGTTGTTGCGTTTTCCATTGCATTCGTTTTGCTCAAAAAAGTTATGAACGAAGGTGCCTTAAACACATATAACTATACATGCACAGAAGATGATATTTTCAGTTTTATTTCTACAGGAATTATTTTTCTTCTTATCGGTGCAAGAGTTTTTTCAGCCCTGGTTTACGATACAAGCGGTATATACTGGAAAAAGCCGTATCTGATTTTCTGGCCTTTTTCTTCAAACGGACAGTTTGTTGGCTTACAGGGAATGTCGTACCACGGCGGATTCATAGGCGGATTATTTGGAATGTGTCTCTGGTGCAGACTGAATAATAAATCAATTTTAAAATGGGTTGATGCAATGTCCTGTGCACTTCCACTTGGCTATACATTCGGTCGCTTAGGTAACTTTTTTAATGGTGAACTTTACGGCAGGATTACTACAGTTTCATGGGGAATTATTTTCCCTGCAGCCCAGAAATTTTCCAAATCCCTGCCATGGGTAGCAGAGTTTGCTCAAAAATGCGGATTTGACCCGGAAACACTTCCAAACCTTGTTAATTTGCCACGTCATCCGAGTCAGCTTTACGAAGCCCTGTTTGAAGGTGTAATTCTATGGCTTATTATCTGGAACCTGCGCAAAAAAAAGCCGTACAATGGTTTTTTAACTTCAGTTTATATAACAGGCTACGGAATTTTCCGTTTCTTTATCGAATACTTCCGCGAACCTGACAGCGATTTAGGCTATAGATTCGCAGTAAATTCCGATGCACCGCTATATTTAAACACTTCATTCTTAAATCTTTCTACAGGCCAGATTCTGTGTCTTACAATGATTGCAAGCGGTATCTTACTTGGAGTTTTTGCATATTTTTCTGACCGCTCAAAAAAATCAAGCAACAGCTAAATTACACTGATATTTTCATACAAACGGTCAATTCGCTGCAAAATTTCCTGCTAGTTCAGAATGCCACTATACTACATACTTGCTGGACAGCCATTTACATAAAAAAACCGCCCTTGTAATAAAGGACGGTTTATAACATTATATTGTGTTCAACAATGATAACTATGAGCAGCGCTATTTTTTAAGCAGTTCTGCAAGTTTTTCAGCTGTAAAGCCAAGATACTCTGCAACTTTTTCTGCAGGACCTGATTCACCAAAGCGGTCAATACAGAAAATATCTTCGTGACTTGTAGCATAGCGATCCCAGCCCATGCTGATTCCAGCTTCTGCCGTTACAACACGTTTTGCACCGCCAATAATCTTATTCTGGAATGACTTATCCTGCTTGCCGAACAATGTTAAATCTGTTACAGAAACAACACGAATCTTTTTATTCGGAACAAGTTTAACGGCATCCAAAGACATATTAACTTCTGAACCTGTTGCAAGAATTGTAATTTCAGGGTTTGCAGAGCCTTCAAGAACAACATAAGCACCTTTGCGTGCTGTATTACGCCAGTCTTTATCAGCTTTTTCATACACTGCAAGATTCTGTCTTGTAAAGGCCATACAAACCGGATGGTCTTTGCTTTCCATTGCCATTTCCCAGGCTACTACAGTTTCTTCAGGATCACCCGGACGCAGGAACTGAACATTAGGAATTGCCCTTAAACCTGCAAATGTTTCTACAGGCTGATGTGTAGGTCCGTCTTCGCCAACGTAAATTGAATCATGTGTAAGAATGTAAATCGGATTTATTTTCTGTAAAGCAGCAAGACGCAGTGAACCACGCAGATAATCTACAAACACAAGGAATGTAGCGCCAAAAGCTCTTAAACCGCCATGAAGTGTAATACCACAGCATACCGCAGACATGGCAAATTCACGGATTCCGTATTCAAGGTAGCGGCCTTTGCGGTTTTCTGCTGAATATGTACCGTCTGCATTTTCCAGTTTTGTTTTGTTTGAACCTGTAAGGTCAGCAGAACCGCCCACAAGACTCTTGTAGCGCTGAACCATAACATTAAGCATTTTCTGGTTTACATTACGGGTTGCATCTTTATCACCGATTTTGTAAATAGGCTCGTCGGCTTTGCCAGTTGCAACACCTGCAAAATCAGCATCCCACTGTTTTCTAAGTTCAGGATTTTCTTTTGACCATTCTTCGAAAACCTTTTTCCAGTTTTCTTCAGCTTTTGCAAAATCTGCTTTTTTAGAAGCAAAATATTCATAAGCTTCCGGTACTACATAGAACTGCTTATCTTCCGGCAAACCAAGATTCTTTTTAGCAGCAATAATACCTTCTTCACCAAGAGGAGCACCATGAACTCCGGCTGTTCCTTGATTTGGAGCACCTTTACCGATTATTGACTTAAGCATGATTAAAGTAGGCTTATCTTTGCAAGCCTTTGCTTCTTCCGTTAATTTAAGAATCTGCTTTACATCATACATTGAACCTTTAAGAACCTGCCAGCCATATGCTTCGTAACGTTTCTGAATATCATCGGTAAATGCTATGTCTGTACAACCGTCAATACTTATTCTGTTTTCATCATAGAAAACAATCAGTTTTCCAAGCTTTAAGTGTCCTGCAAGACTGCACGCTTCAGAAGAAACACCTTCCTGAAGACAGCCTTCTCCAACCAGTGAATATGTATAATGATCTACTACCGTATGTTTTGCAGTATTGAAGCGTGCAGCAAGCATTGTTTCTGCAATCGCCATACCAACGGCCATAGAAACGCCCTGTCCGAGCGGGCCAGTTGTACATTCAACACCGTCTGTTAAACCATATTCAGGATGACCTGCACATTTTGAACCAATCTGACGGAATGTTTTTATATCATCCAGAGATACCTTATATCCTGCCAAATGCAAAATTGAATAGAGCAGCATGGAACCATGTCCTGCTGAAAGTACAAACCGGTCACGGTCTGCCCATTTTGAATCTGCAGGATTATGTTTCATAATTTCGCCATATAATAAGGCTGCTAATTCAGATGCCCCCATTGCGATTCCAGGATGCCCGGACTTTGCCTTTTGAATTGCATCCATTGCCAGACTACGAATAGACAAAGCTACGGCAGCAACACCTTTTTCGTTCATAAATTACCTCACTTTTATTTTATTACCTTAAAACCTTTACCCTGCTGTTTTAGACCGGCAGCACAAATAAGCGGTTTTATATCTTCAAAATTAAATTCCATGCCTTCAAGAGAAAGCATTATTGTTTCTGATTCATTATTCACATACTGTGCCTGATTTTCAACAGTTTCAAATATTTTTACAAGATGAATATAAAGCTGCATCAGAATTACAAGTTCCTGCTGCGGATAACCTGTAAGAACATCAGAAGTTTCAGACTCTACATCCGTAAGTAAATCTGTTACTTTTTTATAAAGATTCAGCGCTCTGTGACGTACAGCGCCAACAACAAAGTCTGCAAACCAGTTATATTCAGCACTGATATCTGCCTTTCTTACTTCAATAAGTTCATTAATCTGTTTTCTTTCTTTCTTATCAAAAGGAATTTTCTTTATATAGTCATCAAATACAGAAAAATCATTTTTTTTCTGATACAAGCAGTCTTTTATAAAAATATCAGTAATCAGGCTGAAATTCGGAAACCATTCTTCCGGAACAAGAGAAACAGCTTCACCTTTAATTTCATTCCACACACCAATCGCCGGAACATCCTGACCTTTAAACCACAATCGGGTTTCTACACCGTAATTTTCAAATCCAATTTTTTTACTCTGTTTTAAATATTCTTCAATTGAACCGCAATAGTCTTTAGAAAGCATATCCTGATATGCAAAAGTTGCTATTGCAATCTGTTCTTCTATTGAGCAGCGCGGACCTGAAAGTTCAAAACTCTGCGTTAGCATTTTTTCGAGCAGATCAAACCATTCCTGGCGCCTTACGTCGATAGCATCGATTTTATTTTTATGATTGTGTAAAATCAGCGGTTCTACCGAAAAACTTCCGGAATCCCAATCCTGAAGTTCACACAAAAGCCTGTCGCCATATTTAAAATCATATTTTTCGATAAACGGTTCCAGGGAAATCCCTGTTAACCTTACTTTTGCGGGAAGTTCAAAATCAAGTTGAACAAGATCCATGTTTTCATTGGCCGGATCTGATGCTATATATTGACTTATGTATTCTTCGCCATAAAGCATAAAAAACTGCATCGCAGAAAAACTGTCAAATTCACTTACTTTTTTGGGAAGTCTTTTTCCATTAAAAGAAAAATTCAGTGTTGAAGAAACAATTTCCGGGTTTGCATAGGGAATGCAGCGGTCGCCTATAATAAGAACTTTTTTTTCAATTTCTTCAGCGGTAGGCTTAATAGAAAATTTTTTTCTTGTAAAAGCTCCTGCGCGGGTTAAAAAAATTCCCCGCTTCAGTTCAAATACATAAGGATTATCAGCTAAAAAATCTTTGCATTCAGCAAAAGAGATTTTTCCAATACTCTCTTCAATAAATCCCCGCAAGGCTTCTATTGTAAAAGGGTATGGATAAGTTCTGAGAAACTGACTTATTACTGCTTCTGCTGAATCCTGCATAATTTCCTAGATTTCACTGATATTTCTAAGTTCACCTTTAATGGTTTTAGTAATATCCTTCATTTTTTCAAGTGTAATACCTGTTACTTTTACGGTAATCCGCTTGTGAGCAGGATCTTCACCACCCCAGGTGATTAAAGAAATAATATTTCCACCTAAATCTGTAATAGTTTTTGTAAGTTTTGCAAGCTCTCCCGGAACATCTTCTACAAGGAAAGTTGCCCTTACACCTTTCTGGCGAACACCAAAAAGTTCTATCAAAGTCTTAAACAAATCACTGGCTGTAATAATACCGACCATTAAGTCGCCTTTCATTACCGGAAGACAACCTATTCCGCTGTCTACCATAATTCTTGCAGCTTCTTCAATTACTTCTTCTTCATCGACTGTCATAACATTTTTGTGCATTATTTTTTCAACATCGAGCTTAGAAAGAAGATAGCCGATTTCATACATATCTAAAGTTGTTGCCTGCGAAGGACCTGCCCTGTTCAAATCATTCTTTGTAATAATTCCAACAAGTTTTTTTTCGTTATTCAAAACAGGCAATTTGCTTATATTCTGTTTAGACATTAAAGTCTTTGCTTCAATAACTGAAGCCGACGGAGAAATATACACAGGATTATGTGTCATTACGTCTTTTACTCTCATAATTCCTCCAGAATTGCTTTTTTTATGGGATTAATTTTGCAGATGCAAAACAATTTTGACAGGTGCAGAGTAAATCTCTACACCCCCTATTTATTATAACTCTACTTTCAATATAAGCAAAGTGCGAGCAAAAAGCAATGTAAACGAAAAGCAAATCATCCGCCAAGGTAAGCAGCTTTTACTGCCGGATCTTTTGCAAGTTCTTCTGCTTTTCCTTCCTTTACAATAGTTCCTGTTTCAAGAACATACGCACGATCTGCAATTGAAAGTGCTTTAAATGCGTTCTGTTCTACAAGAAGAATTGTTGTACCTGTTTCATTTATTTTCTGTACAATCGAAAAAATTTCATCAACAAGGATTGGTGCAAGCCCCATACTCGGTTCATCAAGAAGCAAAAGTTTAGGCTGAGCCATCAACGCTCTTCCCATAGCCAGCATCTGTAATTCGCCACCGCTTAAAGTTCCTGCAATTTGCTTGATACGTTCTTTCATACGCGGAAAAAGTTCATAAACCTTTTCCATATCAGCCTTAATTCCTGTTTTATCTTTTCGCGTAAACGCACCAAGTTCAAGATTTTCCTTTACAGTCAGGTTTGCAAAGATACGTCTGCCTTCCGGAACCTGAATCAAATTTCTGCGGACAATCTTGTCTGCATCAAGATTTGTTATATCTTCACCGTTAAAAACTACACTGCCAGACTGTTTCTTTATGATATTAGAAATAGAATGAAGCGTTGTAGTTTTACCGGCTCCGTTAGAACCGATTAAGGTAATAATTTCTCCTTCTTTTACTTCAAAAGAAATTCCACGAAGAGCCTTTATAGCACCATAAGAAACCGTAAGATTTTTAACCTCAAGCATTTAACGCCTCCTCGCCCAAATAAGCCTTTATTACCTGTGGATTAGACTGAATTTCTTCAGGTTTGCCTTCAGCAATAATTCTTCCGTAATCAAGAACAATAATTCTTTCGCAAATACCCATAACAAGGCGCATATCATGCTCAATCAAAAGAATTGTAAGATGAAATTTTTCGCGGATAAAAGCAATAAGCTTCATCAATTCTTCAGTTTCCTGCGGATTCATGCCGGCGGCAGGTTCGTCAAGCAAAAGCAGCTGAGGTTTTGAAGCAAGTGCACGTACAATTTCAAGTTTCCGCTGTTCACCATAAGGCAAATTTTTCGCAAGTTCATCTTTTTTATCAAGAATTTTAAACAAATCCAGAAGCTGTTCAACTTCCGCCGTCATTCGCTGTTCATCCTTAAAAAATCGAGGTGTACGTAAAAGCACATCTAACGGATTTATTGAGCGGCTATTATGAAGGGCAACCCTGACATTGTCTGCAACCGACATTTTAGAAAAAAGCCTGATGTTCTGGAAAGTTCTTGCAATGCCGATTTTATTGTGCTTTGCAGGGCTTGCCTTATTAATGATTTTTACCATGTCATTTTTATCCCAGAAAGAAATCTGACCTTCTGTCGGCCGGTAAACACCACTGAGCATATTGAATACAGTAGTTTTTCCGGCTCCGTTAGGACCGATTAAGCCTACAAGTTCATTACTTTTTAATTCGCAGGAAAAATTACTAACAGCACGAAGTCCACCAAAAACAATAGAAATATCAGAAGCTTTTAAAACAGTCTTTACTTCGCTCATTTTTTTCCTCCTTCTTTTTCAGAACCGGTTTTTGATTTCAGACGCGCAGCAATTTTTGCTTTATAACCAGGAATTGATTCCCAGGTTTTGATAAATGAAAATTCTTTTGTGCCCAAAAGCCCCTGAGGTCTGAACTGCATTACAAGCATAAGAATTACCGGATAGAACAAAAGTCTGTAGTTCTGTAAGAATCGCAGGAATTCCTGTAGAGAAGTCAATACAAATGAAGCAAGAATTGAACCTGTTGTGGAACCCATTCCGCCAAGAACAACAAAAATCAAATAATCAATACTTTTATTGAAAGAAGCCATATCAGGTTTTATAAATCCAATAAACGGTGCATACAAAGCACCACCTATTCCTGCAACAAATGAAGCAATTACAAAACCAATCATCTTGTAACGGAAAACACTGATTCCACTTGAGTTTGCAGCAATTTCATCATCACGAACGGCAAGAATTGCACGACCATAAGTTGAACGGATGAAATTCTGAATCAATATTACAAGTAAAACTAAAGTTCCTATAATAACCATATATGCTATAGCCGGATTTAACGTCATAATAGTAGGAAACTGTTTACCGTTTGGACCGCCTGTATACTTTTTCAAGTTTACAAAAACTACACGGATAATTTCGCCAAAACCAAGTGTTACAATTGCAAGATAATCACCTTCAAGCTTTAAGGTCGGAAAACCAATCAAAAAACCAAAGAATGCTGTTACAAGACCTGCAAGTACGATACTTACCGGCAACGGAAGGCCTGCATTCGCTATAAAGATAGTTGAATACGCACCAATTGCCATAAATCCAGCCTGACCTAAAGAAAGCTGACCTGTAATTCCACAGATTATATTAACAGAAAGAGCCATAATAGAATTAATTCCGGCCAAAGTTAAAATCTGTGCTGTATAGGCATCAATAATTTCTAAGTTAATCAAAAGCCCGATTACAAAAACCGCAATTAATGAAAAACCAGCTAAAACAATAAAATTTCGTAACTTTATATTTTTCATAACGGACTCCTTAAACCTTAACGCGTGAAGGTTTACCAAAAATTCCTGTTGGTTTAACCAAAAGAATAATAATCAAAATAGAAAAAGAAATGGCATCAGCAAACTGAGAAGAAAGGAAACCCTTTGTCAAAGTTTCGGCAACACCAAGAATAATTCCTCCAAACATTGCACCAGGAACTGAACCTATTCCGCCAAGTACAGCTGCAATAAAGGCTTTAAGACCTGGCATATAGCCAAGCAGCGGGTCAATCTGCGGATAGGCAATAGCATAAAGGATTCCTCCTGCAGCGGCTAAAACCGAGCCCAAGGCAAAAGTAAATGCTATTGTTTTATTTACACTGATTCCCATAAGGCTTGAAGCCTGTAAATCATAAGAAACAGCCTGCATGGCCATCCCTGTTTTTGTATGGTTAACAATATAATTCAATGCAAGCATAAGAATTGCACTTAACACAATTACAATTAACTGAATGTTAGAAACAGAAACCGAACCAAGTGCAAAGTTTTTTATTGTAAAAGTCGGGAACAAGCGAGGATCAGGCCCAATAAACGGAATTACACGCATTGCATTCTGCAGAATAAGTTCAACAGCAATCGCCGTAATCAGAGAATTAAGTCTTGGAGCAGAACGCAGCGGGCGATATGCAAATCGTTCGATTACTATAGAAAGCAAGCCGCACACAATCATCGCAATAATAAAGGCAATAGTCATACCCGTTACATTTGTGCCAAAAGCTTTTAAAACAAAATAGGCAGTGTAAGCACCTATCATCATAATATCACCATGGGCAAAATTTATTAATTTTACAATTCCATAAACCATGGTATAACCAAGAGCAATAAGGGCGTATATACTACCCAGAGACAGCCCGTTGATAAGCTGCTGTAAAAACATAATTCCGGTATCCACCTTAACCTCCGAGTTTTTATTTCAAAAATCGCAAATCAACTTTTTTGCTAAAGATTTAATATTTTACCTTATCTAAAAGCATTTAGTAAAGGTAAGTAACCGTTGCCAGAATGTTTCATCTACAAATAACAGCAGACAAAACATACAAAAAAGGCCGCCTCTTTATAAGGCAGCCTCTTTACCACTCTTTAAAAACTTACGGTTTTTCCGCAAGAATTATGGATTAACTGTTGTCTTATAAACTGAAGTAAGTTTACCCTGTTTATCTTTTACAAGTTCAACCATGACAGCTGATTTTACAGGATTTCTCTTGCCGTCAAAACTCAATTTACCTGTTACATATTCACCGTTTGTAGATTTAAGTGCATCACGCACGGCTTTTGCATCTGTAGAACCAGCTTTAAGGACTGCATCTTTTAACATGTAAAGACTGTCATATCCAAGAGCAGCAAAAGCATTTGGCTCTTTATTATATTTTGCTTTGAAAGCAGCTACGAATTTCTGTACCTTTGGAGAAGTAGAGTCTGGAGCATAGTGGTTAGAATAGAATCCGTTAAGAACTTCATCACCGGCATTTGTAGCCAAACCATCCCATCCGTCTGCACCAACAATAGGAGTATCAATACCCTGAGCACGAAGCTGACTTGCAATCAATGCAACTGTTCCATAATAATCCGGGAGATATACAACATCTGGTTTTGCACTCTTAATTTTTGTAAGCTGTGCATTAAAATCTTTATCACCAGTGCTGTAAGCTTCTTTAGCTACAACTGAACCACCATTTTTCTTGAATGCAATTTCAAAGTTTTCTGTAAGTCCTACAGAATAGTCATTTCCTGCATCATAAAGAATTGCAGCTCTTTTCTTTCCAAGATTTTCAGAAGCAAAACGACCACCAACTGTTCCCTGGAACGGGTCAATAAAACATGCGCGGAATACAAAATCACCTGCATCTGTTACAGCAGTTGCTGTTGCAGCCGGAGCAATCTGAACAACCTTGCTTGCCTGAGAAAGTGGTGTAATAGCCATTGTACATCCGGATGTCAATGAACCGATTACCATAGTTACTTTATCTTTAATTGTAAGTTTCTTAAAAGCGTTTACAGTTTTATCCTGATTTCCTTCATCGTCTTCGCTGATAAGAACAATCGGTTTGCCGTCAATTCCACCGGCTTTATTAATTTCTTCAATTGCAAGATCAATACCATTCTTACATTCAACACCATAAACAGCTACAGCACCAGAAAGAGGGAAAATTCCACCAATTTTAACTTCTTTGCTGTTTTTAGCTTTAGCAGCAAAAGCAGAAACTGCCATAAGCATTACGGCTGCTAAAGCAGCACCTTTAGTCAACATTCTTTTCATATATGCCTCCATACTTGAAAATTTTTAATAATTCTATATAAAAAAAAACTGTTTGTAAATAGAATTTTACAAAAATACTTAATTTTTTTTAATTATACTGTATTTTTATCAAGAATATTCAATTAGAAGGCTAATTAAGTCCGCATTATGTTATTTAAAAAAATAAAGCCGCCCTTATAAAAAGAGCGGCTGGAAAGCACCTGGGCTAAAAATTAAGCCTGTTCAGGAGCTTCTGCTGCAGATTCTTCTGCAGGAGCTTCAGTTGCTGGAGCTGCAGATGCTTTATTTAATCTTGCTTTGTTTTTCAAAGCTGCATTGCAGTATTTGCAAATCTTAACCTGCTTACCATCAACTTCCTGTTCATAGATAACTTTGATATTTTCTTTGTGGCAAATAGGACATGTGCCTCTGCCATGTGAAGGCTGTTCACGTAAACCACTTCCGCGATGTGTCTTAGACATTTTCTACTCCTTCTTTTCTGCTGAATCAGCAGCCTTTGCTTTTTTTGTAGCACCAGCTTTTTTAGCTTTAGCAGGAGCTTCTTTGTCTGCACTTTTGCTTGCTTTTTTGGCAGTAGCTTTTTCAGCCTTTTTTTCAGCTGGAGCAGCTGATTTGTCAGCCTTAGCAGCTTTCTTTTCCGCCTTCTTAGCTGGAGCATCAGTATCAAGTTTATAGTCAACCAGTTCAAGAATTACCATATCGGCAGCATCGCCCTGGCGGAAACCAATTTTAAGAATACGTGTGTATCCACCCTGACGATCCTTCATTCTCGGACCAATTTCTGTAAACAATTTATTCAAAATCTTTTCATCCTGAATAAATTTAGCTACCTGACGGCGGTTATGAACTGTGTCTACCTTTCCACGTGTAATGAGTTTTTCAGCAGCTTTTCTAACTTCCAAAGCCTTAGCTTTTGTAGTTGTAATTCTCTCAAATCTAAAGAGAGAAGTTACCATATTCCGTGACATAGCACGGCGGTGAGCTGTTGTACGGGAAAGCGGATTAAAACCATTTCTATGATTCATCTGATTCTTCCTTCTGCTTTGTTAGATTGACAGCATTTTTAAGATGACTGTAATCGGTCATGCCGAGTGTAAGATTCCATTCATGGAGTTTTTCTTTAATCTCGGTAAGGCTTTTTTTACCAAAGTTGCGGGTCTTCGCAATATCATCTTCTGTCTTTTTTGTTAATTCACCGATTGTACGAATATTGGCATTTTTAAGACAATTTGATGAACGAACTGAAAGCTCAAGCTCCTCAACAGGAGTATTAAGCAACTGACGAATATGTTCATCGCCTTCTTCAAGCTCATCACCGCCTGAACATTCACTGTCATTAAAGTTAACAAAAATTGCAAAATGATCTTTAGCAATCTTTGCAGCTTCTGCAAGTGCATCTTCCGGCTTAATTGTACCATCTGTCCAGATTTCAAGAACAAGCTTGTCATAGTCACTTCTCTGACCAACACGACATGGTTCAATAGAATACTTAACCTTTGGAACAGGTGTAAAAATTGCATCCATCGGAATAGTTCCAACTACTTCAATGTAATGTTCATTTACTTCTGCAGGTACATATCCTCTTCCCAAGTCAACTTGTATTTCAAAATCAAGACGACATCCGTCCATCATTTTAAAGATAAACTGATCTTTAGACAGGATTTCCACGCTACCTTCTTTTGCAAAGTCATCACTTTTGATGGTGCCTGGGCCTGTAAATTCATAAAGAAGTGTATCCTGTTCAATGTCTTCTGGCAGTCTTAAACGAACCTGTTTCAGGCTGTTCAAGATTTCAAGTGTATCTTCCTCTACATTTGGAATAGCTTCAAATTCACTTGAAATTACGTGTGGCACACCGTCTGCATCATACGAAGTAATCCGGACAGAAGTTATTGCGTATCCCTGAATTGAAGAAAGCAGTACACGTCTAAGTGTGTTACCTACCGTTGTACCGAATCCAGTTTCAAATGGATAAGCAATAAACTTTCCGTAGTTAGGATTCGTTTCAAGATGCTCAAATGTTATGCCTTTCGGTTTTTTAAAACCTTTAAGCAGATTTTTGCGAGCCATCTGGACTCCTTAAAATAAATAAATACTCCAACCAAGAGTTAAAAACTCTTGATTTCCTACATTACATACGGCGTGTTTTGCGTGGACGGCATCCATTGTGTGGGATTGGTGTTACATCAGAAATTGATTTAACCTTCAATCCTAAAGCACCTAAAGAACGAACAGCATTTTCGCGTCCCATTCCAGGTCCTTTTACAAATACATGCACTTCACGTAAACCATAGCTAGCCGCTTTCTGAACAGCAGTTTCTGCAACAGTCTGTGCTGCAAACGGAGTAGATTTTTTAGCTCCGCGGAAACCCAGACCACCAGAAGATGCCCAAGAAAGAGTATTTCCTCTTAAATCTGTGATTGTAACAATCGTGTTGTTAAAAGAGGCCTGAATGTAAACATTACCTTCGTAGACACTCTTTTTTTCTTTTCTTTTCTTAACAGTAGCCAATTACTTATCCTCCGCCTCAGACTGCCTTCTTCTTGTTAGCAACAGTCTTCTTCTTACCCTTGCGTGTACGAGCATTTGTTCTAGTTCTCTGTCCACGTACCGGGAGCCCCTTGCGATGGCGAAGGCCACGATAACAACCAATGTCCATAAGACGTTTGATATTAAGACCAATTTCTGTGCGAAGATGACCTTCAACCTTATATTCTTTATCAAGAACTTCGCGAATCTTGCTAAGATCATCCAGAGAAAGATCATTCATCATTGCATTAGGATCAATCTTTGTCTTTTCACAAATAGTTCTAGCCGCAGAACGACCGATACCATAGATGTAAGTCAAAGCGATCTCAACATGTTTATTTGGGAGATCGACTCCCGCAATTCGAGCCATCTGTTACTCCTCTCAGCCCTGTCTCTGTTTGTGTTTCGGGTTTGAACAAATTATACGGATAATACCGTTGCGTTTGATAACCTTACATTTATCACAAATCGGCTTTACACTGGTTCGTACTTTCATAAAAAGTCCCCCTGAAATGTGTCTACTTGATCATGGCATCTCGCAATGAGATACAATCAAGTAGCAAATATTATACACACATTTCAAATCTTATTCTACAAGTAACTCACAAAACCTACAGATTTCGTGACCGAATTTTACCTTTCTTTGTCAATCCATCCTGATGATGCATCTTAAGAAGGGCTTCTACCTGACTCATTGTATCCAAATCAACTCCAATCATAATGATAAGTGAAGTACCACCCATCAACATTGAAATTGACTGTGGGAATCCAAACAAATTCTGGATTACAGTCGGCAATACAGCAATAGCCGCAAGGAACAACGAACCTGGTAATACCAAACGGTTTAATACTCTCTGTAAATATTCTTCAGGTTTGCTACCGGCAGCCGGAATTGACCCGCCATTTTCACGGATACTCTTTGCAATTTCAATGGGGTTCATAGTTACCTGTGTGTAGAAGTATGCAAAGAATACAATGAGAATTACCATAAGAATATTATACCACCAACCAGCCGGATTTAAGAAAGCAGAAAGCTTTCCTACCCAGCGGGCAGAATTCTGGTTACTTCCAATACTAGAAATAATCTGCAATGGGAATGTTAAGAACGAAGATGCAAAAATTACAGGAATAACATTCGAAGGATTAATCTTGAATGGAAGATATGTGTTTTGACCGCCATACATTTTTCTGCCAACTACGCGTTTTGCATAGGTGACTTTGATCTGGCGTTCACCACGTTCTTCAAAAATAACAAGCCCGATGATTCCGATGAACATAATAAGTACAACGATTACAAAAACAATATTGATTTCGTTGTTGCTTACTTTGTTTGACAAATCAAGAACAGCTGAAGGAAGACGTGCAACAATACCTGCAAAAAGAAGCATTGATACACCGTTACCAATTCCATGTGCTGTAATCTGATCACCAAGCCAGATTGTTATCATTGTTCCAGTGGTTACTGTAAGCATGGCAAGCAGTTTCATCTGTATTGTGCCGCTCCATGCTCCAGGGATACTGTCTGCATATACTGTTACAGCAAAAGACTGTATCAAACATACGATAACAGTTCCTACGCGTGTCCATGCAGCAACTTTGCGCTGTCCACCATCTTCCTGAACAATTCTCTTAAGAGACGGGAAAATGATAAGGGCAAGCTGAAGGATAATCTGTGTTGAAATGTAAGGCATTACACCCAGCATGAAAACTGAAAAATGTGAGAATGCACCACCAACAAAGAAGTCCATGTAGCTGGCAAACTGATTCTTATTCTGGCTTGCCAGACTATCAAAGTACTGCAACAGTACACTGGCATCAATGCCAGGTACTGTCAAAACACCACCAAGGCGGAAAACAGCAAGAATAATAAAGGTAAAGAATAAACGATTACGCAACTCTTTGAGCTTAAAAATATTTACGATAGGATTGCTTGCCATTCTATTACCCCATTACCTATTTCTTTTCTTCAGTTTTTTCTGAATCTACTACCTTTCCGCCGGCTTTTTCAATTTTAGCCTTTGCAGAAGCAGAAACCTTATCAACAGCTACTGTAAGTTTCTTTTTGATGTCTCCATCGCCAAGAACTTTAATCAATGTAGCAGACTTTTTAATAAGTCCTTTAGCTGATAAAGATTCTTTATTTACTGTTTCACCATCAGCAAATTTTGCTTCAAGTTCAGACAGATTAAAAATCGCATATTCTTTCTTGAAAGGATAGTTAGAAAAACCTTTCTGAGCAATGCGACGATATAAAGGCATCTGACCGCCTTCAAATCCGATGTAAACTTTTCCACCGGAACGAGACTGCTGACCTTTATTACCGCGTCCAGCTGTTGTACCACGTCCAGAAGATGAACCACGGCCAACTCTTCTATCTTTTTTATTTGCACCTTCAGGAGCATTCAAAATAGGATTGTAATCTGCCATTATTTCACCTCTTCAACTTTTACGATGTGAGAAACACTGGCAATCATACCACGGATTGCAGCGTTATCTTCATGTACAACGCTAGAGCTGATTTTTTTCAAACCTAAGCTGCGTACTGTAGCTTTCTTTTCAGGTTTCTGTCCGATTGTACTTTTAACAAGAGTAATCTTAAGTTTTTTTGCCATAAATTACCCCCACAACTCATCAAGAGCTTTGCCTCTGTTCTGAGCAACAGCACGAGCATCCAACATCTTAGAAATAGCGTCGAATGTAGCGCGTACTACGTTTACAGCAGATGATGAACCAACACACTTTGAAAGCAAGTCAGTTGCACCTGCAGCATCCATAATTGCACGAACAACACCACCGGCAATAATACCAGTACCAGAACAAGCTGGTTTAAGCAAAACAGAAGAGCTCTTATATTTTCCGATAATGTCATGTGGAATAGTTCCATTTTTAATCGGAAGCGTTACCAAATTTCTCTTGGCACGATCGATGCTCTTTTTAATAGCTTCGCTTACGTCATTGGCTTTACCAAGTCCGTAACCTACACGACCTTTCTGATCTCCAACAACAGTTAAAGCAGCAAAAGACATTCGGCGTCCACCTTTTACAGTCTTTGCAGTTCTGTTAAGGGTAACAAGTTTTTCTACGAACTCTTTTTCCTTTGGTTCTTTATCAAAGTTTTTCCGATGTTCCATAGCCTCTCCTAGAATATAATCCCGGCTTTGCGGGTTCCATCTGCAAGGGCCTTAATAACACCGTGATAAAGATAACCGTTGCGGTCGAAAACTACAGTTGTAATCTTCTTTTCTTTAAGGCGTGCCCCAAAAGCTTCACCGAGTTTTGCTGCACCGTCGATATTCGGCTTTATTGCAGCAAAATCTTTTTCAAGTGTTGAGATTGAAGCAAGAGTTTTACCCTCGTCATCATCAATTACCTGAACAAACAGATTGCAGTTACTGCGGGTAACCGTCATGCGGGGACGAGCAGCTGTACCGTAAACTGACTTACGAATATGAATCTTTCTGTGCAGGCGTTTTCTTCTTTTGTCGTCAAGTTTCTTAAACATAATTCACTATCCTTATTTAACACCAGTCTTACCGACTTTACGTCTGATGACCTCAGTTTCGTAACGGATACCCTTTCCTTTATAAGGTTCAGGTTTTCTTAATTTACGAATCTGTGCACTAAATTCTCCAACCAGCTGTTTATCGATACCAGAGATAGTAATTTTTCCCTGACCGTCTGTTGTAACAGTAAGTCCATCCGGAACCATAGCAATGAATTCACTTGAATAACCAAGGTTCATTACAAGTTCTTTACCTTTTGCTTCTGCACGATAACCAACACCAGTTATAATAAGTGTTTTAGAGAAACCAGTTGTAACACCTACAACCATGTTTCTAATAAGATTGCGGTAAAGACCATGAGCAGCATTTGCAGCTTTTTCATTAGAAGTTGGAGTTACAATTACTTCACTGCCTTTTACTTCAATCTTTACATTATTTGTATAATCCTGTTTCAATTCTCCCTTAGGACCTTTAACAGTTACTAAAGAAGGTGCAACAGTTACTGTTACGCCTGCAGGAATAGCTACAGGAAGTTTACCAAGTTTAGACATGTTACTCTCCTATTACCATACCTTGCAAACGAGTTCACCGCCAACCATCTTCTCTTTTGCCTTGCGGCCTGTTGTTACTCCAGAAGAAGTTGAAACGATAACAATGCCATAACCGTTCATTACACGTGGCATATCTTTATAACCAGAATATACACGGCGTCCTGGTGTTGAAATCTTTTCAAGACCATGGATTACAGATTCATTCTGATCATCATACTTAAGGAAAATGCGGATTACGCTATGTCCCTCTTCCTGAACCTTTTTAAAGTTCTTTACAAAACCTTCAGTTTTCAGGATTTTCACGATTTCCAGTTTTAACTTGGAAGTAGGAATATCTACTTTTTCGTGGCGGGCCTGTGCCGCATTTCTGATCTTTGTCAGCATATCTGCTACTGGATCTGATGCACTCATTTTATTCTCCTACCACGCTACCAGCTGGATTTTGTGATACCAGGTAACAATCCCTGGCTTGCATACTTACGGAAACAAATACGACACATTTTGAATTTCCGCAGATAACCACGAGCGCGACCACAAATCTGGCAACGGTTATATTTCCGTGTGCTGTATTTTGGTGTGCGTTCAGCCTTTATAATCATTGATTTCTTTGCCATACTTCACCTACTTTCTGAACGGCATGTTGAACTTGGCAAGCAAAGCACGGGCATCGCTGTCTGTTTTTGCACTAGTTACAATAGCAATATTCAAACCAGAAATCTTTGTGATTTTATCAAAGTCAATTTCCGGGAAGATAATCTGCTCTGTAATACCAAGAGAGAAATTTCCATGTCCATCAAAGCCAGTAGCTTTAATTCCACGGAAATCCTTAACACGTGGAAGGGCAACATTGATAAGACGATCGAGAAATTCATACATGATGTTTCCACGAAGTGTTACCATTGCGCCAATCTCATTACCCTCACGAAGTTTGAAGTTAGCTATACTTTTTCTAGCCTTTGTCTTAACCGCTTTCTGACCAGTTATTTGTGTAAGGTCTTCAACTGCAGCATCAAGAAGTTTCTTATTTGTGAGAGCTTCGCCAACACCCATGCTTACAACAATCTTTTTGATTGCCGGAACCTGCATGGCTGATGAATACCCAAGTTCTTTAAACAACTCAGGAGCGATAGTGTCCTTATAGACTTTCTTAAGCCGAGGTACGTAATTTTCCATTACAGTTTTTCTCCACACTTGCGGCAAACACGAATTTTCTTGTCTCCGTCAAGCTTGTAACCAATCTTAGTAGGACCGCATTTTTTACATACGATCGCTACATTAGAAATGCTAAGCGGTGCTTCAATTTCCTGAATACCGCCCTGATCCTGCTGTGAACGCTTTCTCATTGCTTTTTTAACAATGTTAACGCCAGATACAATTACAGCATCTTTTTTAGGAAGAATACGTACTACAGTACCTTTCTTACCCTTATCTTTTCCTGCAAGCACCTGAACCGTATCGTCCTTGTGAATTTTGTATTTCTTTACCATAGCAATCTCCTTACAGAACTTCCGGAGCAAGTGAAATAATTTTCATAAAATCCATATCACGAAGCTCGCGAGCTACAGGTCCGAAAACACGTTTTCCTTTTGGATTCTTATTGTCGTCAACAATAACACAAGCGTTATCATCAAAACGAATATAAGTTCCATCTGGACGACGGTATTCCTTTGCCTGGCGGACAATTACCGCCTTTTCAACAGAACCCTTTTTAATAGTAGATGTAGGAATTGCTTCCTTAACAGCTACAACTACAACGTCGCCAATACCGGCATAACGGCGATGTGAACCACCGATAACTTTAATACACTGAACAATCTTTGCACCGGAGTTATCAGCAACGGTCATGTTTGACTGCATCTGAATCATAGTTTCTACTCCTTATTTTGCACGTTCAATGATTTCTGATAAACGCCAGCATTTATCTTTACTTAATGGGCGACATTCTACAATGCGGACTGTATCGCCAATGTGAGCATCATTCTGCTCATCATGAGCCTTATACTTCTTTGTCCATGTAACATATTTCTTGTAAAGCGTATCCATTCGCTTTGTAGAAACTGTAACAACAATGGTTTTATCCATTTTATCGCTTGTTACAAGTCCTACAAATGAACGTTTGTGAGCTTTAGCTTTTACAGCCTTTTCTTCCACGGGTCAGCTCCTACTTATTCTCTCCAGCAATTTCTTTCTGCCGGATGAATGTGTTCAAACGTGCAATTTCACGACGAAGTGTACGTTTCTGCATCGGATTATCAACATGGGAAATGATCATCTGAAAGCGCAAATCCATGTATTTCTTTTTCTGCTCTGTAAGCTGATTTACTAATTCAGCATAAGACAGTTCTTTGTCTGATTTTTTTGTTGACTTTGCCATCTTATACCTCCTTAGTCTTTCGTTGGCTTAAAAGCAATTTTTGTTCTGATTGGAAGTTTGCTTGCAGCAAGGCGAAGAGCTTCAGCAGCAAGTGCTTTATCAATTCCACCAACTTCAAACAAAATCATTCCCGGCTTAATATTTGCTGCCCAGAATTCCGGAGCACCTTTACCCTTACCCATGCGGACTTCGGCAGGTTTTCTAGAAATAGGCTTATCCGGGAAGACGCGAATCCAAACCTGTCCGTTACGATTAATCTTACGGTTAATAGCAACACGGGCAGCTTCAATATGAATCGCCTTCAACCAAACTGGATCCATAGCTACAAGAGCTATATCTCCGAAATCAATATTATTATCACGTGTGGCAAAACCATGCTGTCTTCCACGCTGCACCTTACGGTGCATTACTCTTTTAGGACTAAGTGGCATGACTAACTCCTTGAAGACTTTTCTGCACTTTCAGTGCTTTTTTCAGCAGAGCCTTTAGAATCAGAACGAGAAGATCTTTCGCGGCGTGGCTTGCGAACAAGCTGTCCTGCATCTTCATTCTGTTCATGACCATAGTTCATTCCATTGTAAACCCAAACTTTAACACCGATTTTACCGTATGTTGTAAGAGCTTCGAAAAGAGCATAGTCAATATCTGCACGAAGAGTATGAAGAGGAACACGTCCTTCCTTGTGCTCTTCACTGCGTCTCATTTCGGCACCGCCAAGACGTCCTGACAAACGGATTTTAATACCCTGTGCGCCAGCACGCATAGCATTGCTGGCAGCCTGTTTAAGAGCCTTGCGGAAAGATGCACGACCCATCATCTGACGACCAACATTCTGTGCAATAAGAGAAGCATTTACATCAGCACGTTTGATTTCTTTAATCTTAATCTGTACTTTCTTTGTAAGCTGCTTCTGAACATCAGCGCTAATTTTTTCAATTGTAGCGCCTTTAACACCAATAATAACTCCTGGGCGAGCTGTATGAATAACAATAGTAACTCGCTGAGGATGACGAATAATTTCGATCTGAGCAATGTCAGCATTTTTGCATTCCGGGCAATCTAAAACCAGTTTTCTGATTTTCATATCTTCCAGAACGAGGTCTGCATATTCACGAGGAGATGCATACCAGCGAGACTGCCAAGTCTTGTTGATTCCAAGACGTAAACCGATAGGACTAACTTTCTGACCCACTTTATTCCCCCGCCTTTTCGTCAACTACTACTGTAATATGACACATACGTTTTAAAAGCTGGTCTGCTCTGCCGCGAGCGCGGAACCAAACTCTCTTAAGTCTCGGACCTTCGTCAATGCGAATTTCCTTAACATACAACATATCTTCATCCAGCTTGTTGTTAGCATTAAGTGCATTAGCAATTGCAGATTTCAGAGTTCCGCGGATTAACTTAGCACCTTTCTGTGGCATATTCTCAAGAATAGCCATTGCTTTCGAACAGGACTTCTGATTGATTACATGAGCTACAGGACGGACTTTAGTAGGAGATGCAATCAGGAATTTTGTAGTGGCTACATAACCTTTCTGTACAGTCATAATACCACCTATTTAGCACCAGCGGCCTTTTTATCAGAACCGCCATGTCCATGGAATACACGAGTTGGAGCGAACTCTCCCAGCTTGTGGCCTACGAGGTTCTCTGTAACATAAACCGGAATCCATGATTTTCCATTATAAACAGAAATTGTATTACCAACCATTTCAGGGATAATTGTAGAGCAGCGAGAATATGTTTTAATCATTTTTCTGTCTGCTTCTTTGTTCATTTCTGTAACCTTTTTATAGAGACTCTTTTCAATGAAAGGTCCTTTTTTAACAGATCTTGACACCGTTATCTCCTATGCAACTACTTCTTCCGACGTGAAATAATAAAATTATTTGACGTCTTCCGCTTGTTGCGGGTTTTGTAACCTTTACAAGGCTGTCCCCATGGAGTAACAGGGTTACGTCCTTTACCAGCACCTTCACCACCACCAAGCGGGTGATCTACAGGGTTCATAGCCATACCACGAACAGTTGGGCGAACACCCATCCATCTTCTGTGTCCGGCTTTACCAAGCTGTACATTCATGTGATCTTCATTACCTACAACACCAATTGTTGCATAGCATTTTCCGTTTACACGGCGAAGTTCACTTGACGGCAGACGAATAGTAACATAGTCACCTTCTTTTGCAGCTACCTGTGCACTGGCACCGGCAGAACGAGCAAGCTGTCCGCCACGACCGATGGTCAATTCAATATTATGTACAGTAAAACCAACAGGAATAACAGAAAGCGGCAATGCATTTCCAACAGTTGGAGCAGCATTATCACCAGACATAATTTTCTGTCCTACCATTAAACCTTTTGGTGCGATGATGTAACGTTTGTCACCATCTGCATAGAATACCAATGCAATGTTTGCACTGCGGTTTGGATCATATTCAATTGATTTAACCGTTCCTGGGATTCCATGTTTATCGCGTTTAAAATCAATCTCACGATACTTCTGTTTGTGTCCGCCACCCTGATGACGTACTGAAATACGTCCACCAGCTCCGCGTCCACCGTGAGACTTTTTACCTGACACCAATGTTTTTTCGGGTCTATCGGCTGTCAGTTCATCTCTACGCAGGTCGATACGTGTTCGAGTACCTGCGGTGATCGGCTTAAAAATCTTAAGAGCCATTTCTATTTCCCCTTAATTCGCAGTCGCGGGCTTATGCGCCCTCGAACACCTTAATTGTTTCGCCATGTGCTACACGAACAATGGCCTTTTTGTAGCTGGCTGTACGACCCGGGCGTCCGCGCAGGCGTTTCATTTTGCCAAATACATTGATTGTAGTGCAGCCAATAACTTTTACATTAAAAAGTTTAGCTACAGCTTCTTTTATCTGAATCTTTGTTGCATCTGGACGAACGATAAATACATATTTATCCTGTTCGCGCAAAGCGTTAGCTTTTTCAGAAATTACAGGCTTAAGAATAACGTCTTCATTAAACATTATTTAGCCTCCTTTTCATCTGCATAAAAATCAGAAAGATTTTTAGCTGCAGTTTCAAGCAGAATTACTTTGCGTCCGTAGAACAAATCATGTGCACGGAGGCGTTCGTAAGAAAGGAAAGACAAGTTTGGAATATTTTTTCCAGCCTGTTTGATTTTTGCATCGTCATCTTTAAGAATGATAACTGTGCGTTCATCTTTGGCAAAATTGTTAAGAATTTTAACCAAATCCTTTGTTTTTCCACTATCTACTGTAAAATCTTCTACAACAGTAAGTCTGTCGCTCTGAGCCTGAAGACTCAAAATTGATTTCATAGCAAGACGTTTTGCTTTCTTTGGAATTGAATAGCTGAAATCTCTTGGTTTCGGTCCAAAGATAGTACCGCCACCAACCATAATTGGTGACTTTTTATCACCACGACGTGCACGACCAGTACCTTTCTGGGCATACGGCTTTGAATTTGAGCCATGAACTTCAGCACGACCCTTAGTACAAGCAGTTCCTACACGTTTATTTGCTAATTCATTAGTGATGGCATAATAAATGACATCTTCATTCACAGGAAGACCGAATACTTTATCATCAAGAGTGATTGTACGCAGTTCTTTTCCAGAAGTTGAATATACTTTCTTTTCCATATCCTATCTCCTGACTATTTCTTTACTGCGGACTTCACGATGAGTGTACAATTCTTTACACCTGGAACAGCACCACGAACTAAAATTACTTTAAGTTCCGGGTCAACTTTTACAATCTTAAGATTCTGAACTGTTACGCGCTCAAAGCCCATACGTCCCGGCATCTTAATATTCTTAAAACTGTGTCCTGGAGTTGTACACATTCCTGTGCCGCCAGCTTCGCGATGGAATTTTGAACCGTGACTTGCACGACCACCATGGAAGCCCCATCTCTTCATTACGCCCTGAAAACCTTTTCCTTTTGAAGTTGCAGTTACATCAAGGAAGCGTACACCGTCAAAAAGTTCAAGACCAATCTGATCTCCAACTTTTACTTCGCTGTCAAAATCGCGGAATTCTTTAAGAATGCGTTTTGGCGTAACATTTTCAGAAAACTGTCCGGCATAAGCTTTGTTTACTTTTGAAGCCTTAACATCGTCAAGACCAAGTACAACAGCTTCATAACCATTGTTTTCTTTTGTCTTTGCAGAAACAACTACATTAGGTTCAACGTGGATCACGGTTACAGGTGTTAAATTACCGCTTTCGTCAAAAACCTGGGTCATTCCCACTTTTTTTGCAATCAGACCTTTCATTCTGATATTCTCCTATTAGAAGCACGAAGCTTCTCTTTTACGGCCGCCATCCCAGATCCAGGGGACCGATACCGTTTAATTACAGTAAATAATTACTGTTTAATTTCTACATCAACGCCAGCAGGCAGTTCAAGTTTCATCAAGGAATCCATAACATCAGCTGTTGGTTCCAGAATGTCAATAAGACGCTTATGAGTGCGCATTTCAAACTGTTCACGTGACTTCTTATTTACGTGTGGTGAACGCAAAACAGTTATCTTATTGATTCTTGTTGGAAGCGGAATAGGACCAGAAACCTTTACTCCTGCTTTCTGTACTGTCTGTACGATGGCCTTTGCGCTCTGATCAATCAATTCTACATCAAATGCGCGAAGTCTAACACGAATCTTTCCGTTAGCCATTTTTACTCCAATATGTCCTGACATAAGGTCTGCCGTAAAAACAACAGACCTTACTGTCAAAAACAAAAACTATTCAATAACCTTTGTTACCTGACCAGAAGCGATTGTGCGACCACCTTCGCGGATAGCAAGCTTAAGACCTTCATCCATAGCGATCGGGTGAATCAATTCGCCGATAATCTTTACGTTATCACCTGGTTTAACCATGTCTGTTCCAGCTTCAAGATTTACTGTACCAGTAATATCTGTTGTGCGGAAATAGAACTGTGGACGATAGCCAGAGAAGAATGGGCTGTGACGACCACCTTCTTCTTTTGAAAGAACGTAAATCTGAGCTTCGAACTTTGTGTGCGGGTGAATTGAACCCGGCTTTGCAAGAACCTGACCGCGTTCAACATCTTTCTTTTCAACACCACGAAGAAGGATACCAACGTTATCACCGGCAATACCCTGATCAAGTGTCTTCTGGAACATTTCAATACCAGTAACAGTTGATTTTGCTGTAGGACGAATACCAACGATTTCAACTTCATCGTTCATATTTACTACACCACGTTCAATACGTCCTGTTACTACTGTACCACGACCAGAAATTGTGAAGATGTCTTCAATTGGCATCAAGAATGGTTTTGCATCATCACGAACTGGATCATCAAACCATGTATCCATAGCTTCAAGAAGTTCATCGATACACTTTGTATCATCAGCTGTAGCACCATCAGCCAAAGCTTTGAATGCTGAACCTTTAATGATTGGTGTTTCTTCTGAGAAACCATATTCTTTAAGAGTATCTTTTACTTCTTCAACTACCAATTCAAGAAGGTCTGCATCGTCAACAAGGTCAACTTTGTTCAAGAATACGATAATCTTCGGTACACCTACCTGACGAGCGAGAAGCAAGTGTTCACGTGTCTGTGGCATAACTGAATCAGGAGCAGAAACTACAAGAATAGCTCCATCCATCTGAGCAGCACCAGTAATCATGTTCTTAATATAGTCAGCATGTCCCGGGCAGTCGATGTGAGCATAGTGTCTCTTGTCTGACTGATACTCAAGGTGACGAGTATTGATTGTAATACCACGTTCCTTTTCTTCTGGAGCGTTATCAATTTCGTCATACTTCAGAGCTTTGTCACCGTATTTTTTTGCACAGTGCATAGTGATAGCTGCTGAAAGAGTAGTCTTACCATGGTCAACGTGACCAATGGTTCCAACGTTCATGTGGGGTTTAGTTCTAACGAACTTCTCCTTTGCCATGTTTTTCTCCTTGTCGGCTTTAATTTTCTAACAGGCCGACACACTTTATTTTATGTGATGCACTTTAAGCCAGAATGAGCAATCTTCAGCTGAAAAAAGCCACATTCGCATACACACTTAGTTTAATTTGACAGTTTTGATGTGATTTTTGGAATACGGAAAAGAGATTGAATCTCACAAAACATTCCATAATTTCGGAATGCATTGGCCGGAACCACCTATCACCATCAAACCTACTGTCTGACGACTGGTCTGGCATCCATGAGCCTTAAGTTCATAAGCATGAACCCGTCAAAAACCCACAATGTCAAACCAAATATATTATCTTTGTCAACGACAAGAATAACCAACATAATGGGCCGTACAAACCTGAAAACCTTTCGGTTAACTTTACGGCTGTACCGAACATCCTGTGTTCGCCTGACTCTCAAAGAACCCTTCTGCAAAATACATAAAAAGGCGAATTTGCAGTGAACCTATTTATACCTTTTTTTAAAAATAAATGCAATAGCCTGAATTAAAAACAAGCAAAAAAAATGGCCGTCCATACAAAGTTTCAACAACTTCAGGACAGCCATTCTTTAATACATAAAACCTACCAGCGATAGTGAGCAAAAGCCTTGTTAGCTTCAGCCATTTTATGTGTATCTTCCTTCTTCTTGAATGCAGTACCAGTATTGTTATAAGCATCAAACAATTCAAGAGCAAGTGTATCAGCCATACCGTGACCGCTTCTTGAGCGGGCAGCAGTAATAACCCAGCGCATTGCAAGTGCTTCACGGCGGGAATCACGGATTTCTACCGGAACCTGATATGTAGCACCACCAACACGGCGTGATTTTACTTCAACTACAGGTTTTACATTATCAAGAGCCTTGAGGAAAACTTCAAGAGGATCCTTATCAGTCTTTGACTTTAATTTATCCAAAGCTTCATAGATAATTTTTACACATGTGTCTTTTTTTCCATCGAGCATCATACGTGTAACAAATTTAGAAATTACGACGCTGTTATATTTTGCATCCGGCAAAATCGGACGATTAATTGATTTCTTATGTCTACCCATTTTAATCCTCCATTATGCCTTCGGTCTTTTAGCACCGTATTTTGAACGACCACGTTTACGATCTTCTACACCAAGAGTATCTTTTGTACCACGGATAATGTGATAACGTACACCAGGAAGATCCTTAACACGACCACCACGAATAAGAACAACAGAGTGTTCCTGCAAGTTATGTCCAATACCTGGAATATATGCAGTAACTTCAATACCATTACACAGGCGAACACGAGCTACTTTACGAAGAGCTGAGTTCGGTTTTTTTGGAGTAACAGTCATAACACGTGTACAAACACCACGTTTCTGCGGACAGGACTCAAGCGCGGGAGATTTGGTTCTGTTTGCAGCTGACTTACGTCCCTGACGAATTAATTGATTTATTGTAGGCATCGGCCTATTCTCCTATTTTATTGCCGGCAGCACTCCGGACAAGTTTTTCAATAAAACCAAAAACACTGAACTGCTAAATCTGCATTCAGCCGAAAACGCTCATAAAGAGCGGTTTCCTATAGTACAGAATTCACGGCACTTAAGTCAATACTTGCATACCGTAAATTCTGTTTTTACATTCAAATGCTTAGTCAGCATCCTCTGCAGGAGCAGACTGAACAACATCTTCAACCTGTTCTGCAAGTTCTTCTTCCTGACGACGACGTTCAATAATTTCTTCCATCTGAACATCAAGGTCTTTTTCTGATTCATCAAACAGTTTTACACCGCGATAATCTTTTATACCTGTACCGGCAGGAATCATGTGACCAATTGCAACGTTTTCCTTGATACCATGCAAACCGTCTGTTGCTCCGGAAATTGCAGCATTTGTAAGAACACGTGTTGTTTCCTGGAATGAAGCGGCAGAAATGAATGAATCAACATTCAAAGATGCCTTTGTAATTCCCTGGAACATCGGCTGAGCAATAGCCGGCTGACCACCTTCTGCTACTACACGGCGGTTTTCATCATGGAACTTGTACTTATCAACCTGCTGTCCATAGATGAAATGTGTATCACCAACAGAGATAATTTCTACCTTGCGGAGCATCTGGCGAACAATAATACCAATGTGTTTATCATTGATATCTACACCCTGTGCACGGTAAACGTCCAGAATTTCTTTCATAAGGTAATTCTGAAGTGCATTTTCGCCAAGGATTGCAAGTACATCATGTGGACTTGGTGAACCGTCACAAAGGTTTTCACCTGCTTCAACACGGTCTCCGTCACGAACAAGCATGCGCTTTGTCATTGGTACAAGATGTTCAAACTGATGTCCGTAAATATCTTCTACTACAACTACACGCTTACCTTTTGTAACACCCTTGAATTTAACAGAACCTGTAATCTTTGAAAGTACAGCAGGTTCTTTTGGTTTGCGGGCTTCAAACAATTCAGATACACGTGGAAGACCACCAGTAATATCACTTGTCTTAGCAGCTTCTTTTGCCATTTTTGCAAGTGTTACACCAGCTTCAACTGCCTGTTTGTCTTCAACCTGAAGAATAGCACCAGAAGGTAAGTGATAACCACCAAGTTCATTACCAGCTTCATCTGTAATAAGAATACGAGGCTGTTTTGTATCAAGGTGAAGGTCACTGATACGGCGTTCAACAGAACCAGTCTTTGTATCAATTTTTTCTTCCAGAGTTGTACCCGGAATTACGTCTTCAAAGTGAACGTAACCAGTATATTCTGCAATAATCGGTTCACTAAATGCATCAAATTCACCAATTACTGAATTAGCTTTTACAATTGCACCTGGTTTTACAAAAATCTTGGAACCGTTACTGATTTCAACTTTAATTGAATTAGCAACACCGATATACAATGTGTCATCAATAATGATTACACGGCCAGTTTCAGAAGCTTTAATTTCTTCTCCCTTGCGTGTAATAACAGCTGTACCTTTCATAATGCGGTCGCCGTCTGCTACAGCAAGTTTGTCACCTTTTTCAATCTTGTAATTTGCAAGAAGGTGAACTGTATTCATATAACCCTTACGAGTAAACAACCAGTTGCCGTCTTTTGTATCAACCTTTGTTCCTTCGATATCTTCAATAAGAGCATCATAGCGCAATGCGATATGGTTATCTTCTGTAACTTTAGATGCTGTACCACCAACGTGGAAAGTACGCATTGTAAGCTGTGTACCAGGCTGACCGATTGACTGAGCAGCAATAATTCCAACTGCTTCACCAATTTCAACAATCTTGTTGCGGGCAAGGTTCTTACCATAACACTTAACGCACAAACCGTGCTTAGCTTCACAAGTAAGTACTGTGCGGAGTTTTACCTTTTCTACACCGGCAGCTTCGATTTTCTTTGCAAGTTCATCATCGATATACTGATTAACATCACAGAGTAATTCACCGGTAATAGGATGAACAACGCGCTCAATTGTATAGTGACCAACAATGCGTGAAGAAAGAGTTTCTACAATTTCATCACCATTCTTGATTGCTGAATAATCAATACCGTTAATTGTTCCACAATCGTCTTCTGTAATTACAACATCCTGAGCAACATCAACCAGACGACGAGTCATGTAACCGGCATCGGCTGTTTTAAGGGCTGTATCTGAAAGACCTTTGCGGGCACCGTTTGTTGAAATAAAGAATTCAATAACTGACAAACCTTCATAGAAGTTTGACTTAATTGGAAGTTCAATAATTTCTCCACTCGGTTTAGCCATCAAACCACGCATTGCAGCCAGCTGAGAAATCTGTTTTGGAGAACCACGGGCACCAGAGTCGGCCATCATAAAGATTGTATTGAAACCATCTTTATCTTCCTTAAACTGATTCATCATGACTTTTGTCAAAGATTCGTTAGTTCTCTGCCACAAGTCAGTAACTTTATTGTAGCGTTCCTTATCAGAAATCTGACCGCTTGAATACTGTTCTACAATCTTTTCAACCTCTTTGTTAGCCTTGTCTACCATTTCCTTCTTTTCAGCAGGAATAATGATATCATCCATAGAAAGAGTTGCACCGTAGAATGTTGCGTTTTTATAACCAACAGCTTTAATTGCATCAAGCATCTGGATTGTAAGCCATGAACCTTTTGTCTGGTAAATGTGCTCAATCATTTTCTTAAGCTGCTTATCGCCCATTTTTTCGTTAACATAGTTAACTTCTTCTGGCATAGCTTCGTTAAATGCAAGACGCCCTGCTGTCGTTTCAATCAATTCCCCTGCTTTAAATGTTTCTTTATTACCGTAAACATTAGCTGTAAATGAATCTTTTGGAGCAGGAACCTTAATAAGTGACTGCCATTCAATATTTCCGCATTCAGCTGCAAGACGAACTTCATCAGAAGAAGAGAAGCGTTTTCCAGTTCCCTTTCCGTTCTTCTTTACAGAAGTCATGTAGTAAATACCAAGAACCATGTCCTGAGACGGACCTACAATCGGTTTACCGTTTGCAGGGTCAAGAAGGTTTCTTGCAGAAAGCATCAATGTCCAGCATTCCATCTGAGCCGCCTGAGTAAGCGGAACGTGAATAGCCATCTGGTCACCATCAAAGTCGGCGTTAAATGCTTTACAAGCAAGAGGATGAAGTTTAAGAGCTTTTCCTTCTACAAGTACAGGTTCAAAAGCCTGAATACCAAGACGGTGCAATGTAGGAGCACGGTTAAGCATAACCGGATGTTCTTTTACAACTTCATCAAGAATTGCAAATACTTCCGGAGATTCGCTTTCTACAAGCATCTTTGCCTTTTTAATATTGAAAACAACGTCTTTATCAACAAGTTTCTTCATAATAAATGGCTTGAACAGTTCAAGAGCCATTTTAGTAGGAAGACCGCACTGCCAGAGTTTCAATTCAGGACCTACAACGATTACTGAACGACCTGAATAATCTACACGTTTACCAAGAAGGTTCTGGCGGAAACGTCCCTGCTTACCTTTAAGCATATCAGAAATTGATTTTAACGGACGGTTTGAAGCACCTTTTACAACGCGCTTTCTCTTGCTGTTATCAAACAATGCATCTACAGCTTCCTGAAGCATACGCTTTTCGTTACGGATAATGATATCCGGAGCAGAAAGCTGCTGAAGTCTTTTAAGACGGTTATTGCGGTTAATTACACGGCGATAAAGGTCATTAAGGTCAGAAGTTGCAAAACGTCCGCCATCAAGCTGAACCATAGGACGAAGTTCCGGCGGAATTACCGGAATTACATCCAGAATCATCCAGGAAGCTTTATTTCCTGAAGAACGGAAATTTTCAACAATTTCAATTCTCTTTAAAAGGCGTTTATCAGACTTTGCGCCTTTTTCTACCATTTTTGCACGCAGTTCTGCGGCAAGTGCATCAAGGTCAAGGCCTTCAAGCAATGTTTTAATTGCTTCTGCACCCATTCCGGCTGTAAATGCCTGTCCGTAACGTTCCTGGGCTTCAAGATATTCATCTTCTGTAAGAAGCTGCATTTTCTTTAAATCAGTATCGCCCGGATCAATAACTATATATTTTTCGTAATATAAAACAGAGCGAAGAGCTGCAACCTGAAGATCAAGAAGCAAGCCCATGCGGCTCGGTACTGAGCGATAGTACCAGATATGACTTACAGGAGCTGCAAGTTCAATATGTCCGGTTCTTTCACGGCGAACTTTAAAATGTGTAACTTCAACACCACAACGGTCGCAGATTACGCCCTTATAGCGGATTGATTTGAATTTACCACAGTAACATTCCCATTCTTTTGTAGTACCGAAAATGCGTTCGCAGAACAAACCGTCTTTCTCCGGACGTAATGTACGGTAATTGATGGTTTCCGGCTTTTTTACTTCACCGTAAGACCATGCACGGATTGTATCCGGCGAAGCGAGTTTTATCTTAAGACTGTCAAAATCCTGAATATCACGCATTAGTAGAAGACTCCTTATCAAAACCAGAAGCTGCTTTATCAATCAATTCCTGGTCACGCTCTGTAAGAGCAATCTGTTTTCCTTTAGCATCGTAGATTGTAAAATCAAGTGCCAAACCGCGCATTTCCTGAACAAGTACGTTGAATGATTCCGGAACACCAGCTGGAGTTGCAGGATCACCTTTTACGATAGATTCGTAAATCTTTGAACGACCGTTCATATCATCAGACTTGATTGTCATCATTTCCTGTAATGTATTTGCTGCACCGTAAGCTTCAAGTGCCCAAACTTCCATTTCACCAAGACGCTGACCACCAAACTGTGCTTTACCACCAAGAGGCTGCTGTGTAACAAGTGAGTACGGACCTGTTGAACGTGCATGCATCTTATCATCAACAAGGTGATGAAGTTTAAGGTAATAGATAACACCAACAAAGATTGGGTTTACGAACGGTTCACCTGTACGTCCATCATGTACAATCTGTTTACAATCACGTGAAAGACCAGCTTCTTCAAGCTTGTCTGCAATCTGCTTCTGGCTTGGAGACTGGAATACAGGAAGTTCATAGAACTGATTCAGGTATTTACCGGCAATACCAAGTTCAGATTCCATAATCTGACCAATGTTCATACGAGAAGGTACACCAAGCGGGTTCAAACAAACATCGAGCGGAGTACCGTCTTCCAGGTACGGCATATCTTCAACCGGCAGAATACGTGAAACAACACCCTTGTTTCCGTGACGACCGGCCATCTTATCACCTTCACGAAGCTTACGCTTGTTTGCAATAAGAACTTTTACAACTTCGTCTACACCAGGACTAAGGTCATCACCTTCTGTGCGGCGCAAACGCTGAACGTCAATTACAACACCTTCAACACCGTGTGGAACACGCAAAGAAGAATCGCGTACTTCTTTAGCTTTTTCACCAAAGATAGAGTTCAACAGCTTAAACTCAGGTGTAGTTTCAGTTTCTGATTTTGGTGTAACTTTACCAACCAGAATATCACCAGAACGAACTTTTGCACCAATACGGATAATACCTTCACTATCAAGGTTATCAAGTGTTTTTTCAGCTGTATTCGGAATATCGCGGATGATTTTTTCCGGACCAAGCTTTGTTTCGCGAATTTCAGTCTGGAATTCCTTGATATGGATTGAAGTATACATATCTTCTTTTACTACGCGCTGAGAAATAAGTACGGCGTCTTCGTAGTTATAGCCATTCCACGGAACGAATCCAACCAAAAGGTTACGGCCAAGTGCCAGTTCACCGTTGAATGTTGCAGGACCGTCAGCCAATACTGTACCGGCTTCAACTCTTTCGCCAACATCAACAGTAGGTCTCTGATGGTTACAGGTATCCTGGTTTGTACGCTGATATTTCAAAAGTTCATATTCATCAAGTACACCTTCAGGAGCCCCATCAGGTTTTACCTTAATAAGGTTACTTGTTACCCATACAACTTCACCGGCACGTTTTGCCTTAACAAGAACACCGGAATCCATTGCACATTTCTTTTCCATACCGGTTCCAACATGTGGTGGTTCCGGGAAAAGAAGAGGAACAGCCTGACGCTGCATGTTACAACCCATCAATGCACGGTTAGCATCGTCATGTTCAAGGAACGGAATAAGGGCTGCAGAAACAGAAATTACCTGACGCGGAGAAACGTCCATATACTGAACGTCTTTTGGAGAACGCTGAGTATAGTTACCGCGGTGACGGCAAGAAATCAACTCTGTAGCAAAGGTTCCGTCTTCCTTAAGGTTTTCGCTTACCTGACCAATGTAGTATTTATCTTCGTCCATTGCAGAAAGATATGCATAATCTTTTGTTGCTTTACCATTTTCAATCTTTCTGTACGGAGCTTCAAGGAATCCGTATTCATTAATTCTTGTATAAATTGCAAGAGAAACAATCAAACCGATGTTCGGACCTTCAGGAGTTTCAATTGGACACATACGTCCATAGTGAGAATAGTGAACATCGCGGACTTCAAAGCCTGCACGGTCACGAGAAAGACCACCAGGACCTAAAGCGTTAAGACGACGCTTGTGTGTAAGTTCTGCAAGCGGGTTAACCTGATCCATAAACTGAGAAAGCTGAGAAGAACCAAAGAATTCTTTTATAGAAGCAACGATTGGTTTGATAGAAATCAAATCCTGCGGCTTCATTGTTTCTGTTTCTTTAAGACTCATGCGTTCTTTTGCAATGCGTTCCATGCGGCTGAAAGCTGTTTTCAGCTGATTTGTCATCAATTCGCCGACAGAACGGATACGGCGGTTACCAAGATGGTCAATATCATCTATCTGTTCATCGCCGATATAAACGTTAAGAAGGAATTTCATTGTTTCAATGATATCCTGCTTAACCAATGTATGATCTTCTACATTTTCCTTATAGTCGAATTTTTTATTCAACTTGTAGCGACCTACACGACCAAGATCATAACGGCGCAAAGAGAAGAACATAGAATTCAAATCTTTTTCAGCTGCATCAACTGTAATCGGTTCGTTTGGCATAAGAACAGAATAAACAGCAGAAAGAGCATCTTCTTTAGAAGGTTCTTCGCCATTTTCTTTCGGGAAACGAATGTCTTCACGTTCAAAACAGTTAATGATAATCTGAGAATTCAACGATTCATTCTTTTCTGAACTGTTTTTATCACCTGGATTTTTGCGTGTTTCAAACTTGATTACACAAATTTCTTTAACACCATGTGCAATCAATTCATCAACATCATGAAGATGGATTCTGTCACCGGCACGGTAAAGTTTCTTTTCTTCGCCGGAATCAGCATCTTTTACGATTACCGGACTTGCAAGAACTTTATCTACAAGTGCATCGCGTCCTTCCTGACTGTCTGCAACTGAAACATTTTCTACTTTATAGAAACAACGGATAATTTCTTCACGAGTAGAATATCCTAAAGCTCTTAAGAAAATAGTTCCAAGGATTTTCTTTTTACGGTCAATCTTTGCGTAAATTAATTCTTTTTTCTGATCAATTTCAAATTCAAGCCATGAACCGCGGTAAGGAATGATACGGCTGCCGTAAACACCTTTATCGTGGTTAAATATAACACCTGGAGAACGATGAATCTGAGATACAACAACGCGCTCAGCCCCGTTAATAACGAAGGTTCCGCGGTCTGTCATAAGCGGAATATCGCCCATGTAAATATCTTTCTGAAGAATTGCACCTGTCTGTAAAAAATTCAAATTAATTCTTGCTTTTAAAGGTGCAGAATAAGTAAGTCCCTTCTGTTTGCATTCAAATTCAGAAAACTTAATGTTAGCCATGTCCAAATCATAGAATTCAAATTCAAGCGCCATATCGCCGTTTGGACTTTCAATAGGGAAAGTTGATGTAAATACTTCCTGTAAACCCTGATTTTCAAGGGGTTCCTTGTTTTCAAGTTTATTTTTCTGAAGGAAACTTTCGTAGGATGATAACTGAATATCAATAAGGTTAGGAACATCCATAAATTTCTGGATGTTTTTTCCAATGTACTGACGGTTAATCGTCCGGCTCTTTGCGAACATCAAAAACCTCTCTAAAAACGAGTTGTCAAGCAAGTTTTGCTACATAAAAGAAACTCTTTTACAGCACAAAACCCCTCTCACAAAACATTTTGTAATTAAGAACAAACTTGGGATGCCCTAAAACAAATCATCATTTCAAGGCATCCCCAACAAAATTAAGCACACATTCTAGTAAAATTATTTATAAGAAAAATAAGTCTGGTCAAGGCACGCTTCGTTCAAGGCCTTGACTCATCCGTTTTGCAGATTGAAAACTATTTTCAATCTGCAATCATTATTCCGGCATTTCTAATACCAGAATTAATACTCAACTTATTTTTTGCTAGCTTTACCACCAGCTTCTTCGATCTTCTTGATCATTTCATCAGCATCAGCTTTGCTTACGCCAGCTTTAACTTCTTTTGGTGCTCCTTCAACAAGAGCTTTTGCTTCACCAAGTCCAAGACCTGTGATTTCGCGAACAGCTTTGATAACCGGGATCTTTTTAGCTGCGTCGAAGCTTTCGAGAGTTACTGTGAATTCTGTCTGTTCTTCGCCACCAGCTGCTGCACCGCCAGCTGCTCCAGGAGCTGCTGCAACTGCTACTGCTGCTGTTACACCGAATTTTTCTTCCATTGCTTTTACAAGTTCTGAAGCTTCAAGAACTGTCATAGATGCGATTGCATCAAGAATCTGATCATTTGTTAAGGCTGCCATATTGTCTTCTCCAAAAAATAAATATTTTCCGCGTTACCAAAAGGTTTTCTGCGGATTGTTCAAACCTGTCTGATATTCACCGAATAAATAACAGGTTCTTGCAACGACCATTGATAAAATCAATAAAAACCGCTGCTATTAACCGCAGACAGTCGACAGCTATGAAGCCTGACTGCGGTATTCAAAAGAAAATGCTTTCTGCAAAACAAGCTTATGCCTGTGCAGCACCACCTTCTTTTTCTTTCTTTTCTACGTATGCTTTCAAAGTAGCAGCAAGCTGTCTTGCCGGACCATTGATAGCAGACATAAGCATAGCAATAAGCTCTTTCTTTCCAGGAACCTTTGAATAAGCTTCCATTTTTGCAACATCGTAAATTTCTTTACCGATGTAACCAGCTTTAATTGAAAGAGCCGGTGCATCTTTTGCAAAGTCAAAAAGAACTTTTGCAGTTTCGTTAGAATCTTCTTTAGCCATAGCGATAGCTGTTGGGCCTTTTAAGAATTCTGAAACGTTTTCAATCTTAAGATCTTCAAAAGCGATTTTTGCAAAGTTGTTTTTTACAACTTTAAGCTGTGAATTCTTTTCACGGAGCTTGTCACGGAGCTGTGTAATCTGTTCTACAGTAAGTCCACGATATTCTGTGAAAATAAAGTCATTATAGCCTTCGAAAACTTTTTTTGCGTCTTCAATTGCCTGTGTTTTTGCAGGCTGAACTTTCTTAGCTTTGATTGCCATAATTACTCTCCTTCCTTGTAGTCAACCCAAACACCAGGGCTCATAGTTGAACTTACAGAAACATTCTGAACAAAACCTGCTTTTGCATCAGCCGGCTTCTTGCGAGAAATTTCACCAAGAAGAACTGATACGTTTTCAGCTACTTTTGCAGAATCCATTGAACTCTTACCTACAGCAATGTGAACAACACCTGCTTTGTCAGTACGATATTCTGTACGACCTTTCTTCAATTCAGAAATAGCCTTTGTAATATCGTTAGTTACAGTTCCTGTTTTTGGGTTTGGCATAAGACCTTTGCGTCCAAGTACCATACCAAGACGACCTACATCTTTCATCATATCAGGTGTAGCAACAGCGATATCAAAATCAAGCCAGCCACCTTTTACTTTGTCAATGTATTCCTGAGAACCTGCAAAAGCTGCACCTGCATCCAGAGCTTCTTTTACACGATCATCTCTACAGAAAACCAAAACTTTCTTTTCTGCCTTAAACTGATTCGGGAAAACCAAAGTATCACGAACAGACTGACCTTTACCAAGTTTCAGACAAACGTGAGCTTCGATTGTTTCGTCAAAGTTAGCGAACTTTAATTCACCAAGCATCTTGCATGCTTCAGCAACAGGATACTTTTTTGTAAGATCGAATTTTGCAAGCGATGCGCGATATTTTTTTCCGTGTTTCATTTTACTGTTCCACCTCTACGCCCATACTGCGTGCAGTACCAGCAATAATTTTCTTTGCTGCTTCGAGATCATTTGCATTAACATCTGGTAATTTAGTCTTTGCAATTTCTTCAAGATCTTTCTGAGAAAGAGTTCCAACTTTGTCGCGTAACGGGTTTCCAGAAGCTTTTTCAAGTTTCAAAGCTTTCTTGATAAGAACAGCGGCAGGCGGTGTTTTCAAGATAAATGTATAAGATTTATCCTGATAAACTGTAATTACAACAGGAATGATAAGACCTTTTTCCATAGTCTTAGTCCTGTCATTGAACTCCTGAACAAACTTAGGTGCATTTACACCATGAGGTCCAAGAGCAGGTCCAATTGGCGGAGCCGGTGTCGCAGAACCTGCAGGACACTGCAGTTTAATGACAGCCGTAACCTTTTTTTGAGCCATATATTACTCCTTACATTGGTATGAAAGATTTTCCACTGTAAAAGCTTACAAATCCTTCTAACGAAGCGTCTTTATCCAACGGATTTACACTTCTCCCAAAAAGGAAAGCGGAAAAATTCACAAGAATATTCCGCTTTACTAATTTTCTATATTATATTTTTTCAGCCTGAAGCAGGCTTACTTCTACCGGAGTTGCACGTCCAAAAATCTGAACCATAACACGAAGTCTGTCTTTTTCCGGATTTACTTCTTCTATTGTTCCACTGAAAGTAGCAAAAGGTCCGTCAGTAATTTTAACAGTATCACCAACTGCAAAACTCTGTTTTATATGAACCTGTTTTTCACCCTTAATTTCACCACTCTTCAAAAGAAGATTCTTTGCTTCATCTGCTGTAATAGGACGCGGGCGAACATTAGGATTTGTACCAACAAATCCTGTAACACCCTGAATACGACGAATCTGAGAACAAATTGCCTTCCAGCCTAAATCAGGAAGATCCATCTCAAGCATGATATAACCTGGTAAAAATTTATTTTTACGGCTACGTTTTTTTCCGTCTTTAATTTCTACAACTTCTTCAACAGGAACTTTTACATTAGTAAGAACATTACCATCAATTTCTTTTGCTTCAAGCATAGAATTTAATGTACGCTCTATTTTACCTTCGTACCCTGTATAAGTATGAAGAATATACCATTGCTTTGACATGGCAACCTCTACTAGCGCATTATTGCGCGGAAAGCAGCAGTGAATCCAAAATCAAGAAGGCCAAGCAATACTGCAATAATAAGAGTAGAAACAATAACAACCTTTACAGATGCAACTACATCATCTCTTTTAGGCCATACAACTCTTCTTAATTCACCCATACATTCTGCGAAAAAGTTTGGCTTTCTCACTTCTATCTTATTATTTGTTTTATTAGCCATAACACCCTCAACTATTCACTACAAGAATAAAAATAACAGGCCAGGTAGGACTCGAACCCACGACCCTCGGTTTTGGAGACCGATGCTCTACCAACTGAACTACTGACCTATATAAAAACTGTCTGCAAAAATCAGACAGATTCTTACACTAATTAAATTATTTTACTTTTGTCTCTTTGTGCAATGTATGTTTGCGGTCAAAAGGACAATACTTATTTAATTCAAGTTTACCCTGAATATTCTTACGATTCTTGTAAGTTGTGTAATTTCTGCGTTTGCATTCTGAACACTGCAAAGCAATAATTTCAACTGCACCTTTCTTCTTACTTGCCATATCTATCTCCTAAAACATGTTAAATCTTAGTAACGAGCCCCCATGCGGACTCGGACCGCAGACCTCAGCCTTACCATGGCTGCGCTCTACCAACTGAGCTATAAGGGCATAAATTAATAATGAGTTGTCTGAAAAATATACTAGACCCAATATTTTATGTCAAGCCTCTTAACAGCCAAGTGTCAAATACAATATCAATAATATGAAAAGAATTCAATAGGCAGAGAGATGCGCTATTATTTTTTTTCAAAAATCAGCTGATAACTTTCGTAAAATCTTTTATAAGTCGCGTCGGCGCATTTTCCGCATAAAAAAAAGCAATATACGCTTACACAAAAGAAATTCTATCCGGCATACTTACCTTGCGTGTCGGTTTGATACACGGGTCCTATAAAAGAGGCATTTACATAATCAAAACTACACCTGCCTCCGCAAGAAGTATTGAAACTATTCGCATTTAAAGACTAAAATATCATCAAAAGCTGCATATTTTTTATAAAATCAGCAATTATTATATAGTACTTTAAACTTTAATAGAACAAAATGCAGGCTGCTGCAAAATCGGAAATCCGATACAAATCCTGCATGAAGCGGAGTTTATTTTGAGCATAGATTCTTTAATTGATAAAATTCTTGACTCTTACGAAACCTATGGCGGCGTAAACAGAAAAGAAACAGAAAATTTTCCAAACAGAGAAAACGTTGTTTCAATCCTCCAGGATTTACAGTGGCTCATATTTCCGGGATTCAAAACTGCGGATTCTTTAAGCAAAGAAAACCTGCGCTATGAAACAGGACTTAGAGTAAACCGCGTAATAACAATTCTTACCGCCGAAATAAAAAAAGCCGTCCGCTATCTTTCAAACAGCACAAACTGTACTACTCAGGTTCAAAAATCCTTTTGTTTTGAACTTGCCGAAAAAACCTCTGTCGCCTTTATAGAAGAAATCCCTGAAATAAAAAAAGCAATCAGCTTAGATGCCCAGGCAATTCTAAACGGCGATCCTGCCGCAAAAAGCATAGAAGAAGTAATTCTTTCTTATCCAGGACTCGAGGCAATCCTTGTATACAGACTTTCACACTTTCTTTACAAAAAGGGCGTTCCTATAATCCCGCGAATGATGAGCGAATACATTCATGGAAAAACCGGTATTGATATTCATCCGGGTGCAGAAATAGGAAAATCATTTTTTATTGACCACGGAACAGGAATCGTAATTGGCGAAACCACACAAATCGGAGACAACGTAAAACTTTATCAGGGCGTAACACTTGGCGCACTCAGCGTTCAAAAAGATTTAATGAACAAAAAACGACACCCGACTATTGAAGATAATGTTACAATCTATTCCGGTGCAACAATTCTTGGAGGCGAAACTGTAATAGGAAAAAATTGTGTAATCGGCGGGAATACCTGGATTACAAAATCCGTTCCTGAAGGAACCATGATTACGCAAAGCCGGTAAAAAAAATAGAGCTTCCCAAAAGATTCAGGAAGCTCTACTGTTCAGCGTAGCTGAACGTCGGAGAGAGTTTATCAGCTTATTTACAAGCTTAAAATAAGGATACCCCTGCAAAATGCAAAAGTCAAGTTTTTTTAAAAGTTATGGTTTTAAGTTCATAGATTTTATTTTTTTGCTGATTTTTATTGCTGTTCTGGCATTTTCGATTCTTTCACTCGGCAAAAAAGGCGCAAAAGAACCTACACTTATTGTTACAACACCAACAGGACAATACATCTATCCGCTGAACAAAGACAGGGAAATTCCAGTAAAAGGATTAATAGGAATTACAATCGTAAAGATTAAAGACGGAAAGGCAAGCATAAAAGATTCCCCATGCCCGAATAAAACCTGTGTTGCATGCACACCTATTTCCGGCAATTTCGAATGGATTGCATGCCTTCCGAATCAGGTTTTTATACGGGTGGAAAAAGAAGACGAAGCAGAAGACATTAAGCCTGATGTTTCTACATTCTAAATTCTGCTGATTTAGAAAACTTTTAGAAGCAAACCTAAAAGAATACAAAACCACAAACATAATACTTTGAGAGGTTCAAAATGGCCAAAAAAAACGGAACAATTACCTACAGATGTTCTTCCTGCGGTTACAGCCAGCCAAAATGGCTCGGACGCTGTCCGCAATGCGGTTCATGGAACACTCTTGAAGAATTTATTGAAGATTCAAATGTGCATTCACCTTTTGCAAAAACTTCTGCCGGTGTACAAAAAATAAAACCTGTTCCACTTTCTTCTGTTGAAGCAAAAGATTCAGAACGAATTTCTACAGGGATAAGCGAATTTGACAGGGTTTTAGGTGGAGGCGCTACAAAACGTTCGGCAATTTTAATTGGCGGCGAGCCAGGAATCGGAAAATCAACCCTTCTGCTTCAAACTTCTGCAAAATGTGCAGAAAATTTAAATGGGAAAATTCTTTACGTAAGCGGAGAAGAATCTGCTTCGCAGATAAAAAACAGGGCAATACGCCTTTGTCTTAATGTAAATAATATCGAAATTTTATGTTCCATGCGTCTGGAAGACATTCTTTCTGCACTGGATTCAATCAATCCGGCTCTTGTAATAATTGATTCAATCCAGACTGTTTATTCAGTTGAAGCAGGATTGATTCCCGGAACAATCAATCAATTAAAATACTGTGCCAATGAATTAATTTCCTGGGTAAAAGAGCGTGACAGCGTGCTCATTATGACGGCACACATTACAAAAGAAGGAGTTATTGCCGGACCAAAATCGCTGGAACACATGGTAGATACCGTAATTTCTTTTGAACGCTCAAATAATGAATTGATTTTTTTGCGCTCACAGAAGAACCGCTTTGGTTCTGTAGACGAAATCGGTATTTTTACAATGGACGAAAAAGGCCTGAAAATTGCAGAAGACCCCGGTTCAATTTTTATTACCCAAAGAAACGGCAAACAGCCTGTAGGCGTTGCAACCGCCGCAATTTTTGAAGGCAGCCGGGTTTTTCTTGTGGAAATTCAGGCTTTAACAGTGCCGGCCAAGGCTTCGCTTTCAAGAGTGTATTGCGAAAAAATAGACAGCGCAAGAATCAGCCGGGTTGCCGCAGTTCTTGAAAAACGTTTGGGACTACGGTTCAGCGACCAGGATTTATATATTAACGTTGCAGGCGGAATAAAAATTTCTGAAAGCGCGATAGATGCGGCTCTTGCAGCAGCATTATATTCTGCGCGTACAGATTTAGAATTACCTCCTAAAACCGTACTTTCAGGCGAATTAAGTCTTGCCGGGGAAATAAGGCCTGTAACAAGATTAAAACAACGTGTAAAAGCCTCGCAGCAGCTCGGCTACACAACAATTTACACGCCGGATATAGAAGAAGGGTGTATAGCTGTAAAAAGCATAAAGGAACTTATTGCCTCTTTATTTGGCAAATAGACGGCACGCCAAAAGGCCCATGCTATTTACCGAAAATTCCGCTTAAACTTAAAAATGAAGCACCTGCTATAAAAGTTCCAAGAGAGCTTCCTATCGTTGAAAAAAAGAAGACTAAAAGACAGCGTAAAATCCTGTTTTTGTAAAAAGATTTTAGGTTTGCAGCGTCATCATGCAGATTTTCCATATCAGAAACTTTTGGCTTACAGACAAAAATCTGAACAAGCCCCGTAACCATTCCTGCACCAACAAGCGGACAAAGAGAAGTTATAGGCGCTGCCACAAAAGCTGTTAAAATCGTAATGATATGACCGCCTGCCAAAACCGTTCCAAGTGCGGCAAGCAGACCATTCCAGATAATCCATGAACCAAGCATGGCTTTTCCAGTTTTTATTCCGCCAAAATAAAAACCAGCCGCAAGCATGGCAATAATTATAGCCGGAATTAAAAAGCCTAAAAACTTTGTTTTAGAGCCTGATTTTTCTACAGTTGAAATATCAGAAATATCGCCAGATTCCTGACCGGACGCAATCTTTTCCATGTGTTTCAAAACACCAGCAAGATGTCCAACTCCGATAACGGCAAGAATATTCTGTCCTTCCGTCTGTAAAAGCTTTGCTGCAATATAGCGGTCACGTTCATCAATTAAAACTTCTTTTACGGAAGGCAAAAAACCGGAAAACTCTGTAAGCATGGAATCCATTTCGCTTGTTTTCTTTAACGTTTCAATCTGCTCAGAAGAAAATTCACTGCTGGTAAAACTGTTTGCAAGCAATGTAGAAAGCAGTTTGGTTTTTCCGACTAACGAATTTTTCTGCCATGCACGGCGCAAAGTTACAGAAATAGGGCGGTCTATCATTGCAATCGGAATATTCATCATTTTTGCACGATTAACGGCAGCTTTCATTTCGTCACCGGGATGCACTCCGATTTTTTTGCCCATTCTGCGCTGGAATGAAGCAAGAACAAGGTTTGCAAGGATTAAAAATCCTTCATTGTTTTTTAAAACCTGAACAATATCCAGATTTGCCCATTCTGAAGGATTTGTCATTGATTCATAGCGTTTTTCATCTAATTCAACGGCAACGCAATCAGGCTTTTTTTCAGAAATATAAGATGTAACTTCCTCTATACTTTCTGCTGAAATATGAGCAGTTCCTATGATAGTAAATTTTCTACCGTTCAATTCAATAGTTTTTTCTGTCTTGCTACTCATTTCTTTTCCTCGCTTAAAGCCGCTGCGCCGGATGCTTCCCATTCTGCAAGCCGGTATTCAAAAAACAATGGCTGGCTTGCTTCTATACACTGCTGGTACAAAACGGACGCGCGTTCCATAAAACCGTTAAGTTCGTAAAACAAACCAAAATAAAACAGATATTTTGCACGCTTTGTTCCGCTTTTTTCCCGCTTTACAAGAAGATTTACAGAATTTTCTGAATTAACCCCACCGCCGTCGTGATAAAGGCGTGCAAGATTGTATTCAACGCTTTCTCTATTGAGTTTTTTCATTACCTTTTCCAGATGAAGTTTCATCTGAGGCTTTTTATTACCTTTTGAAAGACAGGCCGCAACCATCATATTATACGAAAAATTATCAGGCACATTTTCAAGTACGCGGCAAAAAGATTCATAAGAAGCCGCATAATCTTTTTCGTGCCAGGCAAGAACTCCCATTGTTTCATATGCATAAAAATATTTCGGGTTAAGTTCAACAACCTTTTTATAATCTTCATAAGCTTCTTTATAACGAGACTGTTCATCAAAAAGGCTTGCCCTGTAGGCATACGTTAAGAAAAAATCAGGCGCAAGCGAAATTGCCTTGTTCCATGCTTCTTCTGCACCTTTTGGATTTAAAAGTCTGTGTCTGTATGTTCCCAAATCTATATACGCATCAAGATTTTCAGGATCTGCTTCACATGCTTTTTCTACAAATTTTAAGGCAGTTCTATATTTTCCGTCTTCCGCAGCAAGCTTTCCAAGATACAGATTTGCATTTGCGTGCATTTCATTCTTTTCTAAAAGCTTGTTAAAATATTTTCTTGATGGTTCAGGTCTTGCAAGATAATAATAACACTGACCGAGCCCGAACATGGCTTCTTCACTATTTGCATTTCCTGCAAGGGCTTTTTGATAGTAGCTTACAGCCGTTGAATAATTGTTACTGCGCAGCGCATCTTCAGCAAGTTCAATATTTGCCAGATCATTATTCGGATCTTTTGCAAGAAGAGAGTTTACTTTTTCGTTAAGTTTTTTTCTGTTGCCTGTAACTTTTGCAACAATCATGCTTAATTCAATTGCATCACGATTTTCAGGAGCAATCTGTTCAAGTTTTGCAAGAACTTCGTTCAGTTCAGGCATTTTGTTTGCAGAAAGCATCAGGGAAGCCTGCAAAACAAGCATATCTGGACTATTTTTAGACTGTTCCGGAAGAGTTTCAAAAAGCTGCAAGGTTTTTTCGATTGAAGAATCTTCAGCAAGCGATTCCTTTATTTTTTTTGCAAATGCAACTTCCTGCGGATTTACTTTCTGCCTTGCAGATACCGGAGAGGCTGATACAGAAGAAGACGCAGATTTTTTTGATGAATCTGCTGCATTGACTGAAGAAGGTGCGGCTTGCGCCGGATCTTGCGTAGATACAACATCAGCAGAATAAACAAATCCTGCCGCACATAAAAATGTACAAACAGAGACAAAAAACTGCATAGCTTTTTTGAAACGTATATTTTTATTTTGCAATCTCATCTGTTGAATTTCCTTGTTCCTTTAAGTAAACTACAAATAATGTATTCTAATCCTATAAAAAAATTATTTGGCCTATTTTTTATTTACGCTGTTATTATTGTCGGCATTTTTGTATTGCAATTTAAAACAGAATCCGTTTTCTCAGAAAGCACGGGTGCTTTGCGATTTACTTTTACTAAAACTGAAAGCAATCAGGAAAGCCATCTTAAAAACAGCCTTCAGGCATCATACAAAGGTGTACTTTTCTACTTTGACGACAACAGCCCTGTACAAATAAAAAAGAGCACAGAAAGTACAACAAAAGACATTACACTAATTTCATGGAATAAAGCAAGTCCTTTAACTTCAACCCTTACCTTTACGGAAGACGTTTCACTTACATTTGTTGTTTCAAATTCAACGGATTCTGCTGACCTTATAATTCAGGCAGATTTGCCGCAGGATATTGAATACCTTTCTATAAATTTTAAACCAACTAAAGGCTATCATGTTACAGAACAGAAAAATTCAAGCTTGTATATGGAAGATGCCAGCAAAAAATATATTTTATCCGGCCTTGAATTTGCCGATAACCGCGTAACGATTTTTAATGCTCATCCTACCGTTGTTTATTCAACAGTTAATACAAGCGATACATTCACATTTGAATCAGCAGGCAGTTATGAACTAGCTTCTGCAAGTCTATACAGCCAGAATTTAAAATCACTTGAAACCGGCATTATTAATCTCTTTAACGATGCATTGCAGAATAATCTTATGCTGACCGAACAGAGTGTTGTTTCTTACGTTGCCGTTATGGCTAAAAACGGACAGTACAACAGTGCCCTTGATATAGTTCCGGATTTATTCAAAAAAGGACAGCGAAGAACATATCTTTCAGCACCATATTTTAATACTCTTGAAAAAATGTACGTAACCCTGCAAATGAATATAGAAAACATGCAGAGTTCCGTAAATCAGGCACTTGAACAGAATAACTGTGATATTTTTACACTTTCTAAAATTACAAGCTTCATTCTGCTTAATCAGAATTCACAAAAAGCTAAAGACATTCTGACCCTTCCTGAAAAAATTCAGCTTACAGATATTACTCCTTACCAGGCTCTAGGAATTCTGAATGTTTATACAAATTTGAAGAAAGCAAACTCTGAACTTGCAGAACTTATTAGCGAACCTATCCGCTCTTCTTGTCTTGAAACAATTGTTCAGGCATGTTCATTAAGTGAAGAGGGACAGGAACTTAACATAAAAGACAGCAATCTTCCTTTTACTCCTGAACGCGCGCTTGAAGGCGGGAATACATTAATCCAGTACGGTCTGTTAGTTTCTAACACGGATATAGCAAATACAGGTTACTTCCTTGCAAACTCATATTTTAAGCAGATAAAGGATTCTGATTTGTATGCTTATTCAGACCTATACCCTGTACTTGTGCATGACAATCCATACTATCCACATTTTGAAATTATAGGAGAAGATAACGGAAAAACTGTCTGGGCATGGACCTGTGCATCTGATATCAGTTACAAGAAAGATGAATTCAACACAACTGAAATTGAAATTGTATTCCCGCAAGGACTTACCCATTACGTTATAATCGGCGAAATCCCTGCATTCCAGAAAATACAGATTTACGGAATTGATTTTAGAACTGATTCACGCTTTGAAATGTATAATTCTTCCGGTTATGTACATCTTAAAAAATCAAATGTTCTTTTACTGAAATCAAGACATAGAAACGAACGGGAAACCGTAAAACTGTCTTACCAGGAACCTGTAAAAGTTTCTGTAGAAGTTCCAGTTACAGAAACAGTTGCAGGCGAATAAATTCGCCTGCATAGAATCAGCATAGAGAACCTGACGTTTTTTTTACACAACGGCTGCGCCGTACAATTCTGTATATGTTTCCATCAGCTGATTTAACTCTGAATCATTGTCAGCTACAAGCGAACATGCAAAATACAAAGCTATAGCAGATTCTGTAGAAAGTCTTCCCATAGGAACAGCACCTTCCCGCCATGCACGTTTACCCGTTACATACTGAGAAAAATTCAACAGAGCTTCCTGCTGCGATGTACAATAAAATCTAACTCCGTTCTGACGTCCACGAACAAGCATATTTTTTAGAGAATAATCACTTCGGCGCATATTCAATGTACCGTTTCCGTACAGTTCCAAAAATACCGTACGAATGCTGTCTGTAATCAATTTCTGGTAAATATCTGTTCTGAAGCCAGGATAAATTCTGCAAAGAACCATTTTTGAGCTTGCTTCCTGAAGGATTTCTGTCATTACATTGCTGTCCGGCTCCTGAACAGTTGCAAACTGCTGGGCAACAGGGCCGCTTCCGGTAAATACCTTATCAGCAGTTTTTAAATTTCTAAACCCTTTATCGTCAGGGCTTTCAAACCGCAGGTTTAGCGGAGAAAGTATTTCGCCGTTGTAAACGACATAAACTCCGTCTTTTTTTTCACTGGCAAGCCGAACTGCAAAAGAAAGATTCTTTTTAGCTTCATCAGTTTCAGAAAACAAAGTTGAAGATGAAGTAATAACGACAGGAACTCCGGAATCTGAAAAAAGCCAGAATAAAAATGCCGCTGTATAGGCAAGTGTATCTGTTCCGTGAGTAATTACAATTCCGTTTGCAAGACCTGCTTCTATTTTTTCGCTTATAGTCTTTACAAGAACAGCCCAGTCGGCAGGTTCAACTTCTTCACTTAAAAGCTGTCCGACCGGCACAACCTGCACAGGAATATCCGGATCTGTTTCCTGAAGCATCTGCTTTAAAACACGCGGATCACCAGAACTTATTGAACCGTCTTCATGGCGCATAGCCGTCATTGCTCCACCCATGTTTAAAACATAAACGATGCTTATTTTCAATTCCTTTTTTATTAGCTGCTTAACTTTTTGAGGTGTTGCCATACCGCCTGTTTTTTTCATAACAAGGCCTGTAAGAAATTCTATAGGGGCCATTTCTCCACGCTGGATGCGCGTACTCATTCCAGGATTCTCTGCAATAACCTTCTTTACATACGGCAAAATTTCGCTTTCATCAGAAATCTGGCTTAAAGACTTTTTCGTAAGCAAATCTTCCGGGTTTTCACCTGTTTCTGCAACAGCCTGCATAAGCTGTTTTGCAATTCCGCTATGAATTTTGTTTTCAGAAAACAGCTGAATGATTTTTGCAAACTTTTTGGCAGTAAGCTTTGTTTTCTCCAAAGTATCATTTCTGGTTTTCAAAAGTTTGACCAGTTCAGAAGCCATCCAATGAGCCGCATGCAGAGGTTCTGCACCGTTTGCAACAGCTTCTTCAAAATAATCCGCCCTGGCTTTTTCATCACATAAAAATTCTGTTCTAAGCCTTGAAAGTGAATATTGTTCCCTGAATCTCTGGCGACGCTCTTTAGGAAGTTCCGTTTTCTGTTCAGGTTCTTCGTTAAAAATCTTTATAAGATTCATCTTCTGTTCAGGCACAAGCCGTTCAAAACGCCTGATTTCAGGATTACGCTTTACATGGAAAGATTCTGTACGCGACTGTTTTTCATTCCAAAGACGGCTTTCGCTTTCTACAGTTCCGCCGGAAGATAAAATTTCTTCCTGCCGTGAAAGTTCAACATTTATAGCCTTGCGTACAAAATTTGCAGAATTTAAATTACGGAGTTTTACATAATAATCCGGAAGTTCAGGATATTTTGAAAGCGCAACAAATGCATTGCTTCTTATAGAACCTTCCTGTGCTTCCTTGTTTTCAAGATTAAGATATTGAGCCAGACGCCGCAATTCATTCAAAAACAATTCTGCTTCTTCGCCAAGTTCAAAAGCAGGGCTTGTTTTTATTCTTATGCTCGGGCAGCCAGCCCATGTAAAATTCATACGTGCAGAATTATCAGCGTGCGTTAAATGCCCTGTATCTTCTTCAATACGGATTTCTTCAATATGAATGGTTTTTGGACGGCTATGAAAAGTGATATCAAGAGTTCCACCTTCAGAAACAAGCATAGAATTGCCGGTAATTTTTTTATTTTCTGGATTTTCCGGCAATTTTCCTGTAAGATGTTCTATATAAGAAGTTTTTAAAACTGAACTGCCTAATGCTCTTACAAGCATAAAAACCTTTTGCAAAACAGTTTTATCAACAGAAACAGAACCTGTTTTTTCATCAACGATAAAAACAGATTCTACAGGGGAAAGAAGTATACGTGTCTCAAGATAGGCAAACGATTGATACATAAAATCTCCATATAATCAGCATCGAAATGATGTTTTCGCGGTTAAAATCGCTTTAATAATTCGATTTTAAACATCGCATACGTCTGGCATATTCGTAGCGTAACTTCCAGCAAGTCACGCTGCAGAAAAGCTTTGCCGTTTTAAGAGACGATAAACTTGTCGGCTCTTAATTAAAATAAACCCTAAAAAACAAAGATTTTAGAGGTTTATTTAAATAATTATATCGTTTTTCTTTTTTTTGTGATATACTTCAATACACAATTACTAGGAGCTTCTGTGAATAAGAAAGATTTTCCAAAAATCCATTTTTACGATCAGGATTTTGTAGACATTTACGATAAGTCTTGGTCATGGATTTCTAACTACTGGATCGACCCTGCAAGCGGAGAGCAAACTCCTGATGGTTATTTTGTTTACCCTCAGGGAGATACTTATGTCCTTGAGCAGTTCGAGACCATTTTTTCCTCATTCTTTCTGGTTTATTCAAACAGGAATTTCCCTGCAAACCAGAACATCGATTATTTTTATGCCCGCCAGGAAGAAAGCGGTGCAATTCGGTGGAAATACGATGCAAAAACAAATAATCCTATTCTGGATAAATCAAATCCAGAAGGAATAGGAATGCCGCTGTTTGCCTGGGCAGAATTCAACCTTTATCATAAATCTGCAAACAAACGCCGCATTCGCGAAGTAATGCCGATTCTTCAGAAATACATGGACTGGATTATCCGTACTTTTAAAAAAGATAACGGTCTTTTTTCCGTTCCTGTTGAATCAAGTACAATGTTCAATTCTCCGCGAAAGGATGTCTGCTATCCGGTTGATTTTAACGCCGCAATGGCAATTAATGCAGCCTACATGTCTGCATTGGGCGACATTCTGAACGACAAGGAACTAAGTTTTCAGTATAAGAGAATGTATTTTTCTCTTAAAACCCGTGTAAATTCCTTAATGTGGGATAACGAAACAGGTTTTTACCACGATTTGGACAAAGATGAACAGCGTCTTCCGCAAAAAACAATTGCAGGCTTCTGGCCGCTTTTAGCCGAAATGCCGAATGCAGACAAAGCAAATGCGCTTATTGACCATCTTAATAACCCAAAAACATTTGGTTCTGAACATCCGTTCCCTACACTATCTGCTGACAGTCCGGATTTTAAAGAAAATGGAGAAGGTTTCTGCGGAAGCGTTTATCCGCCGTTTAATTTTATGATAATTAAAGGACTGGAAAAATATCAGCGTTATGATATGGCACGAGAATGTGCCATCCGGCACCTTTACTTTATCCTTGAAGCACTTTTCCCGGATGACAACAAACAGACCGGTGATGTTTACGAAGCTTACCTTCCAAACAAAGAAGGAAAAGCAACAATGAACGGTAATCCGGACTTTCCGCGTGCGCATTACTTACCGTACGTTGGTCTTTCTACAATCGCGCTTATGATTGAAAATATAATCGGACTTTCAATCAGTTTACCAAGAAAAACTGTAGACTGGATTATTCCTAACCTTGAAATTATGGGAATCGAAAAACTTTCCCTCAAACGAAACCTTATTACGATTTTAAGTAATAAAAGTCCACGCGGCTGGGAAATTCAAATGGAAAGTGAAAAACTTTACTACTTTACAATCAATATTCTTGATCAAAAGAAAAAAACACTGCCGATTCCTTCAGGCAAATGTTCTATGTTAATAGACAAACTTTAATATTAAAAGACAGACTTTAAAAGAAAGCCGCGCTTTGAAAAAGCGCGGCTTTTTTATCATTACAGGTGAAAAACTATTCAGCCTTTTTTGCTGTTCCCCTGCTCATTTTTTCCATGTGTTCAATAGCAGACTGCATATTGTTTACCATAAGAATTGGCTGACCTGTTGCATCAAGTGTATCACGCCAGATAGAACTTTCCGGGTCTACAATATTACGCTTACGTGTAACCATCTTAATCGGAAGATAAACATATTTATCGTGAACAAGACCAACTACACACTTTGTTTTTCCAGCCATTGCAGCATGCACGGCATTGTTACCAAGACGTTCACAGTAGATTGAATCATTTGCATTTGTAACAGAAGCACGAACCTGATAGCTCGGATCAATGTACTTAAGATTGATATGAACTCCTTTAGCTGCAAAATGCTCGTTGATTCTGTCTTTCAAGAATGTTCCGATATCTGCAAGTTTTTTATTACCAGAATCATCTGTCTGGTTTGTAGAATTCAAAAGTTCCTGTCCTGCACCTTCAGCAACAACTATTACAGCATGATGACGTTTTTCAAGACGTCTGCCAAGATGCTCCAGGAAGCCGTTAGGTCCGTCAAGTTCAAAAGGAATTTCAGGAATCAAACAGAAATTTGTTTCATGGCTTGCAAGCGCTGTTGCCATTGCAATAAAGCCGGATTCACGCCCCATAAGTTTTACAAGACCAATTCCGTTAATCTGTGAATGAGCTTCCATGTGAACACTGCGAACGGCTTCTGTAGCTTTTTCTACAGCTGTTTCAAAACCGAACGAACGGTCAATAAATTCAAGATCATTATCAACAGTCTTTGGAATACCAACAACAGCACACTTTAATTTACGGCGTTCAATTTCGCAGGCAATATCATAAGAACCGCGCTGTGAACCGTCTCCACCAATAACATAAAGCTGGTTTATATTAAGACGTTCAAGGCAGTCTACAATGTCCTGTACGCGGTTTCCGCCGCCACGGCTTGTTCCAAGGAACGAACCACCGATTTTGTGGATTGTATCAACTGTATCAGGAGTAAGAGGAATCGTATCAAAGGAATATTCATTCAAAAAACCTTTGTAGCCAAAACGGAATCCTGTAATTCTATGTACTCCGTAACGTCTGTAAAGACAGTTTACAATAGCACGAATAACATCATTCAAACCAGGACAAAGACCACCACAAGTACAAATTGCAGCGTTAACATGAACAGGATCGAAATAAATCATTTCACGAGGTCCTGCTTTCTGCATAAGATTATTTGAAGTTAAATCATCGGTTTTATCCATGTCTTCATAAAAATTAACACTGTTTCTAACGTAACTTGTATCTTTTACATAATTTGCACGAAAATCACCGTGAGTGTGAGATAATTCAATTGGGGAAGGAACCTTACAAGGTCCTAACTGTTCAATTGTAAAATCGTTTTCTTGAGTGGCACCAGCCATATTTCCCTCCATAAGTTTTTAAGCAGTTTACAACTCTTGAACAAACTGCTACAAATCTCCGTACCATAAAGAATAACGTTATTAAGAGATTATTTCAATACGTGCGATTCTGGATGTCAGAATAGAAAGTCATGCCTATAAATAAACTGATTTAACAAATAAAAAAATCGACTGTTTGAAGCACGAAATTTAACTGGGAAAATGATTAAAAACAAGATAAAAATCAAATTTGCTCTTGACATTCAGCATAGAAATTTGATATTATCCATATACATTTTGGAGCGATACCAAAGCGGTCGTACTGGGGCGGTCTTGAAAACCGTTGTCCTTCACGGGACCGGGGGTTCGAATCCCTCTCGCTCCGATTTGAATGGAAGCGTGGTAGAGCGGTAATACAACGGATTGCTAATCCGTCACTTCCGTAAGGGGTGGGCAGGTTCAACTCCTGTCGCTTCCGAGAAAGCAGTTCTACTGCACAACATCAAGAATGAGATTGTAGCTCAGCTGGATTAGAGCACCACCCTGCGGAGGTGGGGGTCGCACGTTCGAATCGTGTCAGTCTCAAACTTAAGTTCGTCAGA
>JAEEWW010000030.1 GCA_016287815.1 Treponema sp. | reverse complement strand
TTATAGCTTTTGAACCAAAAGACCAAAATGAAAAAAACGCCGGTGAAAAGCATGTACAGGAAGATATAAAAAGAAAAGGATTGGAACAAAAGATAATAGAAAAATACAATGTTGCAATAACTCCGGAAAGTCAAATTGAAGACGATTCATATATGATTAAATATTGGGAATTTGGAACAGGTAATAATGTTTTCCTGCTGTCTGTTACTTTTCCAAGCAGTAAAATAAGCAGAATCAAAAAATATGACAATCAAATGGAGCAAATAATCAAATCCATTCAAATAAATGAACATTCTGAAAAAATAGCAGTAGATGGCAATGAAATCAACTATACGAAAAAACTTGGCAATCAAAAACAAGAACCGCATTTTCGGGATTTGGAAACAGAAGAAAAGAATTTCATAAATAAAAACATTCACCTGGGAAATAAAATTGTAGATTCATTTGAAGCAGAAGAAGCCGCAAATAAATTTAAAAAACTAGATTTGGTATTTAAAAAATGGCTTGATGAAGAATCAGAATTTTCTGATGATGAAATTGCATCCGGCTTAGGAGTCTTATTCGGCGAAATTGTCCGGGAACAATTGGCAATGGAATGGCAGATTATAACTGATGAATTTGGGACAGATTATTGTATGGTTTATAAAAAAACAAATACTGTGATTTTTCCTATTTCAACAGTTTATAAAAGAATAGATTCTAAGGAATATGATTTCTTCTGGGATATTTATCAAATCGTAAAAAATCATATTGACGAAGGAATCGCCTGACATGCGCTTCAAAGCGGCTGTCGCGGTCAAGCCGTTTGCAGCTTAAGACAACAAAGCCCCTGTCATAAATCTGTGTAAATGGCAGGGATTAATTAAAGCCGGGAACACGCCCGTCAAATAATATTGCAAACTGATTAACTGCCAGTCCCCAGTCTTTAATGGACATAGTCCAGCGGGTACTGGCATTTTTAATTGCCAGATACATTACCTTGTATATCGAATCATCATCAGGGAAACTTGATTTGTTTCTGGTAACTTTTCGCAGGGAAAAGTTCAGGGATTCGATTGCGTTGGTTGTGTAAATGGCTCGTCTGATATCTTTAGGATAATTAAAGAACTCAGTCAAGTCATTCCAGTTACGTTCCCAGGAAGCCTGAATCATCGGATATTTGTCATTCCATTTTTTGCCGAATTCTTCCAGAGCTTCATGACCGCTTTCAGCATTGATTGCAGAATAGACTTCTTTCAAATCACGGCAGACGGTCTTAAGGTCTTTGTAAGATACGAACTTTGTGGAATTACGGATCATATGGACAATACAGTGCGGCATAATCCGCTTCGCGTCTTATGCTGCGAGTTTTTGCTTTGCAAAAACTCGTGAAGCAAACGAAGTTTGCGACTCCATGCAGGCAATGAGAATATCTTCAACGCCGCGGTTCTTGATGTCTGTAAGTACACTCATCCAGAATTTTGCACCTTCAGTTTCAGCGAGCCAGAGCCCCAAAACTTCTTTTCTGCCTTCCCAGTTGATTGCCAGGGCTACATAAAGAGCTTTGTTGACATTTTTACCGTCCTGCCTTGAATTTACGCGTAAGGCGTCCAGAAAAAGAATCGGATAAGATTTTTCAAGCGGCCAGTTCTGCCACTCGCGGACATCGGCCATGACTGATTCTGTTATGTTTGAAATCGTTTCAGGCGAAACTTCTACTCCGTAAACCTGCTGCAGATGGCGCTGAATGTCACGGGTACTCATTCCGAATGAATACATCGAAATAATCTGGTCGTTGAAAAGCGGCGTGCGTTTTTCATGTTTTGGAATCATTACAGGCTCAAAGGTACTGTTCCTGTCACGAGGGACCTGAACCTCAATTGTGTCATTATCATCGGTTATGACAGTTTTAGTTGTGTAGCCGTTTCGGCTGTTTCCAGAATTATCACCGGCATTGTCATTTTTCTTGTAGCCCAGATGCGCATCCATTTCGGCATCAAGAGCTTTTGAATAAAAACGGCTTGTCAGTTTCTTGTGCAGACCATTTTCTCCTGCTAATTCTTCTGCTGTCATTCCGTGGAAGTCAATCTGATCAAGTAACTGGTCGATGACATCTTTTTCTTTCGTTTTGGCCAACATCGTACTCCTCCTTAAGAGTATCATATTTGTCAGCCATTTACACAGAAAATTTTACAAGGTCGGCGATAGCCACTGTGACTTAGCAAGAAGCAGGGAGATTCCTTAATTTTTTTCCCGTTGCTGGGACCCGCAGAGCAATTTTTTTAAACAAGTATTGCTTAGAAAACTAAACATTTTGACTAAATAGAATAAGAAATTACAGTTAGTACAGCAAATTCATTCACTTCCATTTTCTTCTTTACAATCCCACGAAGTCGCATTATCATCTTCTTTACCGCACATGAAAATTAATCAGGAAAAAATAAAAAACGATGTTTTCTCTGTAATTTTTACTATTCTAAGTATTACATCTATTGTTTTTATAGCCCCGCACTTTACAGAACATTACAGGCAAAAGTCAATTTATACACAGCAGTTCGTTTCAGGCACAGTTTTAGAAATTTCAGAAAATAACATTCAGGAAGATCCTTTTGTAGACGGCCGCTTTACTGGCAACCAGAAATTCACCGTACGCATAAATGAAGGCGAATATAAAGGTCAGGTTTTCTCTTCCGTTAATACATTAGGCTCCCTTAGAAGTGCCATTGCATATGAAGGTCTTACAGCTGTTTTTACAATCCGCCTCGATAAAAACGGACAGCCGGTTGTCTGGCTTTATAATTATAACAGGCAGCCTTACATTTATCTGCTTGCAATCTTTCTTGCTGTTATTGTAATTCTTGTCGGACGCATAAAAGGCTTAAGAAGCCTTCTTGCCCTTGCCTTTTCTGGCACTGTAATACTTTATATAGTAGTGCCCGGAATGTGGACAGAACATCCCATGGCAGTTGCAGTTTTATCTTCTACAGTTATATGTGCCGTCAGTTTTATACAGATTGCAGACTTTTCTAAAAAGGCACTTGTTGCCGCAGGCGGAACATTTACAGGAATTATTTTTGCAGGCTTTCTGGCATTCATTTTCGGCAGAATAATGAACCTTTCAGGCGTTGATATGGAAAAAGGCGAAAGTCTTTTATACCTTGCCCAGAACAGGAATTTTAAAATATCTTCTATATTATTTGTTTCAATCTTGATTTCCTGTCTGGGAGCTACAATGGATATAGCAATTTCTGTAGCAAGCAGTGCCGAACAGCTCTTTCTGGCAAATTCTAAAATGCCTTTAAAACAGTATTTTTCTTCTGTTCTTGCCGTAGGGCATGATATAATCGGCACAATGACAAACACCCTTATTCTTGCTTTTTGCGGAGCTTCCCTTCCGCTTGCGATGATGATTTGGGGCTACCACATGAACTATATTCAGTTCATAAACATTCCGCTCATTGTTATAAAAATTTTACAGGCGCTCTGCGGTTCAATCGGAATGGTAACAAGCGTGTGGTTCACGGCAATTTATTCAGTATTCGCTTTTAAACAGAAAGCTGCAAAAAAACAGCCGGCAACAGGCGATATACACACGCGCCAATAAAAGCATGCATTCAAAATTTTGAGGAAAATATTTTGACAAAGTTTTTGGAGGAAACATGAAAAAACTTATTCACATTGCAATGGCTGCATTATTATTAACAGCAGCATGCACAACTGCCTTTGCCGGCGGAAACAAGGCAAAGACAGACAAAAAAGTCGCCGCTTTCAAATATGAAAAGTCAGGCGACATCGTAAAAGGCTCAGCCGCTTCAGGCGATACGGCTGTTGTAACTATTGCCGCAACTTCAGATATGCACGGCCGCATCTATCCATGGGAATACGCAATTGACGCTCCTGCAAATAATGCAGGTTTTGCACTTACAGACACAGTTGTAAAGCAGATTAAGTCAGAATATCCGGACACATTGCTTTTTGATATTGGCGATGCACTGCAGGATAACTCAAGCGAATTGTTTAATGACCTTGATACACACCCGATGATTCAGGCTTTGAACGCTCAAAAATACGATATCTGGGTTCCTGGAAACCATGAATTCAACTTTGGACTTCCTTTCCTTGAAAGAAACTTTGCAAACTTTGACGGACGCGTAGTATGTACAAACATCAAATATGCAGATTCAGGAAAGTCGTACCTGCTTCCATACCAGATTATCGTAGTAAACGGAATCCGCGTTGCAGTTGTAGGCTGTGTTGCTCCGCACATTGCAACCTGGGAAGCATCATCTCCTGAACACTTCCAGAATCTTGACTTTGAAGACCCGATTTCTTCAGTTCAGAAAACCGTAAAAGAACTTGAAGGCAAATACGATGTTTTAGTCGGCGTAATGCACATAAGCCGCGAAGGTGAATACGAATGCGAAGGAAAATCCGGCGCATTCCAGATTGCAAAAGCCGTACCGGAACTTGACGTTGTTTTTGCAGGACATGAACACGCAACATACTGCACAGACGTAGACGGAACATGGGTTCTTGAACCTGGAAAGTACGGTTCACAGGTTGCATTTTCTAAAATCAATTTGAAAAAAGAAAACGGAAAATGGAAGGTTGCTAACGTAGAAGCCAAAAACATCGACACAAAAGGACTTAAACCTTCTGACGATATTCTTGCACAGTTCAAATGGGTTGACGATAAATCAAAAGAAAATGCAAACATGGTTGTAGGAAAAATCACTGCAAACTTCATTCCGGAAGGAACTGACTACATCACTGGCAAAGACAATGTAACAACAATGCCTCGCGCCCAGGTAGAAGACACAGCCCTTATGGATTTGATTAACGAAGTTCAGGCTTACTATACAAAGGCAGATATTTCTACAGCCGCATTGTTCAACCTTGACCAGACATTAAAAGCCGGGGATTTCAAGCGCAAGGATGTTGCTTTCATCTATAAGTATGACAATACGCTTATGGCTGTAAACATCACCGGTAAAAACCTTCTTGCCTACATGGAATGGACAGCTGACTACTTCCAGCAGACACATGAAGGAGATGCTACAATCGCTTTCAATCCTAACTTCCGCGCATACAACTACGATATGCTTTCAGGAATCAACTACGAAATCGACATCAGCAAACCTGCCGGTTCACGCATTACAAATGCAACAATCAAAGGTAAACCTGTAGATCCGAACGCAACTTACAAAATGGCCGTAAACAACTATCGTTTCGGTACATTAAAGAGCAAAGGCTGGGCTTCTGAAAAAGACGTTTACTTCTCAAGCATCAACGACCTGCCGCTAACATCAACAGTCCGCGACCTGATTGTAAAATACACTCAGGAAAACCTTAAAGGAAACCTTTCTCCAAAATGCGACCACAACTGGAAAATTACAGGACTTCCAAAGACCTTTAATGATCCTGCAACAATCGCGAAAATCAAGAGCGGAGAAATTAAAGTTCCTTCCTCAAGCGACGGAAGAACACCGAATGTTGCTCCGGTAAAAGTTGTAAAATAATTTTCTTTTAAAAGAAGGATTTGCGCGCTGCGCCTGGCACAGCGCGCAAACCAGTCAGTGTGGCAAAAAACGGCATTACCTGACCGCATTTCATGCAACTCGCGCCGCACATGGGAAAAAACTTTCAGACAGGTTGCTGACAACCCCATATTTAATTATAATTTAATATAGATTTGAAAGTCCGTGATTTTTATAGATTCATTTTCTCAGTTTTTCCCGTTCTGTTAATTTTATCCTGTGCAAGCGGTAAAATTTCTGATTTTAAAACTCAATCAGCCGAAGAAGAAAAAAACGAACAGAAAACAGAAACACTTTCCCTCTGCTTTGCAGGTGACATAATGGCTCATAAGCCAAATTTTGAAATGAAAAACTACGGAATTATCTGGGATGATGTACGCCACATAATCAGTAAAGCCGATTTTTCTTTTGCAAATCTTGAAACAACAATAGATGATATAAATCCGCCACAAACCTATCCAAAATTCCGTGTACATTCTTCGTATGCAGACGAAGCAGTAAAAGCAGGATTCAATGTATTTTCTCTTGCAAATAACCACATAAATGACCATGAACTTTCCGGAATAAATTCAACGCAAATCTGGGCACAAAAAATAGCCGCAGAAACTAAAAACAGCGGACGCCCGGTTTATTTTTCAGGAATCCGCAGCAAAAATGAACCTTTTTCATATTGCATCATACAAAAAGGCAGTTGGAAAATTCTTTTTATTGCTGCAACAGAACTTTTAAATCAGTATACAAACACTTCATATATAAACTTTACACCGCCTTCGCAAAAAGGCAGACAGGATTTTATTGAACACCTTAAAAAACTTAGAACAGAAAATAGCTGCGACATTTTTATACTTTCCCTTCATACAGCCGAAACAGAATATTCACTTGTTACATCAGAAAAGCAGAATAATTTTTACCTTGACTTACTTAATCAGGCAGAAGTTGACATAATATGGGCAAACCACCCGCATGTTGTAAAACCCTGGTCACTTGTAAAAAAATCTCAAAATCCGCATAATAATTTACAGGAAAGTGCGATTAAGCCGCAAAAACCAAAAATGCCTGAAAAACTTATAATGCGGGCAAACGGAAATACAATCAGTGCTCAGCGGCTTGAACCTAATTTTTCAACTCCGGATGACATTCACGAATACACAGGTGATTCTTTATTATTAAATGTCATTCTGGAAAAAACTGCATCGGATACAGAGTTTTCCGGGCAGAAAAAAAATTATCCTGTACGGATAAAAAGCGTAGAACCGGTTTTTATTACCACCTATATAGATTCTGAATGGAATTTCATAATAAAACGCCTTAATGAAAGTTTTATCGAAGAACTTAAAAAAGAAGGCAAAATCAACTGGGCAAATTATTTAACAGAAAGAAAAAAAATACTGACTGATATAAAGGAAAATACAATATGGCAATAGGCAGAAACATAAATTATAAAGAATTACCTGTTTATGCGCAGAAAGAGCGTATACTGGAAACTCTTTCGCAGAATCAGGTAATTGTAGTGCAAAGTCCTACAGGGTCCGGAAAAACAACACAGATTCCTGTAATCCTGCACGAAGCAGGTTATTCAGCAAACGGAATAATTGCCGTAACCCAGCCGCGGCGTATCGCAGCCCTTTCCGTAAGTGAATTCATCGCAAAACAGCTTAAAACAGAATTCCCGGGTCTTGTAGGCTACAAAATGCGTTTTGAAGACAAAACCGATTCAACAACACGCATAAAAATTATGACAGACGGAATCCTTTTGCAGGAAATGAAGCTTGATCCGTGGCTTTCCAAATACTCTGTAATAATGGTAGACGAAGCCCACGAGAGAAGCCTTAACATAGATTTTGTACTAGGGCTTTTAAAAAGAGTTCTTGCAGAACGAAAGGATTTTAAAGTTGTAGTTTCTTCAGCAACCATGAATGCAGAAGCCTTTTCCAACTATTTTGACGGCTGTCCTATAGTTACAATCGATACAATAACCTATCCTGTAACAGTCATATACGATCCGCCGATGATTCCGGCAAGCACTCTTACGGCAACCGCAACAGAAGCTCTGCTTTCAAAAATAGAAACAACTTTAGACAGAATAATTTCAAGCCATGATAACGGGAGTGTTTTAATCTTTTTACCCGGCGAAAAAATAATAAAAGACTGCATGCAGCGTCTTTATCATTCGCATTTCAGGAATAAAATCCACATTGTGCCTTTATACGGAAGACTTCCTAAAGAAGAACAGGAAAAAGTTTTTGACAATCCTCCGTTCGGCAAAAAAAAGGTTGTTATTTCTACAAACATTGCAGAAACTTCCGTAACAATTGCAGGCGTTACAACCGTAATTGATTCAGGGCTTGCAAAACTAAATTATTACAGCCCCAAAACCTTTACTTCAAGCCTGCAGGAAACTCCTGTTTCCAAGGCATCTTGTAACCAGAGACGCGGCAGAGCCGGAAGAACCTGCGAAGGAACCTGCTACCGCCTTTTTCCGCGCAAAGATTTTGACACCCGCGAAACCTACACTCTGGAAGAAATTTACCGTACAGATTTAAGCGAAGTTGTCCTTCGCATGGCAGAACTTGGCATTACAGATTTTGAATCTTTTGATTTTATTTCATCACCCGGCCGGGAAGGAATAATCGGAGCAGTAGAAACCCTGAACATGCTTAAGGCACTGGATACAGATAATACGCTTTCTAATATCGGAAAACTCATGGTTCAGTTTCCGCTTGAACCAAGAATCAGCCGAATAATCGTAGAAGCAATTCTGCGCTACCCGGATGTTGTGTCTCAGGCAGTTGTAGCAGCTTCATTTCTTTCAGCACAAAATCCATTTGTACTTCCTCCGGGGCAGGAAATTGATGCCCGGCAGGCACATCATTCCCTGCGCGATATTCAGGGGGATTTTGCAACATACTTAAAAGTGTTCCGCATTTATGAAGAAACCCCTAAAGAGAAACGCGAAAAATTCTGCGAAAAATATTTTCTTGATTCCAAAGTAATGGAAGAAATTGAAAACATAAACACGCAGCTTTCCATGATTGTAAGTGACATGGGCATTCCGCTTGCATCTTCAGGCTCGCTTGATGATTATTTCTGCTGTATTGCCGCCGGTATGATTCAGTTTGTCTGCATACGTGACGGAAAAGAAAGCTACAGAAGCCTTACTGCCGAACACATTACAATTCATCCTGGCTCATGCATGTTCCGAAAAGAACCGCTTTTTATTGTGGCAGGCGAAATTGTAAAAACAAGCAGGACTTTTGCCATGAGCGTTTCGCCATTAACTTCTGCCCTGCTGCACAAAATAGATGAAAACTTAGAAAGCCGCTTAAACTCACTTCGGAATAGCCGCGGCGAAAAAAGAGTATCAGAAAAAGCAGAAAGAATTAAAGCAGAGTACCTTTCTCCGTCTATAAACTCTGCTAAAAAATCCGGCTTAAAAGAAGATAACAAAGAGACCGTTACATTTGGCGGAAACAGTTTTGAAATTAAAAAAATCAGGGGAAAGAAAACACTTGTTCTTCCTTTTGAAACTTTTAAGCAGGCTTCCGGTGCCGAACGCGAAGATAACCTTATAAAGCAAATCAGCGGTCTTCGCGGCAAAATCATTTTTGCAAACAAATTTGAACTTTTATCCGGTGAAAAAATGGATTTAATATTCAAACTTGTAAAGGCTCTGGATTTACGTCCTTTAAGTGAAAAAGAATGGAACAGAAAACTCAACATTAATATAAATGAAGCTGGCGGCCTTAAAAAACTTGCACAGGCTGCAGAAAATGTGCTTAAAGTTACCGTCGCAAAATCAAAAAGCAAGGAATTAGGCTTTATAGCGCTATTCACAGACGGGAACTGTAACTACTGGTTTAAAGTTTCACGAGGATTTTCTACCGCATTAAATGAAAGTCTTTCTTCTCTTGAAACTTTAATAGATGAAATAAACGGCGGCGCAGCTGGCGAAATTTCAGAAACTGAAATTGAAAAAATCAACAGTCTTTACAGACTTTTAAACGGACTTTACGAATAGATATTACAGGAACAAAAATGAAAGAAAACAACAAACTTCAGTTTATAAACTTTTTAATGTTAATTATTTCAGGAACTATAAATGCAACGGCAGTTACAACATTTTTAATGCCGGTTCATCTTTACGATTCAGGTTTTTCAGGCACTTCAATGCTGCTTTCCATGCTGACGCCAGAAAAATTTTCACTGTCGTTTTTCCTGCTTGTTCTTAACGTTCCTTTTTTCCTTTACGGATGCAAAAAGCAGGGATTAGTTTTTACGGTTTATTCGATCTTTGCAGTTTTTATTTATTCAGTAGCTTCGTACATAATTTTAAACCTGCTGCCACTTGATTTAAGCACGGCTTCTCCGATTGCAGGGCAGGACTTGCTATTGTGCGCAATTTTTGGCGGTCTTATTTCCGGCGTTGGTTCAGGGCTTACAATCCGTTTTGGCGGAGCAATAGACGGAATAGAAGTTATGGCAGTTATTTTTGCAAAACGCCTTTCTCTCACCGTTGGCAACTTCGTTATGATTTACAATACAATCCTGTATCTTATAGCCGGAATTACAATGCACAGCTTTATTCTGCCGCTTTATTCAATAATCACCTATTCAGCAGGTATTATTACAGTTGATTTTTTTGTAGACGGATTTGATAAAGTAAAATCAGCAATGATTATTACTACCAAAGGTCAGGAAATCAGCGCAGAACTTTCTGCATATTTTAAAACCGGAGTTACAAATATAAACGCAAAAGGCTTTTACGACGGTAACGACAGAACTGTTATTTACTTTGTTGTAAACCGTTTTCAAGTCCGCAAATTAAAGGAAATTGTAAATCAGCTTGACCCGGGAGCCTTTGTAACAATCAGCGAAGTCGCCGACACCATGCGCCGCAGTGTTTAATAAAAGCGGCGCATCATGTACATGGATGTACATGCGTCAAAGGCTGGTGACAGTTTTGTTTACAAAACTGTCGTTAACTAAAAAACACGACGTTTTTTAGTTAACGTTTTTCTTCCTCGTCTTCCAGAGGCATTTTTAAAATACGGCGGGCTTTTGTTTTGTTAACGGAAGGACGTTTCCCTTCTGCGATTGTATGAACAAGTTCACTGCAGCTGCCATAACGGCCGGAAGCATATAAATCAAGCCCCATGCCCTGTGTTGAAACATCCTTGGATTCAAGATAAAGCTTACAGATGCCGGCGAACTCTGCCCGACCATTTTCAAGATTTGCATATTTTACAAACTGCTTGCCGATTGCATAGCGAAGCTGCTTTCTTAAATCATCTTTTGCAGTATCTTCTGCAAGCGTCATAACTTCTTTAGGCATTGCCTTTTTATGCTTCATCAGGGCTTCTACAACCAATGCCTTTGCATCTTCACCGGTTTTTCGTTCTTTTAATACACTAAAAAGGTAATCATCTGCCTGTTTTGTATTAAACTTTGCAAGAACCGGATAGCAGGCTTTTTTTACAGAAAATTCAGGATCTGTTTTGGCGCGGTAGATTAAAGCTGGAATTGCATCTTTTATTTCAAGTTTATCAACTGCTTCTATTGCATCCAGGCGGACACCATAATAGGAATCGCGCAATGCTTCAAGCATAGTTTCCTGAACATCTTTTGCATTAAAATGTGAAAGTCCTTTTATCGAATATGAACGAAGCCTTGGATCTGCATCTTTAAACAAATCCTTTAAAATAGGAATTGAATCTGTTTTTTCCATAGCACCGATTGCTTCAGCAGCGTAGGCACGAACAAGAACATTTTCATCATCATTTTCAACAATTTCTTTTAATTTGTCCCAGGTTTGAACGGCATTGATTTTTCCCAGAACCTTCATCAAAGTCTGCCGCTGAGGCAAACTTAAATCTTCACGATCAAGATATTCTGCAAGTTTTTCAGCCTCTTTTGCACTGCCGATTTCACCAATTGTATTAAGTGAATTGTCAAAATATTTTTCGTTATCATTTTCAAGAAGATTCATTACTGCATTTACTGCGGCCTTGCATTTTACAGCCGCAGTATAACGGAACACGGCAAAGGTTAAATCCTGACTTTCATCATAAGGGTCATTTAAAATTGTTACTGCATAATCTTCAAGGCACGGATCTTCTAGTTTTGCAAAATAATTTAGAATGGCGATTTTCAGGCGTGGACTTTGCGTTTCCTGGAACAAATCATAAATTTCTTCTACAAAGCGCGGGTCATCATTGTCTGAAAGTTTTTTCAATAAATCAATAATGTCGCTTTCTATTCCGTATCTTATGGAATCACGTTTGTCTTCTGCGGTATCTTTGTCCGTATCTTTTTCTTCGGCAAGTTTTAATTTGTCGGAGTTAGGTTTTTTGGGGCGTTTTGCAGGCGGAACAACAGAAAGCTTTTTAGGTTTTTCTTCTTCTTCTGATTTTTCTTCCTCAGATTTTTCAGCTTTTATTTCTGAAGATTTTTCCGCATCGCCAGATTCTTTTGTGGCAAAGTCCGCGCTGTTTCCAGAAACAGGAACGGCTTCGCCAGATTCTTTTTTCTCTTCCGCATCAGCAGACTTTTCCGATTGTTCAGGCAATGCAACGGCGCCAGTATCCTGTTCGTTTTTTTCCAATGCAACGGGTGCCGCACTGTCGGGCGCGTCCTGAGCGAAGATAAACGAAGTACCAGCCAAATAAATCATTGAGAAAATCAGAATATACTTAAAAAATCTGCCTGTCTTTTTCATCACTTAATTATCGGATATTACCGGCATTAAATCTAGCAAGAAAATTAGCACGGTATTCAGCAAAACGGTTTTCGCAAATGGAAACGCGCACTTCTTTCATCATATTATGTAAAAAATACAGGTTATGATAAGAAGAAAGCATTGAGCTTAAAATTTCCTGGTCCTTGAACAGATGACGCAGATATGCCCTGCTGTACTGACGGCAAACCTTACAGTTACATTCTGGATCTATAGGACCAAAGTCATGCGCAAAACGTTCCTGTTTTATAGAAAGCATTCCGTCGTGTGTAAAATAGGAACCGTTTCGTGCGTTACGAGTCGGCAATACGCAGTCAAACATGTCAATTCCGTTGGCAACCGCTTCAAGAATGTAGTCAGGAGTTCCGATTCCCATTACATATTTTGGCTTTGCAACCGGAAGATAATTTACCGTATACTGCAAAAAGCGCGCAAACTGGTCTGCAGGCTCTCCTACAGAAAGACCTCCGATTGCAATGCCGGGTAAGTCTTCAAACGAAGAAACAAATTCTGCGCTCTGTTTGCGCAAATCTTCAAAAAAGTTTCCCTGCACAATCGGGAAAAGCGCACCTTTGTAGCCCTTCTCGCGCTCAATTTTCCACTGCTTTACAGCTCGTTCCAGCCAGTTACAGGTTGTTTCCAAAGCTTTTTCAGCAGCTTTGCGTCCCTCATCCCAGCCGGTACAAACATCAAGCTGCATCTGAATATCTGAATTATATTTTACCTGTGTTTCTACAACATTTTCAGGCGTAAAAAATTTACGGCTTCCGTCTATGTGACTTGCAAATGTTACCCCTTCCATTGTAATTTTCCGGATTTTAGAAAGCGAAAAAACCTGAAAGCCGCCGGAATCCGTTAAAAAATTTTTCTTCCAGCCTGAAAAACCGTGAAGGCCGCCTGTTTCCTGAATTAAATCCGGCCCCGGACGCAGAAAAAGATGATAGGTATTTGCAAGAATCAAGTCAAAGCCGATTTCTTCAAGGTCATCTTTAGAAACAGCCTTTACGGTTGCATTTGTTCCTACAGGCATAAAAACAGGCGTTTCAACATCGCCATGCGCAAGATGAAGAATTCCGCAGCGTTCTTTTCCAACAGCTGACGGATGTGTTATTTCAAAAAAAGACATTACTTCTCCTGTAAAAAGTCAATATAGCGGTTTCGCAGGGGCGAAACCGAGAGTCGCTAAAATCACTGCGCCACTCGCGATTTTCCGGCAACAAGTTGCCGTCGCTCCCTAGGTTCTAGAGTATTTCACTAAAATATAACTTATTATTACAAATAAGAAAACAGGGAACCATGCGCCAAGTAACGGCGGAATATAGCCGAATTTTGCAAGCAGCATGGTTATCATCTGCGCAACGTAAAACAACACGGAAGAGCCGATGCACAAAAACAGGCTTATCAAAAGAACATTTTTCCGGCTACGGCCGGAAAGCCCGACTGAAAGAAATACAACAATAAATAATACAAACGGAAATGAAAATTTCTTGTAATAAACAGAACGGGCTTCTGCAGACGGAAGTCCTGTCCGCTGCAAATGTTCTATGTACTCCCGGGCATCTTTAACATTTACTTCTTCTACAGAAATTGTATTATTCCTGAAAGTTTCAGGCTTTTCTGTCAATCTTTCGATGATTTCAGAATCAACTGTTCCGTTTGTTATTTCTTCACCGGCAAAAGTATATTGAATACTGCCGGAAAGTTTCCAGTGACCTGCATCAGAATCCCACAATGCAGAATCTGCATAGACAATCCTGAAATTATTTTTATCTTCTTCCCGGACAACAATAAAAACTTTGTAAAGGGCTTCGCGTCCGTCATCATAATAGTCAGCCTTATAAGTTATCAGTCTGTGGTCAGAAAGAACCACTATCTTATCATTGTTCTTTGTCTGATTCGTATTTAAAAGTTCATTCTGAACCTGAACTTTTTTAGCATAAGTCGGAACTATCAGTCTATCTTCAAAGAAAAAAAGAAAAATACTTAAAACAATCGAAAGTGCAAGCAGCGGAAAAGCAAATCTGTGCAGGGAAATTCCGGAAGAAAAAATCACTATAAGTTCATTATTTGCATATAACTCACTTAAAACATAGGAAGAGGCAAACAGGACTGCAATCGGCATGGCATAACCTATAGTTTTAGGCATATAAAGAATCATAAGGTTCATTACGGCAGATGGCGGAATCTGATTCTGTATGAATTTCCAAAGATTCATCAAAAGGTCCACAAGAACAAGAACAAACGAAAAGAAAATAAGGGAACCTGAAAAAACAGGAAGAAATCTTTTATATAAATAAGAAACAAGTTTCATTTTCGCCCCAACACCATGTAAAAAATGATTCCAAAAAATAAAACAAGGATATTAGGAAGCCACATGCTCAAAAATGCCCCCTGCCCGCTTCTTGAAGCAAAAATCTGCCCGAGTATCATAAAAGCCCAGTAAACAAACGAAATCTTGATTCCAATTATAAGCCCGATTATTTGTCCGTTGTGTTTACCGAAAATTATTGCAAGAGGCATCGCAAGCAAGGCAAAAAAAATCGAACCGAATGGAATTGAAAATTTTTTATTGAATTCAAGCATATATTGATTCAGCTTTTTAGGCGGAGTTTTTTCATCTTTTTTAAGAGATTTAATCTGATTATACAAGTCAAAACTTGTCATTTCTCTTGGACTTACTGAACTGTTCTGGTCAAAAAATGAAGATTCAAACACATTAAAAGAAAGTAAAACGGACTTTAGAAAATCGAAATTCAAGCGTTTGTTTTTTTCAAGAAGAAGAACACGGGCGTCATTCATAGAAAGTTTCATGGCAACGCCTTCTTTCTGATGTTTTGAAACAGAAGATTTTCCGGCAACAATAATTCTCTGCGAGCCTTCAGCAGAGGTATCAAAAATTATCATATCTGAAATTTCATTTTCTGAAACATCCCCAATGACAAAGGTTGAATTATTTGTTCTTTTTATCGAATTCGGTTCTATTTCTATAGAAGGATTTGAACGGAGAATCTCGCGGAAAAGTTTTGTATAGTGAATTGTTCCAAGCGGCAGAAGATAATCATTAACAAAAAAAGAACCAACGGATATGGCAAGCCCCATAAGCAAAACCGGTTTTAATATCATTTTATACCCGAAGCCTGAAGCCCGTATTATTAGAATTTCATTTGAACTCATCATGCGTCCAAGGCACATTAAAAATCCAACAAGGGTTGCAAAAGGCGCAGACTGGGCAATAATGAATGGAAGACAATATGTAATAAGTTTTATTACGCTCCATAAAGGAACATGCTTTTGCAAAATGCTTTCTGCAAGAAGAAGAATCTGGTTTACAAAGAAAACCATAAAAAAAGAAAGAAATAAAGCTATAAAATAGAGGAATAATTCTTTGAACAGATAGCGTTCAAGCGTATTTTTATTCAAAGATGAATCTTTTTTACAAATTGAACGGAATAAAGGCAAAATACGCAATGTATAAAAATGCTCTAAAGATTCAATTTTTATTCGCATCAAAACTCCGTTTCAAAATATCCCAGTTATTTTATATCTCTAAGCTGTTTAACATTTTTAACAGCCGGTTGAGCCAAAGCCACCTGCGCCGCGCTCCGTATCTGAAAGAATATCAACTTTGCAGAAGTTCCCGATTGTTACAGGAGAAACAACAAATTGGGCAATACGGTCGCCGTTGTTTATCGTAAAATTTTCTTTTCCAAGATTAATAAGGATTACTTTTATTTCTCCACGGTAATCGCTGTCTATTGTTCCAGGCGTATTAAGGCAGGTAATTCCGTGTTTTGCGGCAAGCCCGGAGCGCGGCCGCACCTGAATTTCATACCCTTCCGGGATTGCACAGCACAATCCTGTTGGAATAAGTTTTACTTCACCCGGAGCAAGGACAACCGGTTCACTTAGATTTGCGCAAACATCCGCACCGGCAGCCCCTTTGGTTTTGTATTCCGGAAGAGAGCATCCATCTGAAGCCGTACATTTTATTTCAACGATATTCATGCATTCATTATAGCAGAAATAACGGTAATTGAAAATAATCCACAAAAGCGACAAATCCAGAGTGCATCAGGCACGTACAAATCAGGATTCGGTATTCAGAAAACTGTGCACTACAAACCAATTTGCGTAAATCTCCAATTTATCTTACTTTTACATTTTATGTATTATAGGCTATAATTTGTCTGTATATTGCAAAGGAGGATAATTTTGATCCGCTATATTGTAAAAATGTTCAGAGCACTTAACGCAAATGCAAATCCCGGTGAAATTGCCCATGCATTCAGCATTGCTGTTCTTTTAGGTTTTCTGCCAAAAAACAATCTTTTATGGTACCTGCTTTTTATTTTCTTTTTGTTTGTAAGAATTAACAAAGGTGCATATTTTATTCTTATGTTCCTGTTTTCTATGATTGCCCCACTTGCAGATCCAGTTTTTAATTCAGTCGGCTATAAAATACTTACGCTTCCAGCACTGGAAAGTACATTTTCAACTCTTATAGAAATTCCGTTTGTAGGCTTTACAAGATTTAACAATACAATAGTAATGGGTTCTCTTTTGTGTGGAATTATTCTATACATCCCGGTTTATATTTTTGGAAGAGCTTTTGTAAAAATCTGGCGAACAGTTATTGCTTCCAGAATCAGAAAAAATCCGGTAATGAAAGCTTTTTACAAACTTCCGTTAGTTGATAAATTCAGAAACTTGGCATCAGGAGACTAACATGGCTGAAAATAAATCTGACAAAAAAACACCAGTTTCACAAACTGCATCTGAAAAACCATCTGCTTCTCAGAGTAAACCTGCAAAACCGGCTAAAGTTAAAAAGGCGAAAAAACCAAAGAAGCCTGTTTCTGCAAAGAAACTTCCGTCTCTCTTAAAAAAATCATATACGGAAAAGAATTTCAATAAAAAGATTCTGAAGAAAATTTACATTGCAGATGATAAAAAATTTATTGCTGCCCTTTTCAAGTCAAATGAAAAAGGACTCCTTGAAATTCCTAAAGAAACTTCTTTTCCGCCGGATGATTTCAGACGCTTAAAACTTCTCAGCAATGAAATAAAAAGACAAAAAGGTATTATAAATGCCGTTCCTTTCGCTGCCGTTCTGATTTTCTGCGCTGTAATAGGAATTGCCGTAACGCTTTTTAAGAACACTCTCGTAAAATACGGAATAACAACCGGAATGCAGAGTATTTTTGAAGCAAAAACAGACATTGCAGATGTTGATTTAAAGATTTTTAAGTCATCGCTCAAAATTTCAGGGCTTGCTCAGGCAAATAATGACGAGCCTATGAAAAATCTGTTTGAAATTGAAAATATAACTGTAGACTTCAATCTTACTCAGCTTTTACGCGGAAAATTCGATGCAGAAGATATATCTGTTACAGGAATTGCACTTGGAACTCAAAGAAAAACTTCAGGTGAACTGCCTCTTAAAATAAAATCTGCTAAAGCTAAAAAGACCGAAAAGACAGCAGGCAATCATTCCAGCGCAGCAATTTCCTCTGTAAAAGAAAGTCTTTCTTCTGTTTTTGCAGACTACAATCCGAATACAATTATTGCAAACGTGGAAAATAACTTAAAATCTCCGGAACTTGCTCAGGAGGCCCAGAAACAGGCTGAAACCCTTGCAAAAAAATGGAAAGATGAACCGGCAGAAATTCAAAAGGATGTTAAAGAATTTAAAGATCAGGTTCAGAAAATTACTTCAACAGACTGGAGTAAAATGAAAAATCCAGCGGAACTTTCAGAAGCATTAAAAACTGCACAGGAAGCCATAGAAAACGGTAAAAAGCTAAAGGAAAAAACAGAAAAAACTTATAAGGAAATGTCTTCCGATACAAAGAAAGTAAAGGAATTAAAAGATTCTCTTGCTTCAGCAATCAAAAATGACAGGGCTCTTGTTCAGAAAGAACTTGATAAAATCACTTCTTTTTCAATGGATAAAGCAAAATCTTTAATGAGCGATGCAATAACAGCTGTTGGCTATTCGCTAATTGGCAAATACTATCCTTATGTAGAAAAAGGAGTTAGCCTTGCACAAAAATTTGCAAGCCAGCCGAAAAGTGAAAAAAATGCAAAGAAGAAAGTAAAGTCATCAGCAAGAGGCCGCATGAAAGGGCAGGATATTTATTACAAAGCTGATAATGTTCCTGTTTTCCTTATAGAAAAAGCCGCAGCCTCCAGTACGAATTTCAGTGCAAACTTAAAAGAAGTTTCCAGCGATCCTGATAAACGCGGCAAGCCCGCACTTTTTGACGGAAAATTTCAGACAGGAAAACAAAGTCATGTTTTTGACGGTGTTGTTGACGGCCGCTCAACTTCCGAAGAACCGCTTGTTAAAGCAAATTATTCCGGCACGAATTATCCTGTTTCAGAAAATCTTGAAGTTATAAACCTTAGTGGTCTTGCAAAAATTGCCCTTAAAGCTACGGCAGACATGGATAAAAGTTTTTCTGCCGCAGGAACTGTAAATCTTTCTGATTTAAATCTTGGAGCAGACAATTTTGAACCGGCGATTGCATGCAACATCTATAAAAGCGCATTAAAGTCAATAAAAACAATGAAAATTGATTTTACTGCCGCCCATTCTGCAGACGGAGACATTTCGTTAAAACTTTCAACTGATGCAGATAAACAGTTAATGTCTGCCATGAAAACAATCTTTACTGAACAAATGGGTTCTATAAGGAAAGATGCTTCTGATCAAATAATGAAAAAACTTGACGAAAAGACCAGCGGAGCAACTTCTTCAATCAATGAATATCTTGATATTGAAAAAGTTATGAGCGGCGAACTTAGTGCCATGGATGCAGTAAACAAAGCACTTTCCGATAAAAAAGCTGATATCCAAAAGCAGATTCAGAAACAGGCTGCAAATAAAGCCGCTGATGCCGTAAAAGATAAACTGCCTGAAGGCGCCAACAAATTATTAAAAGGACTTTTCTGATTTATTATAATAACGGCTGTGCTTATTAATTTTCAAGTTTTTACGTACAGCCAAAAGAAGGCGGAAATGACGAGGGAAAACGATTCAACAAAAGTTTTGCTAAGTGAAACGATAAAAAAACTCATGGTAACAAAAACTCTTGAACGTCTTACCGTAACAGACATCGTAAAGGAAGCTGGGCTTACCAGGCAGACTTTTTACCGTCATTTCCGTGACAAGTATGATTTAGTTAACTGGTGCTTTGACGGACTTGCCGAGCAGTGTTTTTACAAAATGGGCGTAAGCCTTACTTTGCGCGACGGATTAATTTTAAAATTCAATTTTATACGCAACGAAAAAAACTTTTTCATGCAGGCATTCCGATCAACTGACTATAATTCCATCGAACAGCATGACTACGAATTTATTTTAAAATTCTATACAGAAATAATTGAAAAACAGCTGAAAAAGCCTTTACCTGAAAATCTGCGTTTCATTCTGGAACTATACTGTCATGGTTCAATTACAATGACTGTTCAATGGGCTATAAACGGAATGGAAAAATCGCCTGAATCAATGGCAGATGATTTAATTGATTCTCTTCCTCCAAAATTAGCTGAAATCCTTCTGCCTGTACTTCGCTAAAATCTTTTAGATATCCTTAAAAAAACACTCAATAATCACTCTTTCTAAAGTTTACACTTAAGTCCGTCTGTCACTTTAAGTTACACTCTCCTTTATCTGTAACTTGTAAAACCATGAATCCACTTTATTCTGAACACAGGTACAGTTAAAAACTTTTGTACCAGCTGCTAAAAAAAGAGGAGAAACATAATGGCAAACAGAATCACATTGAACCAGACTTCCTACCATGGAAAAGGTGCAATCAATGAAATTGTAAACGAGGTAAAAGCACACGGATGGAAAAAAGCATTCGTATGTTCAGACCCTGATTTAATCAAATTCGGTGTTACGGCAAAAGTAACTGATTTACTCGACAAAGCAGGACTTGCTTATGAAGTATATTCAGATATAAAGCCAAACCCTCCAATCGCAAGCGTTAAAAACGGTGTTGAAGCTTACAAAAAAGCAAAAGCTGACTACATCATCGCAATCGGAGGTGGCTCTTCAATGGATACAGCAAAAGCTGTAGGTATAATCATTACAAATCCTGAATTTGCAGATGTAAGAAGCCTTGAAGGCGTTGCTCCTACAAAAAATCCTTGTGCACCGATTCTTGCAGTTCCAACAACATCAGGAACAGCTGCTGAAGTTACAATCAACTATGTAATTACAGACCCGGAAAAAAAGAGAAAATTTGTCTGCGTAGATGTTCACGATATTCCAGTAATCGCCTTTGTTGATTCTGACATGATGATGAGTATGCCTAAAGGACTTTGCGCTTCTACAGGTATGGATGCACTTACTCATGCAATTGAAGGCTATATTACAAAAGGTGCATGGGAAATGACTGACATGATGCACTTAAAAGCAATTGAAATTATCGGTCGTTCTCTCCGCGCTTCTGTAAATGGAGAAGCAAAAGGAAGGGAAGACATGGCACTTGCACAGTACATCGCAGGCATGGGCTTTTCTAACGTAGGACTTGGCGTTGACCATTCAATGGCACACACTTTAAGTGCTTACTATGATATGCCGCACGGAGTTGCCTGTGCAACACTTCTTCCAACTGTAATGGAATACAACGCAGAATATACCGGTGAAAAATACCGCGAAATTGCACGTGTAATGGGCGTAAAGAATGTTGATTCAATGAGCCAGGCAGAATACCGTAAGGCAGCAATAGATGCTGTTAAACAGCTTGCAACTGACGTTGGAATCAAATTAAGCCTTAAAGGAGTGATTCCAGAAAGCGATTTAGATGCTCTTTCAGCAGATGCAAAAAAGGATGCCTGTACACCAGGCAACCCAAGAGATGTAACTGTTGAAGATATCAAGGAAATGTTCAAATCTTTGATGAAATAGAACTATAAGTAGTCGTGCGCCTCCTAATTTTTCTCAAAAGCACGGTACTTGAAAAAGAAACCTAATCCCCTTACACTTAAAATGTGCAGGGGGATTTTTTTATGGGAGGCACATTTTAAAATGTCTGAAATTACAGCCGTATGTTTAAGCGCAACTATTCAAAAAACAGTAACATTCAATAATCTTGAATTTGATAAGGTAAACCGTTCGGATCATTATCTTCTTCACGCTTCTGGAAAAGCCGTTAACACAGCCCGTGTATTAAATCAGTTGGAAAAAGATTTCTGTCATATAGTCTGTCCGGTCGGTAAAGAAAACAGCAATATGTTTTTATCACTTGCCCAAAAGGAATCTTTTCCGATTAGTACAGTGGAAATACCAGGGCGTACCCGCGAATGCATTACGCTTCTTAACAAAACAGAAAACACCACCACGGAACTTGTTATAGATGAATCTCCTGTGAAAACTGACATGAGAGGATATACTGAAAAACTTTTGCAGATTATAAGTTCTTCACTAGAAAATACAAAAGCTCTTATCCTTGCCGGCAGCCGCCCAAAAATCTGGACAGAAGAACTAAGCGCAAAAATCTGCAAACTGGCCTACGATAAAAATAAGATTGTTATGTGTGACTTTTGGGGTGAAGATTTAAAACGCACATTAAAGCTCTGCATCCCGCATATAATAAAAATAAATGAAGAAGAATTTTGCAAAACATTCGGTTACGTTTTTCCTCAGGATGAAGAAAGCCTTAAAACCGCTGTCGAAAATGAAAGCAAAAAATCAGGCAACATAATTGTAATTACAAGGGGAAGCAAAGCAACCTTTGCAGCGCAAAACGGGACTTTCTACAAAGAAGAAATAAAAAAAGTAAAAGCCATAAACACAATAGGTTGCGGGGATTCTTTTTCAGCCGGATTTTTATATTCTTATATAAAAAATCTGCATGCAAAATCTGCCGGTACCGCAGAATCAAAACAGGCACAGAAAGGCGGCAATATTAATTTAATTCAAGACGCATTAAAACTGGGAACTACATGTGCAGCCAAGAATGCTGAAAATGAAGCTCCCGGCTCAATACTTTAACCGCAGTGTCGCGCCGTTAACACGCGCCGTTAACCTACTTGCATTAAAAGCGATTTTTGTGTATTATACCAAGAGTCGCCAGGATGGTGGAATTGGTAGACACAAGGGACTTAAAATCCCTCGGCAATTCAAACGGCCGTGCCGGTTCGATTCCGGTTCCTGGCATTTACAATGGACTTCCAGCTACCAGGGAAGTCTTTTTTATTTTAAATACATAAATACTTTATCTGATACGGAATCGAAACGACGCTGACCAAAGAAAGGAAAATCAAACAAAGGCTTCTGCAAAAATTTCTATTCCGATTCCAATCAAAATTAAACCACCCAAAATAGAAGCCTTAGACTTTATGTGATCTCCAATTTTCTTTCCAAGAATAAGCCCAAAAATGCAAATTGCAAATGTTACAGTACAAATTATAACTGAACAAATTAAAGCCTGTAAAAAATCATAATCAGAAATTGTAAAACCAACAGAAAGAGCATCTATGGAAGTTGCAATTCCCTGTAAAATTAAAACTGAAAAAGTTAGTTTTTCCCTATTACACAATGTTTCTTCGACCAGTGATTCATCAGATGAAGAAGGCGTCTTAAATGCTTCAATAATCATTTTTCCGCCTATCCAGCTTAACAAAATCAAGGCAATCCATGGAATAAATCTTGAAAACATTACAAAATATTCCAAAATTGTGTGTACACAGAACCAACCGATCATTGGCATCGCAAACTGAAAAAGTCCATATACCCCGGCAATCAGGCACATACGATTTTTTTTCATTTTCGTTTCATTAAGTCCGTTTGCAATCGATAGCGAAAAAGCATCCATTGCAAGCCCAACGCCGAGAAGAATACTATTCAATAAAAAAAGGATATTCCAGTCCATAAATTAAAAGCCATTTCCATGCTTTGCTAAAATGTCATACCAGCATTATGTTAAAATGTTATTCCAGCCTTTGCTAAAATGTCATTCTCGCACTTGACGCGGGAATCTAAAAACCACGGCAGCCTCATACAGTGCGGCAAAATTGCCTGGCCTTAAAACGTGTATCAGGTATGGGCGCCAGTATACATTAAATGCCACCTAAATGTCCATCAAAGTTTGTATGATAATTTTATTTTGTATACGCGAATAAAAGAGTGTCTATTCTTCTATATCCAGATACTTGCAGCCGTCGCTCCCTATCCCACTCAGCCATACCATTGTTATTATGGTTTAATACTTTTTCCATTCTTAAGTTATTTTACAATGACTTTTTAAAAGGGAGAAGTCTCTCCCTCGCTCGCACTGCGTTGCTCGCTACCCTTTCTAACGGGGGCTGAATCGTTTTGTTACAAGTGCCCCCGTAACGCCCCAAAAGTTTTCATAATAAATTTATTTTGTGTACTTCCATAAAAGCGTGTCTATTCCGCATGCTTACCTCACGTGTTGGTTTGATAAAATACCATTTTATTCAGGCCGGTAAGAATGCTCCATAGCCACTGGCTTTTATTCGCGTACACAAAATAACACTTTTCTGTAAGCTGGTTTACTTGCCCGTGTACAGTTTTACGTAAGATTTTTAACATAACGCCCTGTAATATTTGCCTTGCATACACACTTATAACACACAGAGAATTTTCTCGTCATTTATTGCTCTGTGTAATGATTTGGGTCCTCTTTTTTTTCTATTTTTAGCTCACCATTTTTTAGTTTTTCAACCATGGCTTCTTCGTCTATTGCTAAAACCCAGGTATAAGCCGTGGTTGCACCTAACATTGATAACCGACATTTATCTGAATATCGGAAAATTCCAATTTTATCAGTAAATTCGTTTATTATATTACCAGAATATTTTTTTCCATATTCATCATATACAGATTTAATAATATAAGTGATGTCATAAAACTCATCAGCTAGAATACCAAGATCAAGATATAAATCAAATGTTTCTATCTCACGCTTTTTACTTTTTATGATGATTTTATCAATTATATAAAAATTTTCTTCATCGTCTAAAAAATAGCTATTAAAATAGCCTTGTCTGTCATAATAATTAAAATTTAATAACCGAGGATTTTTATCATTCAAAATCATTCTTGAACCAGTATCAAGTAGATTTTTTGAGTATTTAGAAAAAAAATCACAAAAAAAAGAGTATACCTGTTCATCAATTTCAACATTTTCATCAACTTCTATAAAACATTTAGAATCATCTGCATTTATTGAAATAATAAAAAATAAAAAAATACATATAAACATCAAAAATCTTTTCATTTTTTATAGCTCCTCGGTCGGTAATATGTAATATCATATTTGTAATTCTGAGAATTGTAATAATTTAAAACGTCACTAAATCTTGATTTTCTTACACCAATATCATCACCTGCCGATTCTGCAATTTTATCAATTCCCAAATACTCAACAATATGATTGTTATATTTTTTTTCTCCTGCTGAATTTAATATATATCCACGTATTGCAATTAAATCTGTACTTCTGGCTATATCAGGTGAAACTTCATCAAACTGGTATAACCCCAGATTCTCAATGAAATCAGCCACATTTTTGTTTAATTCCTTTTGGCTTGCATAACTTGCAAACTCTGTACAATACATTCCAGTCGAATCTATTGTAGGTATATTATTTTCATATTCTGCACCAGTACCATATAGTATTTTTTTCTCAATAGCAGCATCAATTCGACCTATCACTTCTTTTTCGTATTCCGAAACATTAAAGTTCTTTATTTCATTATTCCGTTCTATAGTTTTATCCAGCAATCCTGCTAAATACTGATCAACAGGGCTTGAATATTCATATGAACCTTTTGGAAATGATAAACGCTGCACAACACTATCAAGGTTTCCTGTATTATACATACTTTCTTTTACAAATTGTGTATAAATATCAAGAGCCTGATATCTTGTATTCAAATTAGAACTTAAATTATAGCTGTTTGTTCCAGCAGAAGAATCTTTTACACCCCATGTTATATTTCCATTTTTGTCCTTGCTGTATTCAAGACCCATTGCATGCATAATTTTAACGGCTTCTGTTGAATCTTTCAGATTAAGGATTTTTTCTAATCCGGTCTGTACTCCATCAGCCCCTATTGCATTACCGTTTTCATCCTGAATGATTTGTCCATTCTCATCCCGTAACCAGCCTGACCTGTCATATTCCAAGGTACCGTCTCGGGTAAGTTTCCAGTAATCCTTACTAGAATCATAATTCTTATTCACATACTGCAAGTAAGCTAAGTTTTTATCATCAGACATCTTGCCTTCCCTTAGCTTTGCAAGTTCTGCAAGGTCATTGCTCAATGTTGTACTGCCTGCAATTACACCGTCCATAACTGTTTTATAGATTCCGTCATCAATGACATTTTGTGCCAGTGCAGAATGTCCAATAACTGCCCTGCCTGTTTCAAGTAACTGTCCTATTTCTCCGTCATTAATTCCGTTACGGTATGATTCATGACTCAGCTTTATTCCAAGGTCAAACTGCTCTTCAAGCGTCATGTTATCTTTATAGTCAGCAAGATAAACTGTATTTTTTCCGTTGTTGTTTACAGTTTCTGCATTGCCATCCGTTCCTCCACGGGCAATTATAGTGTCACCACTAAGAACATCTTTCAGCAATGTATTTTCAGCATTCCCGCCGTATCCATACTGCATCCTCATTCCGACCGCAAGGTTTTCAAGATTGTTTTGCTTTGTATAGCTGTTTATCCGGCTGTTTACGCTTACCGTAGAAAGCCCGTTTAAGGCTCCGCCTATCGTACCGTAGCTTATGTTCGTTCCACCAGAACCCAGGTGCAGTCCTTCGTTGTCTCCGCCTATAGTCCATTCAAGAAGGCCTGTATGAACTGCCTGTTTATTCACCTTAAGGCCTAAATCAGCTACGTCAAGTACATTAAATGTAGTACTTCCTGTAAGCCCGTATGTAACACCGGAACTTGCAAGGCTTCCTGCAAACGATGTAAGTTTTTGTATTGATGCGTTGTTTACAGAGTTAAATCCCTGTGTCTTTGTATAGGAAAGAATTTTTCCGTTTGTATCCTTTACACCTTCGCCAAGTATTGCCCTGTCCATACCTGCCGTAACGGCAGCGCCCGCAACGGATGCTATAGAACCTTTCCATGTGTCAAATGTTCCCATTCCCCTCATAAAGGAATCAAAATTTGTACTGTATACAGCCGTGCTTGCCGTTGTGTTTATTGATGAAATTGTTGCCGTCTGCAATACCTGGTTGCCCATTCCTGCAAACTTGGCTCCGGTATATGTGCTTATGGCCGTTACTGCGGCTTTTCTTCCAAGTTCTTTTCCTACATCCATTCCGTCTTTGTAGCCAAGTCCGTAATCCAAGCCTGCCATAAGAAGGTCATCTGTCAATGCTACAAACGGTGCAACTGCGGCTCCGCCGGGAACGGCTGCTACTACGGCACTTGCAATATTTGAAGCTACATCAGCCACAGCCCTTAATGTCGGAGCACTGGATGAATTCCAGAGCTTCTTTTCCCACATAGGAAGCGCTACTTCTGCCCAGCCCTGCTTTTCCTTCATGTCGTTCCATTCAAAGTCAAGCATGATTTCACCGATCTCGCCGCTTCCTGCAACCTTTATGTTATGGTTCCGGCTTCTTGAAGGGTCACGGTTGTCAAACCATACAGGGGCTTTGCCCGTGTGTTCTGCAAAGCGGCCGCCTTCAGTTGTGTATAATGCTGCTGCTAACTGGTTGTATTCATCCTGCCTTTTCACGTTAAGGTTATTATAGCCTATGACCTGTAGCTCCGCAAATCTTTTTCTTATCAAGCAAAGTTACAAACAGCACTTTATTCAATATTTTGATTAATAAATATCATGCAACACCAGAAGCAGCAGCCCAAGACATGAATATTCCCCTTGAACTTGTATTACAAAAACTTAAAATTCTACGGCCGTAAATTAACTCTGGTACGGTCGTAAAAAATATATTTGTACGGTCGTAAAAAATATATTTGTACGGTCGGAAAAATATATTTGTACGGTCGGAAAAATATATTTGTACGGTCGGAAAAATATATTTGTACGGTCGTAAATTAACTTTTGTGCGGTCGTAAATTAACTCTGGTACGGCCGTAAATTAACTCTGGTACGGCCGTGAAAAAACTTTTGTACGGTCGTACAAAAACTTTTGTGCGGAAACAGATTATTTTATCTGAACGTCCGTCAATATTTGCATGATAACCTACTTTCGGCGTCCGTTCAGTTACGGTCACAATCCGGGCATTTAAACAAAAAAAGCCTGGCGCTTCCGCCTTCGCGGCACAGCCGCTCGGAGACTCGCTCAAAACTCACCTCGTGAGTTTTGCCGGCTTACAGCCGTCGCTCCCTACCTGCTTTCCCGTACTTATTCAGTAAGTAATCCTGTAGCAAAGTGAAACGAAAAACTATAAGCGGTCAGATATTTTTTTGTTTAACTGCCCTACGGGCATTTAAACAAAAAAAAGCCTGGCAGCTACCTACTTTCCCGCTGAAGAGCAGTATCATCGGCGTTAGAGAGCTTGACTTCCGTGTTCGGAATGGGAACGGGTATTTCCTCTCCACTATGGCCACCAGGCATTTATTAAACCTAATACAGTAAGTCACGCGGCAGTTAATATCTGCGGCATAACTTAAGGAAAACAATTAAAAGAAGTAAACAAAAACAATAATATGGCCAAGCCTCACGACTTATTAGTACTGCTCGACTGAACGCCTCACAACGCTTACATCTGCAGCCTATCAACCAGATAGTGTCTCTGGAGTCTTCAGGAGGATTGAATCCTCAGGGATGTCTTATCTTGAGGTGGGCTTCCCACTTAGATGCTTTCAGCGGTTATCCCTTCCGAACTTAGATACTCTGCACTTGCCCTTGGCAGGACAACAGATAAACCAGAGGTTCGTCCACTTCGGTCCTCTCGTACTAAAAGCAGCTCCTCTCAAACATCCAACGCCCATAACAGATAGGGACCGAACTGTCTCGCGACGTTCTGAACCCAGCTCACGTACCACTTTAATTGGCGAACAGCC
>JAEEWW010000120.1 GCA_016287815.1 Treponema sp. | reverse complement strand
TTCCTTTAGACGACGTGCCGCACCTGTAAGCTTAAGCCGTCTGACATAATCGCTCACGGACATTCCGGTCAGTTCTTTAAAAATCCTGTAGCAATACCAGGGCGAATAACACGCAGTATTTGCCAGTTCTGAAAGGTTAATTTCTTCCGTCTGGTGTGCTGCAATGTAATCCTGCATTTTCTGGACTGCTTCTATTTTTGGTGTCATTTCATTTAACATGGCTTTAGTATAATAGCAGAAAACAAAGCTAACTCGACTTTTTTTGCTAAAAAACAATTATAACAGAAAAGCCTTCTCAACGCTCTGACCGAAGTTGCAAAACTTCAAAACCGTTTATTCTGCATGGGACGGAGCTAAACTGGTTGGTATGATTTGTGCAATGGATGATGGCATTCTTCGTCAGGGTGGAAACTACCACTGCTACAATGTTGTCGGTGAGTGCGTTATTTTTTCAAAAATGCAAGTATTCTGTCGTAAAAGTCCTTGGCTTCGGTAAAGGTTCCATGTCCGAGACCTTCGTATATGTAAACTTTTGTATCAATTATGCCTTGGGAAAACTCCTTTGGGGCATCGTTTCCAACTGTTTTGTCATCGGAACCGGATACAATAAAGGTCGGGCATTGTATTTTTGAAAGTTCGTTTCTCGCATCAAAATCAAGAATAGCATAGGCATTTCTTAAGAAACGCTCATAAGTTTTTGGCTTTGTAAATCTTGCCATAAGAGGAAACATTTTTTTATTTTTTTTCATGTATTGTTCGGAATACATTTTTTCTGCGGTGTCGACCATCAAGGTCACATGATCACCATTTTTTGCCATTTCTATCCAACCACTCACGGCTGTTTTTACTACATTGTTTGCATAAGGTGTTGTGACCGCCAGAATAAGTTTATCCATAATTTCGGGATGATTGATGGCAATATACTGTGCTATCATTCCGCCTTGGGAAACGCCTAAAACTGAGGATTTTGTAATTCCAAGACTCTTCATTGCAGTTACCTGGTCTTCAGCCATATCCCTGATAGAATAGCCTTGAGGCATCTCATTTTTACGGCTGAACATATATACCGTAAAATCGTTTAAATATTTTTTGTAGTCCCCCTTTATGAATAAAGCCTTTCCCTTAACCGTTGCAAGTCCGTCTGAAAGCCCGGGCAAAGCCACAAGATTTCTTTTACCCGTTCCGAATGCCACATAATACATTTGGGTATTACCAATTTTTACACTTCCGTTTTTTACGCTTCCAGCCATTTTTCTATCTCCTTTATCCATTTTTGTTCTTCAAAACAAAGAAGCTCTGCATGAGCATATCCTTCGTAACAGTTAATCTGAGTCTGCGGATTGATTTCTTTTAATTTGCATGCACTTTTTTTTGAAATTGATTCGTTACTTCTGGAGCCATGCATAAAAAGAATTCGAGGTTTTCCAGCATATTCAGTAAAGTCAAATTTACCAAAAACCGACCCCATAATATTTACAATGGATTCGTCTTTCATGTTGTCCGCAATTTTGAAAAAGCTTTCAAGATATTTTTCAGGGATAAAATTCTTTTTGCAGTTTTCAATTACTTTCGAATTCCTCTTCTTTGTCTTCGCGATAATAGACATGTAATTCTTCTTCATTATTTCAACAGCAAACTTTGGCATTGACAGAAGCGGTGCTCCGTCCAGCACAAGATTTTCAATATTTATTCTAGAATCCTTTGCAATTGTTGCGCTGATTCGGCCTCCCATTGAAAGTCCTGCAAGTAAAAATACTTTTCCATCGCGGTTTTCAAGCAAATACTCTTTTATTTTTTCTGCTTCTTTTTCTACGGATATGAATGTGCTTTTTTCTTCCTCGGTATGTGCATCCAGTTCAGGAATTATAACATAATAATTCTTTGAAAATACTTCAGCTGACTTTTCCCAAATCTGCCATGGTGTCAGCATGCCATGAACAAACACAATACTCTTTTTTGAACTGTCGCCTAGTGTATGAAATACCATTACTTCCTTCCTTTCATAAGCAGAATCACCGATTCCGACATTATTGAAAACATTTCTTTTGGATTGTATTTTCCCTTAATCTGTTCAGCATCCATACAGAAAGAAAGAACATAACCTGTCTGAATCCCGTGATAATTAACAATTATGAATTGAATAATTTCTTCAACAGATTTTACAGGCTTTAATCCTTCTTCCTTAATAACTTTTTTAAGATAGACTGCCATTGCTTTTACAAAATAAAGCAACGGACTTTGATTTTCGCTTCCCAATTCACCAGCAATTTTGCTGACTCTTTCAGGCTCACTCATTGCAAGCATATCGCTGTATAAAGAAATTTTAAGGACATCCCTTCCAACCTCGATAAGATAATCTGCAAGCATTTCCCCTATTTCTCGAATTACATTTTCCCATTTTTTCTTATCAGCTTTTGCCAGAATCTTGTCCAGCTTTTCATCAATTTTATTTTGTGAATTGATAGAAATTACAAGGTCTCTCAACACCTCGTCCAAGTCTTTATAATACTTATAAATTACCCCATGTGAAAAACCAGTTTCGGCAATGATATCATTCATAACCACGGAAGTTATTGGTTTTCTTACGCAGACCCTGTATGCTGCGGCTATAATTTCTTTGCGCTTCTTTTCAAAATATTCTTCATTTACTCTTGGCATAATTTTTTCCAATGCATTATAAAAATGACATAGTGTCATTATAAATGATAAAATAATTAACATCAAGTCCAATTAATTCAAATAATTTAATAAAATATATTATGCTTCTTGTTGACAAGTTTACTTGGCAATGATATAACTATCTTACTTGCAAAGTATACTTGGCAAACAGGAGATAATTAAATGACAAAAGAAGAAATCCTTGAACAAAGCAGAAAAGAAAATAATGACAAAGACATTTTTGATTTTGAAGTCCAGAAAATAGCCGCAAGAACTGCCTTTTATTCTTCCTTCGGTTTATGTGCCCTTGTTTCAATTCTTAGCTGGATTTTTGCAAAACGCGTAAGTGCCCAGTGCTGGATGATTTTCTTTGGAATGCTTACAATCACTTTTTTTGTAAAATACTTTAAACTGAAAAAACTTCACGAGCTTTTTGTTGCTCTAGCTTATCTTGTAATTTTTTGTCTGCTCACACTTGTTTTTATAATGCAGCTAACAGGACGCCTTTAAGGATTTAAGGAAGCTCAGAATGAATGACACGCTTGTATTAAAAAATCATCTTAAAGAAATCCGTAGTGAAAAAAATCTTTCGCAGAATGCTCTGGCAGAACTTGTTGGAGTTTCACGCAATACAATCAGTTCCATCGAGACAGGTCAATTCTGCCCTACTGCAAAACTCGCTTTAATTTTATGTGTTGCGCTGGATAAAAAATTTGAAGAGATTTTCTATTTCTAATTCTAAGAAGTTTTAATTCTATGAAGACTATGATTCTAACAATCTTAAAAATCCTTGGTATATATTGCCTTTCGCTTTTTGCAACAGATACTGTAATGCAGACAATCTCCTATTCTTTTTATAAAGGAGATCGGCAGCTGACTGAGGTATCTGTCATCCCGCAGGAAATCCAAATAAACGACTCTTTGTCTGGATACGGCTATAATCTGCAGGCGGAAACAGACAAAGTTATTTTGTGTTTTGGCGGTTCCATGTACGTGGCTTATAACACAGTGGGAATGTATGCTGGCTTTTTTGACTGTCCTTTCCTTTCTGTTGATTATTACGGAACTCAAAATAGTAAAGGAAAAATGAATCTTAAGACAATGCATAAATCTGCAGAAGAACTTTATGATTACGCAAAAACAAAATATCCTGATAAAAACATTTATATAATGGGACACAGCTATGGATGTGGGATGGCTGCTTATCTTGCAAGTGTTAGGGAATGCAAACATCTTTTTCTGGCATCCGGCTACCGAACAAATGCCGATTTATACAACAAAATAATTCCTGTTTTCTGGGGACCAAACAAAGTTTTTATAAAGAATAATATCCGTGTAGATAAATATGCAAAAAATACAACCTGCCCTGTAACAGTTATAGGTTCCGATTCCGACAAAACTCTAAGTGCTAAACTTCAAAAAAAACTCGCTGCCTGTTATTCAGATTCAGAATGTAAGATATTCTCCGGAATTAAGCATGAAGATTATTATATTACTGATGAAGTTATTGACTTTATAAAGGAAAGGATGAGTCGTGATGTAAAACCTATACACACTTCTTTGTGAAACATCAACCTTATCCATTATATCTTTATTTTTTCACTGAATCAGCCCAAAATACTTTTCAAAAACTTCGCTGCTCTTTGTCTGTTCATCGTTAAGGCAGATTGTAAGCGAGCGCTTTGTATCGCGATTGTAAAAGCTGAAAAACTGCACGCCTGGATCAAAGCCCTCAAGAAAAACTATATGCGGATTTTCTTTGCGCAGCCAGAAGCCAAGCCCATATAGTCCGTCATCACCTTCAATACAAGGAGACCAGGCTTCTTCAATAAAAGGAGAAAGACTGCTTTCCGGATTCAACTCAGGATCGAGGTTATGCCAGAATTGTGCCATGTCTGTAATTGTAGTAAACGCACCACCGTCTCCGCCGCCAGTTACAGGAATTCCGTAAATGTTGCTGCGGCCGTTTTGCTGATAGCCGCTTGCACATACAATCCCGTCAAGGGGTGTTTCATCAAGCCTAAAAAAGCCCGAGCTTTTCATGCCAAATTTTGTAAAAATATGCTGCTTTGCAAATGACGGAAAACTCATGCCAGAGACAGCATCCACAACAGCCGCAAGAAGCACAAAGCCACCATTAGAATACTTGAAGGCCCCGGCAGAAGAATATGGAGCCTGTTGCTTTTTCCACATATTTTCAATCAGAGGAAAAAAATCTTCCGGTTTTTCGTAGTGATAGTTTGCATTTCCGCACAGGGCTTCTTCAAAATCGTCTACAAAATCTTCGTCAAAATAATCCGGTACACCTGAAGTGTGATTCAAAAGACTGCGTACCGTCACTTTTTCAGAAAGCCACTCGAGCAGACCGTATTTTTCAGTCTTTGCAGTCAAAAGTTTTTTCACGCTGTCATCAAGATTGAGCTTTTTTTCTGCGGCAAGAGTCAGAATTGAAACAGCCGTAAAGCCTTTTGTGCCAGAAGCCATGCCGTAGCAAAAATCTGTGCTGTTCTGTATGCGGAAGTTCTTGTTTGCAAAACCATAAGCATCGCTTTCGATAAGCTTAGTTCCTTCGTATACACCAAAAACACCTGAAAAATTTGTAAAACTCATAATGCCTTTTCCTTATTTAGCGTATCCCTTCATCCCTTTTTCCAGCAGGGTCGTCGCAAGTTCAATCATTTCTTCCAGAGGAATCTTGCGGCCATCGGCAACCCACTGGCGGTAAAGCAGGACAATGCAGTTATTAAAAGTCAAAAGGATGTTGCGCACGTTCTGGTCCAGACCTTTGAGAGGACGAGACTCCGCCGCCTGCTTTGTAACACGGTTCTGCATCCTTTCGCGGATATAGTCAAAACGACTGTCACAAGTCACACGCTTAAAAAAATCATCCTGAGCTTCCATGTATTCAAAAAATGAACGCACCAGTTTGTCCGTATCCTTAAGCTGGTCAAAACCCGAAACAATGGCAGAGTATTCGCCGGAATGTTTTTCCTGAATCTCCGCGAGCACATCATCCACGCAATTATAATGAAGATAAAAAGTATTACGGTTGATTCTGGCTCCTTCAGTAATTGCCTTTACGGTAATTTTTTCATAAGGCATCTCGCAAACCATCTGCTTAAAAACACTCTGAATTGCTTCCTTTGTACGGATAATGCGCGGGTCGATTTTTTCTTCAGCCATTTTTACCTCCAGAAAAGTCTCTTTAATAGGCACATTTGCAACATCTGTCGTTTAAACAACATTATACCATAACCTGTTCTTAATAAAAAGACATGTGTCGCTTATAATTAAGATGTAAACCCAAGGAGGAAGTTCAGATGAAACAAAAATCATTTTTTACACTCGTAATGGCAGCGACTTTACTTACAGGTTCGCTTTTCGCACAAAACAAAACTTCAAAGGAGACTAAAATGGGAAAATCACTGGTAGTTTATTTTTCGCTCGCAGGCGAACAGTATAACGTTGGAAACATAAAAGAAGGAAATACTTCAATCATCGCAAAGTTCATTGCAGAAGAAACAG
>JAEEWW010000119.1 GCA_016287815.1 Treponema sp. | reverse complement strand
CTGCAATTTCATCAACTGTTTTGCCGATAAAATATGCTTCAAAACGATCCATCTGCTGTTCCCATGTACCTGATTTCAATACATAAGTTGCACCGCGGTCACGTTTTGTTTTCCAGGAAGCAACTTCAGCAAGATAAGTCTGTTCTGTCTGTGTCTTTACACCGTCAATTTTACCGTCATGGTTTTTATCTTCATTAAATTTCTGCAATGGGAATCCTGTAAAATCAGGCATTTCCTTTCCGTCGTAGTTTGGTGTTGCAATTTCTACTATATCTGTTTCAAGATCGATGATTTTTCCAGATTCATCAAAAATTGCATAGCACACTGTCTGATTAATACAGTAAACACTTGTTCCTTTGTCATCTTTGCCAGGTCCTAAACGACCGTTAGCAACAATGCCAAGCCCTTGATAAACTTTACCGCCGGATTTTGCACCTTTGCCGCAGCTCATAAATGCTAATGAAAGCGCGATAAAGGCAAGGCCAGTAAATTTTGTAACCAGTTTCATGTTTCCTCCTGAATATAACTGTCAATTGTACACAATCATATTCTTAACAATATTATTGCATACCAAGCACAGATGTCAACTGCCACTTATTGATAATTCAAGAGTGTTGCAAAAACAAACAGAATCCTTACAAATTTAAATAATCAAGGGAATATATTACGTACATTCCGACAGAAACTTTTAAGCTTTCTTCATCAATGTCAAACATGGAATCATGATGGGCAGCCAGAGTTTCTTTTTTTTCAGGATTTGAAGTTCCAATATAACCGTAAACCCCAGGAACCTTTATTATAAACTCTGCAAAATCATCGCCACCTAAAGAAGGTTTTCGGCTGGTTATAACTTTGTCTTTTCCAAGATAGCGGAAAGCCATGTTCTGTGCTTCCTGCGTTGCTTTTCCATCATTTACCAAAACAGATGTAAAATCTTTCCATTCAATTTCCGCAGTTCCGCCAAAACTTTGTGCAATGTTTGAAGCAAGAGTTTCAAGCTGCCCTTTCATCTGTTTACGAGTTTCAGGATTTAACGTTCTTATAGTTCCTTCAAGTTCTGCTTTCTGCGCAACAATATTATACGCATCACCTGCAGTAATTTTACCGACTCCAATCAAAACATTATCCATCGGCGAAGTGCGGCGGGTAATTAAAGCCTGCAAGGCTACAACAATCTGACTTGCAATGTAAACAGAATCTACACCAAGTTCCGGAGCAGAAACATGAGCCGGATATCCTTTTACACTGATTTTAAACCAGTCAACACTTGCATTATTTGCCCCTTCCATAAATACAACAGAGCCGCACGGCACATTTGAAGCCGCATGAAGTCCAAACGTTCTGTCAGCACCATCAAGCCAGCCGCCATCAACAAAAACACGGGCACCGTAGCCGATTTCTTCGCCCTGCTGAAAGCATAAGCGTATTGTGCCGGAAAACAAATCCGTATGTTTTGCAAGAATTCGGGCAGCACCAAGTAAAGAAGCAGCGTGGCTGTCGTGTCCGCAGGCATGCATACGATTTGGAATTGTGGATGTATATTCACAGATATGTGTTTCCTGAATCGGAAGAGCGTCAATGTCAGCACGAAGAACTAAAGTTTTGCCTTTTGCCGATGTGCCGTCCGCACCAATGCCATCACCAGCGGAATTCTTTGTACCGTGGATTTCTGCATAAACACCGGTTTCACCTACCCGCTTATGGTTAAGACCAAGCTTATCAAGTTCTTCTTTGATTTTTGCAGCAGTTTTGAATTCTTCCTTTGCAATTTCAGGATATTTATGAAAATGTCTTCTTAAAGCTACAACGTAATCAAAATCTTTTTCAATTTCTTTTTTTATCTGTTCATCGTACTCTGCCATAATTCCTCCAAAAAAACTTTAAAAAAGCTAAGGAGCAGCTCAACAAAACAGAACTGCCCCTTTCAACCGATTCTTCTATATATTATTTAAAACTACCACTTAATTGCGGCATCCACTTTTTTAATTGTTGCTACAATCTGGTCAGCTGTCGGCTGATTGTATTTATATGCCGGGAAAAATGCTTCCTTGAATTTGCCGAGCATGTATTCAGCTACAAGCTGAGACTGATGTGCCTTAAGAATTGTCTGGTAAACAGGATTATCTTTATCAGCAGTGCGGGCAACAACGATGTTTACATAAGGGTTGTCACCTTTGTCTGACTGTTTTTCAATAATAAGACCATCGCGTGAAGGAACAAGACCTGTAGGAATTGCATAAGTTCCGTTGATTGTAGCACCTGCATAGTCATTCAATGTCTGAGGAAGAGTATTTGCTGTCTGTGGAACAACTTCAACATTGTAAACAAGCTTTGTAATATCCTTCATTTCAGGTGTATAGCCTGCGGCCGGATTTACTTCGATAAGACCTGCTGTTTCGAGAAGTTTGATTCCGCGGCTAAGGTTTGTACCGTCGCTCGGAATTGCAAATTTAAGGGCACCTGATTTTACAGAATTTGTTCCGTTTTTGCCGGCAGCCTGTTTAATTGCATCAAGTGATTTGTATTTTTTTGAATACAAAGTTAGCGGAGCGATCAATGTGTCGCCGATAACTGTAAGCTTGTAGCCGTTTTTAGCAGCATCGTTATTTAAAAATGCTTTGTGCTGAAAAGCATTCAACTGAATTTCACCGGAATTCAATGCTTCATTCGGAAGATTGTAAGCAGAAAATTCAACTAATTCAATTTTTATTCCTGCGTTCTGTTCGTTAAGAACATACTGAACAGCCTTCCAGTGGTCATTAGAAGCACCACAAACACCAACTTTTACTGTTTTTGCCTTTGGTTTTGCAGCAAAAACAGAAGCAACTGTGAATACGCCGAAGGCGATTCCTAACAATTTTTTAGAAACTTTCATAAAATCTCTCCTATTATTTGACGTTTTATTTACGTTATTTACGCTTGCACGTGTTTTTTTTCAAAAAGTTCACGATTTGTTGTTTTTTTGGCAGAAAACGAACCAATAAACTGTAAAAGACAGATAAAAAGCAGCAGCACAATGATACATGCATAAATTATGTCTGAATGGTTCAAGCCCTGACCGTAGTTGATTGCAAAGTCGCCGAGTCCGCCGGCACCTACAGCGCCAGCCATAGTTGTAAGGCCGACAAGGGAAATTGCCGTAATAGTTGTAACGCGAATCAATTCAGGAACTGATTCATGCAGGTAAACACGGAAAATCAAACCGAATGTACCGCTTCCCATGCTGCGTGCCGCTTCAATTTTTCCGGGATTTACGTTTTCAAGGCTTGTTTCAACCTGACGTGAAAAGAACGGAACTGTTCCAAAAATCAGCGGAATAATTGCGCCTTTTACGCCGATTGCGGTATGAACAATGGCTCTTGTAAACGGAATCAAAAATACAAGAAGAATTACAAACGGAATTGAACGGAACAGATTAATGATTCCGCTGATTATCGTATGAATCACCTTGTTTTCCTTTATTCCGTCTTTTTTAAACACAATAAGAACTACTCCGAAAATCAGACCAAGCACAAATGAAATTGAACCTGAAATGATAAACATCTGGAAAGTTGCAAGACAGTTTTTTAAAAACTTGTACCAGTATGAATAAAGATTTGGTGTAATAACTTCAAAAATAGCCGGCATTATTCTACGTCTCCTGTCATTTCAATTGCCTTAACGTTCTGCGAGCGAAGGAATTCAATTGCATCTGCAATATTTTTATCTTCACCTTTTATTACAACAATGATTTCACCAAGCGGAGAATCCTGAATGATATCTACATTTGCAAGTACGATATTCAAATTAACATTGAACCTGCGCGAAATTTCAGAAATAAGTGCGTCGCCAACAGCATTTTTTAGGAAAACAAGTTTAATAAGTTTTCCGCCATCAGAAAGATTTATAAGATTATTTGCGCCTGTACCTGTCCGATTTGCAGAAGAGGCCAGAACATTTATTTTAGAAAGATTTGACTGCGAAGCGATGAATTTTTTTGTAATTGCCTGCTTAGGTTCTGCAAAAATAGAATATACATCGCCTTCTTCAACAACTTCACCGTTTTCCATAACGGCAACCTTGCTGCAGATTGTTTTTATTACAGACATTTCGTGAGTAATAAGAATTATTGTAAGTCCGAGTTTCCTGTTAAGCTCTTTTAAAAGCGAAAGGATTGATTCTGTTGCGTCAGGATCAAGGGCGGATGTTGCTTCATCAGAAAGAAGAACTTTCGGGTTATTTGCAATGGCACGCGCAATAGCTACACGCTGTTTCTGTCCGCCTGAAAGCTGGGAAGGATAAACATTTGCCTTGTCAGATAAATCAACAAGTTTTAAAAGTTCCCATACGCGGTCAGCAATCTGATTTTTTGAAAGCCCTGAATATTTTAAAGGATAGGCAATATTATCAAAAACTGTGGAACGGTCCAGAAGATTAAAATGCTGGAAAATCATTCCAATGCCTTTGCGGACTTTTTTCATGTCATGGTTAGAAAGACGGTTAAATTTACCGTCTGAAGTGGTCCATGTTACTTTCGTATTATTTACAGTAATATCGCCTGAATCCGGAACTTCAAGCAGATTTATACAGCGCACAAGAGATGACTTTCCGGCTCCTGAATAACCGATTATGCCATAAATTTCGCCGTCATTTATTGTAAGATTTACATTTTTTACGGCTGTGACATCACCTGTTTTAAGATGATAGGTTTTGTTAATATTTTTCAGTTCAATCATATATCCTTATTAATATAAAATTAAGCTGAATATTACTCAAGCAATAAGGTAATACATTTTTTATATATTTAGTTATAGTTAAAAACTATAACTATGAAAAATTTTCTGCCTCGGCATTTGTCATATTTCCATGCCACCATTATTACAAGAAAAAAAAAGCCGGCGGACAGAAAAGGGAGAGAATGTCCGCCGGCAAGTGACAATAGGAGGATTTAAGGATAATCCCTTAAATTATTTTATTTTGAAGAACCTGCGTTCTTTCCTGCAATGCGACCGAATGTAAAGATGTCTGCAATTGCATTACCGCCAAGGCGGTTACCTGCGTGAATACCACCAGTAACTTCTCCGGCAGCCCACAAACCTTTAATCGGTTTTCCGCTCTTGTCAAGAACTTCAGCATTTGTGTTAATCTTTACACCACCCATTGTGTGATGCAATGAAGATTTACGAGGACTGATTACAATACCAACTTCCGGATGGCTTTCAATGTAAGCAAGGTCAATTGCACCAGCAAGAACTTCTTTACCAAAATCAGGATCATTCTGGCTTGCTACGTAAGAATTGTATTTTTCAATTGTCTTGCGGAGAGCTTCTTCTGTAAATGCAGGAGCAGCACCACCGGCAGATTTCTTTGTAGCTTCAGCAAGTTCTTTCAATGTTGAACCAAAGAAGACATGACCGTTATCAACTTTTTCACGGATTGTTGTACCAAACTGATTTTCATCGATACTTACACCTTTAACAGTCTTCAAACCTTTTCCACGAACAGCACTTCCAGCATAAATAATATAGAAGATTCCGTTATCAAGACGCAAAGAAGCTTTTGCAAGAACGTCACGTTCAGCATATTCGTTTACGAAGCGGTTTCCTTTTCCGTCAATCCAGATCTGTTCTGAAGCATCGCCCCAGCATCCATCTGTCATAGTTCCTTTAATTGGAGAAGAAGAAGGCATCATCTGAGCAACACCAAGGTCAACTGTATCAGCACCGATTTCCATAGCCATAACGATACCGTCACCAGTGTTTGTTCCAACGTTTGTTGTCAAAGTTCTGTCAGAAAGGTCATTTCCCCAGTATTCGTCATATTTTTTAACCATTGCAGGATTTGCACAGTAACCGCCTGAAGCAAGAACTACACCTTTTGCTGCATTGATAGTAACTTTTGTTCCGTCAGCTTTTACAGCATTGATACCGCAAACTTTTCCGTCTTTAGTAATCAATGTTTTACCGGCTGTTTCTGTCATAATTGTTACACCGGCTTTTTCAGCAGCTTTCTGCAAAGTTGTGATAAGAGGAATTCCGTTTGAATAAACGTGTGTTCTTGGCCACATAGCACCAAGAACTGTTCCCAATGTGCTTCCAGCACCTTTGTGTGAAGAAGATTTTACACCAAGAGAACCTGTCCAGTCGTAAGAACCAAGGGCATTCTGTGCAAGAGTGCGTGCAAGGTCAATGTTAGAACAAATCCACTTGCCGTTATCCATCTTGCGGAGACCGCCTG
>JAEEWW010000118.1 GCA_016287815.1 Treponema sp. | reverse complement strand
ATATAGTAGAAATTGCAACACCAAACTACGACGGAAAGGAAATGCCTGATTTTACAGGATTCCCATTGCAGAAATTTAATGAAGATAAAAACCATGACGGTAAAATTGACGGTGTAAAAACACAGACAGAACAGACTTATCTTGCTGAAGTTGCTTCCTGGAAAACAAAACGTGACCGCGGTGCAACTTATGTATTGAAATCAGGTACATGGGAACAGCAGATGGATCGTTTTGAAGCTTATTTTATCGGCAAAACTGTTGATGAAATTGCAGATGTTTTTGCAAAGAAAGCTGATAAAAACGGACGCATGGATGTTGTATCCGGTGCAACAATGAGCCTTAAAGACGCTCACGGTGATATGCTTGGAGCTCTTCAGAAGGCTTATGCTAACAAGGTTGAAATTGCCGCTGGAAAACCTGCAAAACTCGGTCTGGGCGTAATTGCAAACGGTCGTATAGGTCCTGGAAAAGACAGCACAGGACAGAATTCTTACAGCTTTAACACACAGTTTGCCGGAGCAACTTATGATGCAGACGGTAAACTTCTTGGAGTTCGCTCTGACATTATGGAAGTTGCATCAATCAACGGACATTCTTCACCTGTATTAACAGGTTTCCCGGGACAGAGCTATAAGACAGATTCTGACGGAGACGGAAAGATTGACGGAGAAAAAACACAGACTCCGGAAAACTTTATCGAAGAAGTAAGCAAATGGATTACAAAGCGTGAAAAAGGTCCTTCATACAGATTACAGTCTGGAACATGGGCTGAAGAAATGGATCGCTTTGAAGCACATTTTGCTGGAATGACAGAAGCTGACCTTTTGAAATTTGAATCATCTTTGGATGCAAAAGGAAAAACGGATGCTGTATCAGGTGCTACTATGAGTGTAAAAGATTCTCACGGAAACACAATCGGTGCAATTCTTGAAACCTGGCAGACTGCAAAAGAAGTAGGCAAGAAATAGTTCTGCTTATTAAAAGATTATAAAATACGCCTCATTTATAAATATAAAGAAAGAAACAAAAATAGGGCTGCCTGATACCAGACTGGTATCAGGCAGCCCTAACTGTTATTGATTAAATGTAAGTTCGCCGTTAGCACAGCTTACGTTTATCACTGCATTTTCGCCGAATGCTCCTGAAAGCAGTTTTTTAGCCAGCGGATTTTCAACATAGGTCTGGATTGCACGCTTTACAGGGCGCGCACCGAATGCCGGATCATAGCCTTTATCTGCAAGGAAAGACAATGCAGAGTCATCAAAATTAAGCGTCATGCGGCGGTCTTCAAGGCGCTTGCAAAGCCTTTCAAGCTGAATCTTAATGATTCCCTGAATGTTTGCTTTTTCAAGCCGGTTGAACATTACGGTTTCGTCAATTCGGTTTAAGAATTCCGGGCGGAAAGTTGATTTTAAAAGCGAATCAACGGCATTTTTTGCCTGTGCCATTTTTTCTTCAGTATCGGCTTCAAGAATAATGTCACTTCCAAGGTTACTTGTCATAATGATGATTGTATTTTTAAAGTCTACAACGCGGCCCTGTCCGTCGGTTAATCTTCCGTCGTCTAAGACCTGAAGCAGAACGTTAAATACATCTGGATGAGCCTTTTCAATTTCATCAAACAAAATTACGCTGTAAGGCCTTCTGCGTACGGCTTCTGTAAGCTGACCGCCTTCATCATAGCCGACATATCCCGGCGGCGCTCCAATAAGGCGCGAAACGGAAAATTTTTCCATGTATTCTGACATGTCGATTCTTGTAAGGGCTTTTTCATCATTAAACAAAAAGTCTGCAAGAGTTTTTGCAAGTTCTGTTTTTCCGACTCCGGTTGGACCGATGAAAAGGAAACTTCCCTGTGGCCTGTTCGGATCGCCCAAGCCTGAACGGTTACGGCGGATTGCATCAGAAATTACCTGAACTGCAATATTCTGTCCGATAACACGTTTATGCAAAACATCTTCAAGCTGCAGATACTTTTCTTTTTCTGAAGAAAGCATTTTTGCAACCGGAATTCCTGTCCATGTTGAAACAACGCGGGCAATGTCTTCTTCCGTGACTTCCTGCCGGAGAAGGGAAGTACGCTCGTCATTTTCTGTATTTTCCGCTGATTCTTCTTTTTTCTGGGCTTCGGCAAGTTCTTTTTCAAGATTCGGTACAACAGAATATTTAAGCTCTGCAGCTTTTTCAAGATTGCCTTCGCGGGTGTATTTTTCTATATTGAATCTTTCTTTTTCAAGCTGTTCCTTCAACGTTCTGGCTTTATCAATACTTGATTTTTCATTCTGCCATTGAAGCTTCATTGCATCTCTCTGGCTTGTAAGCTCTGCAAGTTCCTTTTCAAGTTTAGAAAGACGCTCTTTAGAGGCGGCATCTTTTTCCTTTGAAAGCGATTGTTTTTCTATTGAAAGCTGAAGGATTTTCCGCTCAATCTGGTCAAGTTCTGTCGGCTGACTTTCAATTTCCATCTTTAAGCGGCTTGCCGCTTCATCAACCAAATCGATTGCCTTATCAGGCATAAAACGATTCGTTATATAGCGGTTAGACAAAACTGCGGCTGAAACAAGAGCTTCATCATTGATTCTTACACCGTGATGTATTTCGTATTTATCGCGAAGTCCGCGCAAAATTGCGATTGTATCTTCAACAGTCGGTTCCTTACAGTAAACCTGCTGGAATCTTCGCTCAAGGGCAGCATCTTTTTCTATATATTTACGGTATTCGTCCAATGTTGTAGCACCTATTGCGCGTAGTTCTCCGCGGGCAAGAGCGGGTTTTAAAAGATTTGAAGCGTCCATGCTTCCTTCGCTTGCGCCTGCTCCAACAATTGTATGAAGTTCATCTATAAATAAAATGATCTGTCCTTCGGATTTCTGAATGTCGTTTATTACGGCTTTTAAGCGCTCTTCAAATTCTCCGCGGAATTTTGCACCGGCTACAAGGGAACCTAAATCAAGTGATAAAAGCCGTTTATTTTTAAGGCTTTCAGGAACATCACCGGAAGAAATTCGGCGTGCAAGTCCTTCTACAATTGCGGTTTTTCCGACTCCCGGCTCACCGATTAAAACAGGATTGTTTTTTGTGCGGCGGCAGAGAACCTGCATAACACGTCTGATTTCTTCATCGCGGCCGATTACAGGATCAATTTTATCCTGGCGGGCAAGGGCTGTTAAATCCTTTGTGTATTTTTCAAGAGCCTGCATTGTAGTTTCTGGATCCTGAGAGGTAACGCGATTGTTTCCGCGCACCTGCTTTAAGCCTTTAAGAATTTCATTTGCGGTAATTCCACTGTTTTTTAAAAGCTGACCTGTGCGGGTGTCACTTTTTGCAATGGCAAGAAGAATATGCTCTGTAGAAAGATACTGGTCCTTTAAGTCCGACATTTCTTTTTCGGCTTTTGCAAGAACTTTCTGCGCTTCGCCAGAAAGCGTCATCTGTGCATTGCCTGAAACTTTTGGATAAGAGGCCAGAAGTTCCTGTACCTGCTGAATGAGCGTGTTGATATTTGCACCAATCAGGTTGATTAAAGGCGGAACAATTCCGTCTTGCTGCTGTAAAAGAGATAATAAAATATGTTCCAGACCGATTTCGCTATGATCGTTCTGCTGTGCAAGAGCACTTGCGGATTGCAGTGCTTCCTGTGTTTTTATAGTAAAATGTTCGTAATCCATACGTTTAAATTACGAACGAAATGCGGAAAATTCAAATTTTTTTTCAGCGGATAAAATCTTCCAGCGGTTTAGTTCCGTATTTTTGCGCAACAAGATTTCGTACATGGAACTTCTTAACTTCGCGGGTTTCGACAGCCTTTGTAATTAAATCATCTACGCCGAGAGAAGCAAAAATTTCATGCGACTCTTCTACTGTTCCGCGCAAAACCGGGTGACGCGGGGAAAATAATACGCAGCAGTCTTCGTACGGAAGAATTGAAGTTTCGTATGTGTCTATAAAATTGGCTGTATCAACAATTTCTTCTTTATCCATTCCGACAAGCGGACGCAGAAGCGGAAGGTCGCAGGCATCTTCTGTTACGCGCATGTTTTCAACTGTCTGGCTTGCAACCTGACCAAGGCTTTCTCCTGTAATTACGCAGTCAGCCTTTATTTTTTTTACAAGCTGATTAACGGCTTTCATCATGCAGACGCGAAGCATCAAGGTCGTCCATGGCTGAGGTGCTTTTTCCTTTATTTTCATCTGCACTTCGGTAAACGGAATTATATGTAGATGTGTACCGATTCCGTAAAGTGCAATTTTTTCGGCTAAGGTTTCAACCTTTTTCTGTGCTTCTTCTGAAGTATACGGATATGAATGAAAGTAAACGCAGTCAATATTCATGCCGCGCCTCATCATGCGGTAACCTGCAACAGGGGAATCAAGGCCTCCTGAAAGCAGTAAAAGACCGTTCCCGCTTGAACCGACAGGTAAGCCGCGGCATCCTGTATTCTGATTACAATAAACAAAACATCTTTCGCGGATTTCTACGTTTATAACAGCATCCGGATTGTGAACATCAACTGCAAGAAGTTTTTCATCGTCAATCTGGCCTGCTGCCTCGCAGTTTACTTCGTAAGAATTCATCGGAAAGCTTTTATCCGGGCGGCGTGTTTCAATCTTAAAGGATTTTGCTCCGTTTGCTTTTGCAATAACTGCACAGTCATAGGCAGCCCTGCTGATTGCTTCGATATTTTTTTCGCATACGGTGGCTTTTGCCCAGCCTGTAATTCCAATCAGGTGATTAAGTGTAAATTCAACTGCCGGTGCGCTGGCTTCATCACATTCTATGTAAAGGCGGCCTGCAATCAGGCTTACTTTTGCGTTAACGCTTTCAAGATAAAGCCGTGTATTCTGTACAAGGCGTTTTTCAAAATCCTTGATATTTGATTTTTTTAAGGTGAGTTCACCGAGTTTTGCCAGATAAGTCATGCGCTAAATATATAGAAAAAACATGTGTTGAGCAAGTTTTAAGCATTGGTTGACTTCTTTTTCAGGCAGTCTTTCTTTGCTACTGACTACACCTGTACCAATACGGAGGATAAAGTATTTTTATTAAGCGTAAGAGAAGTTACGACAACTGACTATGGCTTCGGTACTTTAGGTATCGTTCCTGTTATAGTCCTTGAAAACTAATGGCGCGTGTAGGGCAATGTATGCCGGGGCGCGGTGTTGCATACACGCCGCGTCAAGCCGGGCCATTGCGAGGCTGAATTACAGTCTGTTGTGCTGCTGCTTTATTGCATATTTATGCAGTCACTCTGTATAAAATCAGTGACATACATTCTGATTTTATGTATAATAACGCTATGAATTCTCATGGTACTTTAACTAAAGACAATCACGCAGCTTTGTGGCACGGACGTTTTAAGGAAGGGCCTGACGCCCAGGCTGTTGAATTTGAAACTTCAATTTTTGTTGATGAACGCATGGCGCTCGATGATATAAAAGGCAGTAAAGCTCACGCACGTATGCTCGGTGAAGCAAAAATAATTCCTGAAACTGATGCTAAAGCGATTATTGAAGGGCTAGATTCAATAGAAAAAGATTTAAAGGACGGAAAACTTGCAATAGATTATTCTGCTGAAGATATTCATTCTTTTGTAGAAGCAACTTTAACCGACAGAATCGGTGAAGCCGGTAAAAAAGTTCATACCGGACGTAGCCGCAACGATCAGATTGCTCTGGATGAACGTCTTTATCTTCGCCGCGTAATTCCTGACTTGCAGACACGTATTCTTACGTTGATTGAAACTCTTACTGATATTGCAGGCCGCCATGTAAATGATTTAATGCCGGGCTTTACGCACATGCAGCATGCTCAGCCTGTAACACTTGCTCATCATTTGTGCGCCTGGGCGTGGATGCTTGTCCGTGATGTTGAACGCCTTTCTGATTCCTTAAAGCGTATTTCACTTTCTCCTTTGGGGGCTGGCGCACTTGCAGGAAGTACCCTGCCTTTAAAACGCGAAATGGTTGCTAAAGAACTTGGTTTTTCCGGTGTAACTGCTAATTCTCTTGATTCAGTTTCTGACCGGGATTACTGTATTGAATTTGCTTCAGATTTTGCGCTTTTGCAGATGCATCTATCACGTTTTTGTGAAGAAATCGTAATCTGGGCTTCTACAGAATTTGCTTTTATTGATTTAAGTGAAAAATGGTCAACCGGAAGTTCAATCATGCCGCAGAAAAAAAATCCTGATTTTGCAGAATTGATTCGCGGACGGACAGGCAAAGTATACGGAAATCTTTTTGCATTGCTTACGA
>JAEEWW010000029.1 GCA_016287815.1 Treponema sp. | reverse complement strand
CGTAAAATGTTCCGGCATATGCTGAACAATTACCATCCCGGGAGTATCTTCTGGTAGCACGGAAAGAAAATCCTTTAATGCTTCTGTTCCGCCTGTACTGGCTCCAACAACAATTACGGTTTTTGTAGTTTCAATAACTTTGCGGGCTTCTGTCGGTTTGCTTAAAATTACATCCGGACTTAGTTTTGGCTGAACTTCTTTTCTAGAAGGAACAGGTGTATGAACAGCCCTTTCTTTTGGAGAACTGTTATACGCTCCAATAAGTGCGTCATGCAGCCTTAGTTTATTCTCATCTAGAAAAAGTTTTATACGCGTTGCTGGCGGACGGTAAATTATTGCGGCCGCACCAAGTTCCTTAGCCCGAACAGCCTCTGAGGAACCATCGCATACAAGTGTAGAACAAACCACACACGGTATCGGGTTTTTAAGCCTTTTCAGTTCCTGAAGAAATGAAAGTCCGTCCATTCGTGACATTTCAATATCTGTTAAAATTACATCAGGACGTTCCTGCTTTATTTTATCCATGCCCATTATAGGATTTGGAGCGGAGGCAATCAGCTTTAAATCCTTATAAGGAATAAGAAGGCTACGCAGATAGTCTCGGAACAGAGTAGAATCATAAATTACCAAGAGCTTTATAGGCTCTACCGCTAAAGTTTCTATACCAGTCATTGATCTGCCATTTCAAGTTTTTTTATAATTTGTGATAGCTTCAAAATATCCATTATCAAAGCAACAGTTCCATTTCCAAGAATTGTTGCTCCGGAAATTCCTGCTACATTTTTAAACAAATCACCTATAGGTTTTATTACAGTCTGATGATTACCGATAACTGCATCAACTATAATTCCTACTTTTGAATCATTGTCATTTACTACAACAACCTGTCTTTGTATATCTTTACGCTGAGGAAGCTCAAAATACTTAGACATATTTATACAAGGCAAATACGATCCTCTTGAAGTAATATGCGTACATAGCTTTTCTGTTTCATTTTCTTCTTCAAGTTCAACACATTCTTCAATATTTGTAAGAGGGATTACAAATAATTTTTCATTTATTTCAACAAGCATTCCGTCAATAATTGCCAGTGTAAGAGGAATCTTTAAAATGAATTTTGTACCGTGTCCTGGCTCAGTTTCTATAGAAACCGTTCCGCCCAAAGTTCCAATGTCCTTACGGACAACATCCATTCCTACACCGCGACCGGAAACATTTGTAACAACCTTGTTTGTAGAAAAGCCAGGGTGGAAAATCATTTCATAAATTTCCTGGTCAGAAATATTTTCATTCGGCTGAATCAGGCCTTTCTCCAGTGCCTTGCCATAAATTGCATCTTTATCTAAGCCTGCTCCATCATCTTCAACAGTAATTAAAACAAATCCACCTGCGTGTTTTGCTGTAAGTTTTACAATTCCCTGTTTAGGTTTTCCAGCTTTTTCGCGTTCTTCAGGATTTTCTACTCCATGGTCAGCTGAATTTCTAATAAGATGAATTAACGGATCATTAAGTTTTTCTATTACCGTTTTATCTAGTTCTGTTTCCGCACCTTCGGTAACTAATTCAATGTCTTTATTAAGCTGCCGTGCCAAATCGTGAACAAGTCTTCTGAATCTTGTAAAAATTGTTCCAATAGGCAGCATGCGCATATCCATTGCTGTATCACGCAGACCAAAAACAAGGCGTTCGCTTAATTCACTTATTGCTGTAAGCTGAGGATTAGGATTTTCCTGCGCAATCTGTGCAAGCCGCGCATTAAACGTTACCATTTCGCCGACTAGATCAATAAGAAGATCAAGTTTTTCAGAATTTACACGGATTGTCTGATTTCCAGAGCCGGCATTGCCAGAAGCCTGAGCCTGTCCGCCTCCGGCAGAAGGTGAAGAAGAATTTGCTGTCTGCTGCGCTTTTTCAGCCGGCTTCGCACTAGAATCTGCCTGAGCTTTTCCTTCCTGCTGTGATTGTGCTTGAGCCGTTTTTTCATCTGCCGGTTTTTCTGCTTCTATATTTTCTGCTTTTTCTTTTCCAAGCTTTTCAATAGATACCTTTGATTCCGTATCCAGAAAAATAAAAACACCTTCTATATCTTCTCTGGATTTTTCTGTTTTCAAAGAAATTTCCCAGGAAAGATAACAGTCTTCAGGATTTATTTCGCTTAATGCAGGAATTTCATCTGTAAATGTTTTTACCGTAGCTTTTCCAAGTTCTGCCAGTTCTTTTACAAGAAGTTCAGGTCTTGTTCCGTTCATCATTATTGAGCGGCAAGGCTTAAAAATTATCTTCCATTCAGTTTCGTCATTTTTGCTATTTGCAGAATCTGTTTTATCTGTGGCACCTGCATCCGCAGAATCTGAACTGCCAGGCGCATCTTTCTTTGCAACCTCTCCACCAGTTTTTTCTGTAGAATCATTTCCGCCTTTATAGTTTGCTATATATTCATGCACCTGCGAAAGTATTTTTTCTGATTCTGCTTGAATTTCTGCGGTAATTTCTGCACCAAGCATGCTTCTAATATGGTCACGGGAAGCAAGTGTAATTGCTATTAAATCTTCTGTAACAGGGATAACACCACTTCTAACTAAATCAAAAGCGTTTTCAATTTCATGGGTAAATTTTTGTATGGCTTCAAAACCAAACATTCCGGAAGAGCCTTTTATTGTATGCATTGCTCTAAAAATAGCACCAATAACTTCCTGATCCTGGGGATTTTCTTCCAGAGTTAAAAGCTGACTTTCAAGGTCATCGAGTAATTCATTTGCTTCATCAAAAAAAACGGAAGATATTTGGTCTATAGATGTTCCCATTTTTATTCCTTTTCAGACTTTTCTGAATGTGCTGAATTTATCAGCGGTAAATTCAAAAGTGCAAAGAAATATCCAGATGCCGCAGGAATATTTGTATCAACTTTAAAGGCAACAGCACGTTTTTCTGCTTCTTTTTGCGCAGCAATAATCAATTGAATAGTTGTAGAATCAATATCTTCAACAGCAGAAAGATTTAAAACCACTTTCTTGCTGCTTTCAAAAGCTTTCATCAATTCGTCTTTTAAGGAAAGAGCCTGTTCAATTCCCAGGGAACCTTCCCATTTTACAACTTTTTCTTTTGCTGTGCCCATAATTTCCTCTTACTTATTATTTTATTCCAATCCGATTTAAATATCTAATTTTTCTGGAATTTAACTCAAAATGCTATATTCTATTTAGTAGAGAATCTGCAATTTTGTGCGCATTTTACGCAGCCTGCAGTGATACAAACAGGCAATATCAGGCAGCGGTACAAGGAGAAAAAGTTATGGCCGAAAACGAAAATACTGCAACCAGCAATTATTTTACTTTTGCCCTTGGTTCTGGAAATTTTGCATTACCAGTAACAAGCGTAAAAGAAGTTTTAAATTACGAACAGATTTCTTCCGTACCAAAATCCCTGCCTTATTTAAAAGGCGTAATGAATATTCGCGGAACAGTTGTAACGGTTATGGATTTGCGCATTATGTTTGGCTTTGAACCGGTAAAACCAATAGAAAAAAATTCCATAATTGTTACAGAAATTAACCAAAGTTCAGGACATACACTCACAGTTGGAATTCTTTCAGATTCCGTACATGTTGTAACACCCTTAGAAATTATACCGGCTGACACGGCAGACTACGGAGTTATGCCAAACCGTCAGGAATTCATTTCCTGCGTTGGAAAACTGGATGATAAATTTATTCTTGTCTTGGATTTGGAAAAAATCCTTGAATCAATAAATGCTGAACTTGAGGCAATTACAATTTAGGGAACCAGAAAATACTCGCTTTCAGCAATTTTCCAAAATCCCTATAAAACTATTTTCTAAATCAGACTAAAACTGCGCTAAAAAAATGTAATTTCGCCTGATTTTGCGCCTTCTTTTTCAATCCCAAAGCCACCGATTTTTCCGGCTGCTTCTTTGTGAGCCGTAATAGTAAAATGGGTTATTAATTCTTTCAACCGGTTATTGCGGATTTCCCAGTCAATTATATTATTTTCTTTCAGCAAAGTAATTTTGTTTTCCTGAAGTTCTTCTATGGACTGTTTAATTTCTTCATCTATAGTTTTTAAATTGCTGCTTAAAGAATTTATAACACTTAAATCAGATTGAACTTTTACACATTCCTGTTCAAAACCAACCGGCAATGCACGGAAGTTATGCAAAATATCTGAAATTTGCGTGTAACCGTTACCAAGATGACTAAAGAAAGCTGATTTTTCATTTTTCAATACTTTCATCTGCTTGTTGTCATTTTCTATGTGCTTTGTAAAATCAGACAATATTTCTTTTGTATCTTCTGAAAATGCCAGTAAAAGTTTCTGCATTCCATCAAGAGAATTATTTGCAGATTTTATGTAATTATCCATATCAGTTACGGAATCACGAACACTCGAAATTGCTTCATTTTTTGCAACTTCAATTCCCTGCATTACACGAACATGGTGAAGGTTTGAAATAACTGGATTTAAATCTTCAAATGTACGGTTCATGCTGTTTGCCCATTGAGTAATGCTCTGACATGTAAATTCAAGGTTCTTTTGTGAAGACTGAAAGTTATTGAATTCTTCAATTATTACAGAAAAATTAGACTGAATACGTTCAATGGCAACAAGCATGCTTTCTGAAGTATCGCCGCCTTCTGCAAGATATTTTGCAAGGAACTCATTTTTCTTCTGTTCAATATCGTTAAGCATTTTAGTTAAAAGAGTCCAGTTGCTGTTGAAAATATTAGTCATTTCCTGCAGCTGCATAATTATATCTGCAAGTACAGACTGGGAAATCTGAAGAATTTCTATATCAAAACAAAGTGCATCCAGTTTTTCCTCGAATGTACCGTTTTCCGGAATAACAGAATAATCTTTTAAACAGAGCAAAACATGATCCAGTGCCTGTCGGATTATATCCTGAAGCTGCAAGCCTTCCATTGTTTTTTGTATCGGACCGTAAACTTCAGAAGTCATGCTGCTCATTCCATTTAAATCCAAAGATGATTTACCTATAAGTTCCTGCAAACCTTCGTTAGAAGAATTTCCCAGAAATACAAGCTTTTTCTGAGAATCAAGAACTGCTTTTATTATTGTTTCCAAATCAGAAATGTTTTTTAAAAGTTCATTTTCTTCCGTTAAAAGATGATTTGCATACTGGAGCATCTGATTAGAAAGCCGCTTTAAGTTTTCTGTAATGCAGGAAAAAGCCAGACCTTTTTCGCCAGACTTTATAGAAATTACCATGGCATTCAAGGTAATTAATTCCATCTCTTCAGAATCGTTTTTAATTTCTTTTACCATTGAATCCAGTTCATTAAGGTCATCAATTTTTTTGTTTAAATTCTGATACAAAGAAGAATATCTTGTTTCAAAACCGTTAAAAAGATTTTCTTCCGTCAGGGCTGATTTATCACTGCTTTGTTTAAGTGACTGTAAAACATCTACAAGTTCTTCAAGAGAAGTTCCGCCTTTACTGTTCAGCAAGGACGGAAAACGGTCTGCAAGTGAAAGAAAAACCTGTTCTATATTTTGGCTGATTTCTTTTAATCTGCCAGAAGTTGCTTCAATATTCATATTATCTCCGTTTTTTAAAAGTGGTTTTTATCACTTTTTATTTTATCCCAGCTGACTGAACTCCTTGGAAAGTTCTTCCATGTCATCGTGTTCAAAATCCATTTCATACATTTCGTTATAACCGTAACTATGCTTTTCTATCCTCTGTACAGCGGCCTTAGCCTGAAGGGCAAACTTACAGGATGGGTTTGTAAGCACAAGAGGTTTTCTTCTTGCTATAGAAAGCGGCAGTTCTGAATCCCGCGGAATAAAACCTACAAATTCAACTGTAATATTCAGTTTTTTTTGTGCAAGGTTCCTGAGCCGCTTTGCCATCTCCAAGTCTTCTACGGTGTTTCCCATATTTATGATAACCTGAGGACAAAACTTTTTCATTTCTTCGCAGGCTTTTGCACCACTTTCCGGAAAAACTTCTGAGAATTTCTGGATTAAATCTACAAAGGAGGTTTCTACTCCGGCTGTACTTTGCTGAATAAATTCCTGAATAAAATTCCGCTCTTCGCTTTTTGCTTTGAACAATCTGGTAAAAAACCTGAAAGATGCTGCCTTTAAAAATGAATAGGCATTCAAAATCGAAGTGATTTCTGGAGTTGTAACAAGAATTGAATTATATGTTAAAAGATAAAAATCAAGTGTATTGTACGCAGAACCGGCACCTAAGTCTAAAATAAAATAGTCTGCATCACAGTTTTTAATTTCTTTTACAATTTTATTTTTTATAAAAAAACCTAAATTTGCCGTTCCAGGAAAAAGACAGTCTCCGGCTATAAATCGCAAATTGGGAATGCCTGTTTCCTGATATAATGATTCAAATGAGTCTGTCTGCTTATAAATAAAATTTCCTATTCCCGCGTGATTATTCTTAAGACCAAGCAAAGTGTGCAGGTTTGCCCCGCCTAAATCAAAATCGGCTAAAACAACTTTTTTTCCACTTTGTGCAAGAAGTATTGCCAGATTTATGGAAAGAGAAGTTTTTCCAACTCCGCCTTTTCCACTGGCTACGGGCAAAATATTTACCATACTTTTTATTATACTTTCAAAAATTTAATCTATCAAATTTTATTTTGGCGGGGATTTTTGCTATACAAGCTGTTTAATTATTTCAATCACGTTTGACAAATAGTGTATTTGCCATTCCTTATTGCCGCGCGTGCTTTAGCACGCGCGGCAATAAGGATTTTCGCCTTGCTGCACAAAAACCTACGCTTTAGAAAACCTGTTGTCCTGTACGCAGTGAATAAATGATTCAACTTTATAACCATTGTATTCACTCTCAAGAATTGTCTGTGCCCGTTCCACTGTTGCATGGAAGGCTGTAACACCATTTAGTGTAATTACCTTATCACGAACAATAACCCACAATTCATCAATATGAAGATTATGCTCAAAAATAAGTTTGTTTGTCATCTGCTGGGCTAAAATCAATTCTTCTACACGCTGTTTTCCGGCTTCTTCAACACTGTCCATCATGTTGTTTTTAATTCCGGCTGTAATCATTTCTGCAAGTAAATCCGGATTAAGCGAAAAAGTATTTATTGTTGCGTGAATCAATGTATGATCGCCTGTCAGATCATACTTAAAACAACTCTTATAAAAATCCCGCTTGCGCTTATCAGATTTTTCAAGCAGCTCCTGCGCAACCTTGTCGCTTTCTATGTTTTTAAGTTCTTTTATCCTCTTTATTCTTGCTTCCATAGGAGAAACAAAACGCAGGGTAATATGATTCGGTACATCGCGCAAAAACAGGAAGGCCCCACGCCCCATAATTACGCAGTTTCCCTGTTTTGCGATTTCCAGAATGACCATGCTCAGATAATTCAAATATTTATCGCGGTTTTTTGCAAAGCGGTCAAGAAAGTTAGGCTTTCGCTCATCATATTTCATGAACTCTTCTTTGGGCAGACCTTTTGCAATAATCCGCCGTTCGATTTCATGTTTATCGTAAAAAGTATATCCCAGCCGGCGTGCAATCAACATTCCTATTTCATCTCCAAGGGAACCGGATTCCCTTGTCAACGTTAATATTGCCATAGTTATACCTCTGTATTTACACTTCTGTTGATTCGCTTACAAAACAGGCAATTCCTTCGCCCATGTACTGTTCGCGAAGTTTTTCTACTATTGCAATTATCTTCGCACAATCTTCTTCGCTGCAATAAATTATGTACATCATATTAAGCTGCGGCCAAATTGAATCTCCTAAGCGCGGGTTAGAAAAACCTGCGCCCATTACATTTGCAAGTTTTGTATATTTTGAACCAACGCCGGCTTCCTTGAATTCTGAAATAAAGTCTTCTTCAACTGCCTGAGAAAAAATTATTTCAACACGTTTCTGTACACCGGCATGAATTTTTATGTTTTCAAGATAACCCATTTTCAAACTCCTCTAAGTCTTTGGCCGCTCTTGCTGCTTTTGCTTCAAGTTTAGCACGGCGTTTTTCTTCCTTAATGCGCTTTTTTTCTTCTGCCAGAGATAATTTACCTTCTTTTATCAGCTGCTTTCTGCGCTTTTTTTCGGCTTTCTGCAATCTGCGGTTGTTAAAGATAAAGTATATCGTAGGCATGATGTACAAAGTCATTAAAGAACCGAATGTCATTCCACCAAATACAGTAAGGGAAATCGGCTGCATTGACTGAGAACCTTCACCAGGGAAGAATGCCATTGGCGCAAGAGAAATTACAGTGGTTAAAGTCGACATCAAAATAGGACGCAGACGGTTTCGGGCTGCTTCTATACAGGCTTCTTCAAGCTGCATACCACGCTTACGCAAAAGATTTGTATAGTCAACCAATACAATACCGTTATTTACGATTGTACCGATAAGAACAAGCATACCCATAATCGTTATAACGTTAAGATGTGTTCTTGTAATTCCGTAAATCATAATTACACCAATGAACGAAAGCGGAATAGTAAGAATTACGATGAACGGATCAAGCAATGATTCGAACTGACTTGCCATTACAACAAATACAAGCAATGCCGCCATTATGATAATCATACCGAAGTTTGTAACGGCTTCCATAACGTCTTCCATCTGACCACCAAGCTGAACAGATACGGCTTCTTCTTTTGGAATATTGTCAGCAAGCAATTTTTTTACACCAGCCTGACAAACTCCAAGCGACATTCCTTCGAGGCGATTTGCCCGTACGTGTATAATACGTGCCTGATTTTCACGGTAAATTGTAACAGGTGCTGTAGTTTCTTCGTAATGTGCAAAACTTGAAAGCGGAATCCTCTGGCCTTTTGAATTTACAACAGAAATTGAATCCAAATCGTCAAGGCGCGTTTTATCTTCTTCGGAAAGCCTTACAACAACATCAATATCTTTTCCAAGTTCTGTATAGCGGCTTGCTGTTTTTCCGTTAATTGCACCGCTAATTTCTCCTGCAACTGAAACAATATTCAAACCGAATTCATACATTTTGTCGCGGTCTACAACAATTGTAGCTTCCGGAAGTCCTTCTTCCTGATCAGAAGTAACCTCCTGAACATAATCGCCGCCTTTTTCCTTGAGCATTTTTTCAACCAATGCAGCGTATTCACGTACAAGAGTTAAATCGTCAGATTTTATAGCAATGCTGATATCACCCTTTTGGGAAGCATTGTTTGCGTTTGATGCAAAAATAAGATCTACACCAGGGAAGCTGTTAAAGTATTTTCTAAGCTTTTCCTTTGCAGTCTTTTCATTATCCCAATCTTTATCGCGCTTAAATGTTTTGTTATATGTAATTTTCTTTCCAAAAATTGTAGTTTCGGCAGGTTCTTTCCAGGTTGGAGGATATAGAGTAAATGTAATTGAACCTTTATTTGTTTCAGAGCTTGCAGACATAACGCTTGTACCGCCAGCTGTGAAAGAACAGTATTTTACGCCTTTCAGTTCCTGCATAGCCAGATTCTGGAATTCATGAATTGTGTCATTTGTAACTTCAAGTTTTGAACCCTGTGGCAATGTAAATTGAACTTCTACAGTATTAGAGCCTGAATTCGGCATAAAGATAATACCGATTACTTTAATTGAAGCACACGAAAGGATAAATAATATAACAAGTGACCACAATGCCATTTTACGGTGATGAAGAACAAAGGCGACTCCTTTCGCATAAGCTCCGTCAAGCCATGCAAAAAAGCGGTTAAACAATCCGTTCAGCCAGTAAGTAAAATCTGCAAGTTTTCCGGAACCGTTTTTCTTTGTTGTGTCAATCTTATCAATCTTCATGTAGCTTGAAGTAAGTACAGGTACAAGGCACATTGCTACTAAGAGAGAACAAGAAAGAGAAAAAATAATTGTCCAAGCCAAATCGTTAAACATCTGTCCCATAATACCTAATGTTTTTTTGAACATAAGCATAGGAGCAAAAATACAGATTGAAGTAAGCGTAGAACCTGTAATTGAAGTAACCATTTCCTGAGAACCAAGAATTGAAGCTACACGTGGTTTTGCATCTCTCTGGCGGTAAGCATAGATATTTTCCAAAACAACAATTGAGTTGTCTACAAGCATACCGATACCAAGCAGCAAACCAGCCATAGAAACCATGTTTATAGTAAGTCCCTGGAAATACATGAACATTAATGTAATAAATACAGAAATTGGAATAGAAAGACCTACAATCAAAGTTGACTTAAATGAACGCAAGAAAATAATCAAAACAAGGATTGCAAGCAAAGCTCCCTGTACAACTGATTTTACTACTTCAGTAATTGTCTGTTCGATGATATCAGTTGTATTTGATGTTTCAGTAAGTTCAACATCCTTCGGTAATTCTTCGTTCAATCTTTTTAAGGCTTTTCTTACGTTTTTAGCTGCCGTAACGGAATTCTTTCCGGACTGCTTTTGAACCATAAGAATTACGCAGGATTCACCGTCGAGATAAGCAAGCGTTGATTCTTTTTTGTATCCGTCATAAACATCTGCAACATCGCGCAAACGAATTGTTCTTGTCTGAGAATCATCTTCACCAACTTTATAAGAAATAACCGTATTCTTTAAATCATCAATACTCTGATATTTTCCGCTTGTTTTAATTGAATAGTTTGTTTCTTCAGACGAAATTGTACCACCTGATGACTGAACGTTCTGCGCACCAATCATCTGGGCCACAGTTGAAATTGAAAGTCCGTAGGCTTCAAGACGGTCTCGTGGAATATCAACGTTTATAGCTCTTTGACGACCACCTGCAACGTAAACGGAAGCTACACCGTCCAACTGTTCAAGCCGCGGCTGGAGAACATCTTCGGCATATGTACGCAATTCCTCTGGAGTTCTTGCACCTTTCAAGGACAGCATCATAATCGGCATCATGGCAGGATCCATTTTTATTGTAATTGGAGTGTCCGCATCTTCCGGCAAATACCGTCTTATAATATCAATTTTGTCTCGTATTTCATTTGTCGTGGAATCCAGGTTTGTACCATAATCCATTTCAAGGAATATAAGACTTGTTCCAGACATAGAGCGGGACTGCAAATTTTTTAACCCGGAAAGACCAGAAAGCGTACTTTCCATGGTTCGCGTAATACTTTGTTCAACTTCCTCAGGACCTGCTCCATCATATGTTGTGTATACAATCATGTATGGCAAATCCATTTTAGGATACATGTCTACAGGAAGTTTAAATATACAATAAATACCGAGCAAAACGGCCATCAAAAAAACAAGGAACGTTGTGGTCGGTTTATTTACACATCTTTCAGAAATTGTCATCTAAAAAATCTCCTTTTATTTAGCAGATCTTTATTCATCAGTTTTTTAAGAATGCTTATACATCTGCCAAAGTGCTTGAAAAATCGGCATTAACTCTACATTCTTCTTTAGTTCGCAGTAATAATTTTTACCTTTGCACCGTTGCTCAGCAATGAATATCCTTTTACAACAATTTCATCACCAGCTTTCAGGCCTTCAGTAATTTCAACTTTGTTATCAACAGAAATTCCTTTGTGAACCGGTTGAAATCTAACTGTAGGATTTTCATCATTTCTTGTTTCTTCGTTCAAAACAAATACGTATTCTTTTCCTTCTCGGGTAACGATTGCTCCAGATGGAATGATAATTGCATCCTTTGTAGTTTCCGTAATAAGGCGAACTCTTCCGTACATACCGACTTTTACGCGGTTATCCGGCGGATCAAGTCTGAGTTTTACACCCATTGTACGTGTTGCCGTATCAAGAACAGGGCTTATTTCAAATACCTTTGCTCCAAAAGTTTCTCCTGGATATGCGTCAAATGTAAGGGTTGCTTTCTGACCGTCTGCAATTCTGCTGATAAAGCGTTCTGCAATTGAAATGCGTATTTCAAGCTCATCTGTGCGGGCAACTTTTGCAACAGAAGAAGACTGAGAAACTGTTGAACCAACTGTTACCGGTAATGATGTAACTCTTCCTGCAATCGGAGCTTTTACCGGACTGTCGTTATAAACAACACCTGCACGAAGCGGGTTGACATATGCAATAACCTGATCTTTTTTAACCATGTCGCCGACTTTTACAAGAACATTTGTAATCTTTCCTGCCTGATCCGGTAAAACCATAACTTCATTTACCGAAGCTACATCTCCGCCAAATTCAAGGTAATCATCAAGATTGCCTTCTACTGTTTTATATGTAGAAACCGCATAAATTGTTTCTGCTTCTTTCGCTGTTCCTTCCGGCTTGGCAGATTTTGATTTCTTTGCTCCACAACCTGTAAATGCAAATACTGCCAATGTCAAAGCTGCCAGAAATACAGATTTTACTGTTTGTTTCATATATTCCTCCAAATTATTCCCGTTTCAATTTTATTATTTAAGGTCAACATTCAATGTGTTTTCCAAATCCATCAAAGCAGAAATGTATTGAAATTTCTGATTGATTTGTCCAAGTTTTGCCTGATTAAGCGATGCTTCTGCATCACGCAAATCAAGAAGTTCTGTTGTACCGCTCTGATAAGAGCGAACCGTCATATCATAAGCACGCTGTGCAACCTTTACGTTACGTCCCATTGCATCAATCTGTTCCTTTGCCTGATGTAATGTATCAACGGCTTTTCTTACCTGAACTTTCTGATTTTCTTTTAATGTTTCTATGTTGAGCTGAAGTTGAACAAGCTGCTGTTTATAGTCTTTAGCCTGCTGGCGGTTAGAAGACCACGGAAGCATATTAGTAATATTCCATACAAGGCTTGCACTGAATGAACCGGAATCATACCATGCACTGTCTTTACCTAAATCTTTTGAAAAATGCCAGGCACCTTCATTGCCCATGTAAACCGGCTGATATGCGTAGTTTAATGCAAGTGTTGGAACCCAGGTTGACAAATCATTTGCCGTTATTCCAAGTTTTGCCGCTTCTATATTCTTTTTGAGAGATTTTATCTGCAAGTCATTTTCTGCATATTTTGCAAGAAGTTCTTCTGTTTCTACATCCACGTAAACAGGTTCTATTGAACTTGTCAGTTCAAATTTTGTTCCTACCGGCAGACCAATCATAAAGGCAAACAAGTCTTCCTGTTGAACCAGAGACTGTTCTGCAGAATCTACATCAGGTTTTGTATTTTCATAATTAACCTGTGTCTGTAAAAACTGAATTTCAGGTATTGAACCGTTTTTAAAGTTTGTCTGTGCCTGAATCATTCTTCTGCGTGCATTTTCAAGACTTGTCTTCTTGATTTTTAAACTTTCCTGCTGAAGCAGAAGCCCATAATATGCTTTTTTAATATTAGTAATTGTTTCTTTCTGAGACTTTTCCCATGTAACAAGTCCTGCTTCATACTGTGCTTTTGAAATTCTAATTTTCGCAATATAGGCAGGTGTAAAATTCCAGCTGGCAGAAAGCGAACCAACCGTTGACCATCTGTCTTCCTCTTTGTCGTAGCCGGTCTTTGCAGGTACCATTCCGCCGGAAAGCTGATTCATCAACTTGTTACTTGCAGCCGTTGCAGGCGAAAACTCATTGGTACGGCTCATTGTCCCGGTTGCCTGCAAGGTCGGTAAAAATACGTTCCATGAATATTTTGAAGCGCGTTCTTTAAGTTCCAGATCAATATCATTACTTTTAAGCGTACGGCTGTTTTGTAATGCATAGTTAACAGCTTCATCAATCGAAAGTTTTACAACTTCTGTATTTGAAATTTCCGTTCCATTACTTTCGCTAGTGGCCGTGGCAGTTGAAGTGCTGCTTGAATTCTGCGCAAAAACAAACATTGCTGCTGCAAAATAAAACAAAGCCAAGCCAAATATTTTTTTCATTTATTTCCTCCGTTAGAAACAGAACTGCCAGAATAGACAGCTTCATTTCCATTAATTCCATACAAAATATAATCTATCATCAGCATGAAACCTTTCATGCGGTTTTCTTCGGTTAAATTTTTGCCCTTTGTATGAACAAGAAAAGCTACAGGCAGACATTTTATCCAGTCTGTAATCAATTTAGCCGGATACTTAAAGCCTAAATCAGGTGTATCGGTAAATTGCGGCAGATTTTTTTCCCATACTGAAAAATTATCCTCGCATTCGTATTTTTCACAATTCTCATTGGAAACTTCACCATTATTCATTAAAAGCCATCCGCAAATAGGAATAATTGAAGGCCTGTGGGTAAAATATTCCAATTCAGAAGCCATAAGGATATAAATATATTCAGTAAAGTTTTTTGCTTCGGTACTGTTTTCAATGATTATAGTCTGCAAAATCTGAAGTTCCTTATTAATAAGACACTTAATCATCTCATTTTTGTTATCAAAATATTCATAAAGAGAAGATTTTGCCATATTTAGTTCAGCGGCTATGCGTTCAACAGTAACCCCAGTAATTTTATACTTTTCAATAACAGAAGCCAAAGCTGTAAAAATTTTATTTTCTTTCGGGAAAAGATTTTCTGGTATTTTGCAAATTTCAAATAACTCTTCCTTACGTTCATTAGAAATTACTAAAGGATGCATTGTATTTTCTTTTGAAGTAGTTCCTGAAAGCCCTGAAAAAATAATTTTTACAAGTTTTTCACCAAAATCCAATGATGTCTCTGAAATTTGTGCGCGTTTAGCAGCTTCTTCGCGCAGTTTGACAAAATAAAAAATCGTCATTCCTGAAAAAACATGTCTGGAAAGATTTGCAATGTTTGAAGTAAATCTTTCTAAATAAGAAAAACCTCCGCCTTCCAGAATAAACGGGATTTTCTGGTCGGTCATTTTTTTGAACATGTGTTCTTCATAATTCGGATTGGAAGAAAGCTGGGCAATCAGATAATTTATATGCGTTGGATTCTGTATAAAATATTCAATTGCAGAAGCCAGTGCTTTTTTAGATTTCGGGTCAGCGGTATTTTCAGGATTGATTTCCTTTAAAAATACAGAAAGATTTTCGATAACCCGATTTTCCATTGCATCAAAAACAGCTTCTTTGTTTGTAAAATGGCGATAAATCGCTGGTTTTGTAACGTTCAGTTTTGAAGCCAGCGAATTCATAGAAAATTCCGTAAATTTAGGCTCTTCCAAAAAAGAAAAGGCCGCATCCAGAATAATTTCTTTTGTCAGTTTAGAATTTTCTTTTCTTGCCATTTAAGAATCTTCCATTTGGCTGCACTACGGCATCCAGTACATATAAGTTACCGTATGTTCGGTAACAGAAAATATACCGAACGTTCGGTAACATGTCAAGTTTTTTACAGAATTAACAGAAAAATCATAAAAATAGCATGATTTTAAAAACAAAAAACTTGACTTAATTTTTCTAAATATGTAAACATGCTTAACAAATAAGGAATTTCTATGAAAAAACTTCTGAAAACAACTATTTCACTTATCGTACTTGGTTCTTTAACTTATTTTTCATTTGCAGAACCAAAATTCGACCTTAATCTTGATGTTATAACTATGACAATTCCCGGAGAACAGCTTGCCCGTTCAGGTTATTCAAAACTTGATAAATGGTATTTACGCGATGTCCCGGTAATGTTTTTGCCTGTTGCGGCAATTTCTGTTGACGTCCACAAAAAAATCTCTTTCCCGGACAAGAATGAAAAACCTGCACACCCGGCTCTTATTTCAACAAATTACCACTGGATTTCTTCTTTAAATCCTACAGGAATTAGTTCAGGCATTCAGTATTCGGTCTCAATAACTCCGCTCTTAACTTTACAGGCCTTTGCTGGGACTCAAACTGCCTGGAATTACAGCTCAAAAGTTAAAAACATCGGTCTGTATGACTATACAAAAGCTGAATATAAACGCAAAACTTCTTTATCAGGAATAGCCTATCAGTATGGCGGCGAAGCAACCGTTACAGCTCCATTACCAAAAGGAAATCTGCTTCAGGGAAAATTCTCTTCAACCTATGTTGGCTTTACCGGTGCTGATGACAAAGAAATATGGAAATGCGGTTCAGAAAATAATTCTGTAAACGGCTGGAAATACAAAAGCTCTATAATGCTTGCACATATGTATAACAATCCATCACATGCAATGCTTGGTATAATCGGTTCGGCCAGCGGCTGGTATTCAGAAAAATACTTTGATGATGTTTACAAACCTTACGATCCTGATTTTGTTACTTTTTCTCTTTCGCCAATGTTCCAGATGCATTTAAAAAACAGACAGAATCTTATGATTAATGCTGTTATTTCACGTGACAGAAAATTCAAAAATGACGATTACAGCAATGAGGAAGTTTTAGTGCAGGTTCGTGAAGGCACTCAATGGAAATTAAAAACAATCATGGTTATGTGGCATATACCTTTAAAATAATAGCAAACTGCGGCAGCTAGAATAAAAATCTGCCGCTTTCTTTGCGTACAGTTTTATTTCTTTCTTTGCGTTCAATTCAGGCTTATCTAATAATCTTTAGCCGGTTATTTGTACTCTTCTGAAATTTTATTTGATTTTTCATGTTTCTATCGTATAATTTTAATTATTATGGAAAAAATTCAAAATATTGTAGAATATTATGATGAAGTATATCCGGTCACAGAAGAGCAAATAAATTTTTTTAGTGAAGAAAGTGCATGCTATGAAAAACCTGTAAAATTTTTGCGAATCGGCTGCGGAACAGGGATGTTTGAAATTTCTCTTGCAAAAGAAGGTGCTGATGTTACAGGAGTTGAACCATTTAAAGAATTACTGGACTCTGCAAACAGACACAGACGCACACAGCTGATGACCGTTCGTTTTTTCCTAATGTCAACTTTAGAAATTAACCGCTTCCTTGGCAAAGGCTTCTACAATATTATTTCCTGTCTTGATAACCGCATAGAATTAATTGACGATCCAATTTTAATCCGAAAATTTTTCTTTGATACAAAAGAACTTCTTGCTAAAAACGGCAAGCTTATCCTAAAACTGCGTAATTTTGAACGTATAAAACAACCCGTTGAACAAATGCCGGATATTTCCAATATAAGAATAACATTTAAAACACAGATAAAAACCTTGAACGACGGAACCAGACTCTTAGATCAGGAAATTACGTCAGGAAACGGACACACAAATCCGGTATTCAAAGATAAAAAAATTTATCCGCTCAAAAAAAACGAAATCATTACTTTTGCAAAAGAAGTAGGATTTAAAAATTTTCAGTTCTACAGCAATTACAAAAAAGAAGAATTTAATCCAGACTCCACAGAATTAATCGCAGTTATCAGTTAATCTTCCAGTAATTATTATCTTTGTAAAAACGATTTGCATTTACTTCAATAATACGGCCATCATCTCCACTCATTTTTATCATTGAAGAAATAAAGTTTATTTCAGTAATTCTGAATTTTGTTCCATCGTAAAAAACAGTTACACCTTCAGAAGGCAGTTTTTTTCTGGCCTCTGCATACCAGTTGTATTCGTAAGCAAGACAACACAAAAGCCTGCCGCACAAACCGGAAATTTTCATGGAATTTAAAGAAAGATTCTGGTCTTTTGCCATACGGATAGAAACCGGTTTTAATTTATCAGAAACAGCATGGCAGCAATAAGGTCTTCCACAAACACCAAGGCCACCTGTAATTCTTGATTCATCGCGAACGCCAACCTGCCTTAATTCAATACGCATTTTAAAAACAGAAACCAGATCTTTAACAAGTTCCCTAAAATCTACACGGTTGTCTGAACTGAAGAAAAACAAAACCTTCTGTTCATCAACCAAAAAATGAGTTGTAATTAACTTCATTGCAAGGTTATGAGCCTTTACTTTTTCTTTAAAAACCTTAAAAGCTTCTGCTTCTTTTTCCTTTAATTCACGCGCATGTTCAAGATCCGCTTCAGTTGCAATGCGTTCCACAGTAATAACATCAGAAGCTTTTATTCCTACAGGAACATTAACTTTTCCCATTACTCTGGCCAAATCTTTACCATATCTTGTAGGAATAATGACAAACGAGCCTGCTTCAAGTTCTTTCATGCCGTCTTTTAGTGTTGCATAAACACCTTCGCAGGAATATTCAAGCTTTAATCGGAATAAAGGTGAAGGATATACAAAATCTTCGCTATCCTGAGATTCTGCCTCTGATTCATCTTCCATTGCAGCTTTTTCCAAAGCTTCTATGTCCAGAGATTCGTCATCTATATCATTTTCAAAAATATCACTCATAATAAAACCTTTTTATAAAAAATAAAAAACGCCTGAAAAAAATAAGGCATCATTATCTGTTCTATAATAATATCTAAACCGCGTATAAATCTACAAGCAGTCCGTTAATTTCGCCTACTTTTGCAAGAATTTTCAACTTATCCATGTGATTATAAAGCAAATCCGCCGCAAGATTATCAAGTTTTTGGTTTATTACCTGTACCTGAACCGCAGGATCACGCGGTTTACCTTTTCTGTTAAAACCGTATCGTTTATGCTGTTCTATGGAAAAATTATTTTTTACTATATAGCCGATGAATTGCTTGACTTTTGTACGATATTTAGAAAAAGCCTCTGAGGTCATTTTTTCCAAAAGTTCATCACCAGCCATATCCACGGCATCTTTTAAAAATACGGTTGCCTCTTCTTCCGAAAGCCCCGCAATTTCCGGCGGTAATCCCTGTTCTATTAAAAAGGCTTTTTCAGTATCTTTACCGGCTTCTAAAAGTTTTCCAAAAACTGTTTTTTTTGCTGAAGATGCAGAAGCGGCTTTTTCTTTTCGTTTAGATTCCGCCGCGGCAGATTGAGCTGCATTAAAATATAGTGATGAATTATTTAATGCGCTTATTGAATCCATCAGCGTAATACCTTACTTCTTACAGCCTTCGAATCAAGATATTTTTCTGATTTTTCTTCAAATGCAGAATCATCTTCAACCGCTATGCAGTGACCATGAAAAATAACCTTATCTTCAATCTGAATATGGCGGGTTATTACATCACCGATTACAGTAGAAGAAGATAGAAGTTTTACACTTTCTACAGCCGTTACATCACCCAAAACAATTCCGCCTATGATGGCTACTTTTGCACTTACATTTCCACGGATTCGGGCTTTTTCGCCGATTATTACACTGCCACTGGTTTCAAAATTTCCATCAATATCGCCGTCAACACGGACAAAACCATTAACCCTTATATCTCCAGATATAGCAGAGCCGGAGCCTATAAAAGTATTGATAGAAATATCATCGATTCGGTTACTCATAAAATACTAATTTGAAAGTTTTACGTTGATATGCTTAATTGGATCTACAACATCTGAACCAATGTGAACTTCGTAATGCAAATGCGGACCAGTTGTTACACCAGTGTTACCAATTAAACCGATAACTTCTTTCTGAGAAACCATCTGTCCTTTTTTTACACGAATTGTAGACATGTGGGCATAACGTGTATAGATACTGTATTTGTGTTTAATGATTACGTAATTTCCAAGGCTTGAATTATAACCTACTGTTACAACCTGTCCGTTTGCTGGAGCAATAATAGGATCTCCGGAACGCCAGGTAGAAAAGTCAATGCCTTTGTGAATGTACCACTGACCTGTAATCGGATGGATTGCAGGTCCAAAAGCCATAGAAATATGTGCATTCTTTGCCTGAACCGGCCAGATACTCGGAATGTCTGTAAACAAAGAATTCTGACTTTCAAGCATTTTACCAATCTGTTCCAAAGGCTGAACGGCATTATCAAGATATGTTGTCAGCTGTCTGATGTCTGAAGTTTCACGCAAAATACCGGAAGCCATATCCTGTGTATCAAACAATGAAGAAAGGTCACTGTCTTTAACTGCCGCTTTAGCTATAGGATCAGACTGATTCATTCCAAGAATAGAAAGTGACTGTGTCAATGATTCCTGGAAACGCTTTGCAGTCTGCAAAAGATTATTGTTTTCATCACGAAGTTCATCAAGGCTTGCAATAGTCTGTCTGTTTTCATTCATCAGGCGGACAATTTCATTATTAGAACTAACAACCTGCTTATTAAAATAGAAGAAAGAAGAAACTACACCGGCAACAAGAACAATTCCTAAAATAACAGCAAAAACATTCGTCTGGAAATTGATTACCTTTCCCTGAGAATGGGGAACAATCATAATAGTCAACTTGTTATCAAACAAATGAAAAACAGAAACAAAAAAACGACCTGTTGCTTTTAGTGCAGAACCAAAAACTGAGCGGAATGAAAATGAGCTGTTCTTGTCATGCGGTCTGTATTTATAAGATTTTGCCAAAATTCTTCTCCAGAGTATATGCCTAATAATAAATTATAATCTTTATATCAAAGTCTGTCAAAGCCAATATTTGACAGCACAAAAAAGCTATGCTATCTTTATCGGTAGGAAATCATAAAAAAAGTATAAATTATTATACAGTTTTTATTTTTTTATGTTCCAGAGGTGTTCCGCCTCTTATCTACAATTCTTGGAAGTTAAGCCATGCAGTTTTTTGATACTCATGCCCACATCGGGTTAACATTTGATGATCCTATTGAACAACTTCGTGTAATTCAAAAAGCAAAGAATGCCGGAGTAACTCGTATTGTAAGTATTAACAACAGTCTTCATGATTTTGAAGTTGTATATAATAATTTAAAATCTATCTCTGGGCTTTACCATGCTGTAGGGGTTGCTCCGTCTGAAGTTACAAATCCGGGAAAAGACTGGATTTCTAAAATTGAAAACGGACTAAAACTGCCTAATGTTGTTGCCGTAGGCGAAACAGGTCTTGATTATTATAAACAGTTTGGAGACAAACATTCCCAGATAGAACTTTTTATAACCCAGCTTGAACTGGCTCAAAAATATAATGTGCCTGTTATCATTCACAATCGTGATGCAGGTAAAGATGTTTATGATATTCTTTCAGAAAGAATGCCGGATTCTGGTGCCATCCTGCACTGTTATTCAGAAAATGCAGAATATGCAAAAAAATGTCTTGATATGAATATCTATTTTTCTTTTGCAGGAAATTTGACATATCGCAATGCAAGGAACCTGCATGAGACAGTTTTAAATGTACCGCTGGACAGAATCCTTATTGAAACAGAAAGCCCGTTTATGATTCCAGCACAAAATCGTACACACAAGCGCTGTATGCCGGAATTTTTGCCTTCTACAGCAAAATTCCTGGCAGAAATGCTTGATATGGATCTGGAAGAATTAAGTGTTCAGTTGTGGAAAAACAGCTGTAAAGTTTTCAAGCTCCCGGAATAATGCTATATCATCCTGTAAAAATCGGAAATCTCGAATTAAGCGGAAACCTGTTTCTGGCACCTGTTGCAGGTTACAGTGACCGTGCATTCCGTTCAATTTGCGTTGAAGGGGGCGCGGCTTTTACGTATACCGAAATGGTTTCTGCTGAGGCATTAACCAGAGGTAACGTAAAAACAGAAGAATTGATGAGCCGCGCCCCGAACGAAAAATCTTACGCTGTGCAGATTTTTGGCGGAAATCCCCAGTCAATGGCAGATGCGGCAAAGCTTGTTTTAGAAAAAACATCAGCAAATTGCATAGACATTAACTGCGGCTGCCCCGTGCCTAAAATCATAAAAACCGGAGCGGGTTCTGCTCTTACAAAAGAGCCTGAAAAGCTTTACGAAGTTGTAAAAGCTGTTGTTGATGCTGCAAAAAATGCTGTTGCCGAAAACATGCCGTCAAACCACCTGTCTTCCGTTTCTTATTCCACTCCAGTTACTGTAAAGATACGCTCCGGCTGGGATTCAAATAACATAACCTGGAAAGAAGCTGCTCTTGCTGCAATTGATGCCGGGGCAGCCGCCATTACAATACACCCGCGCACGCGCGCGCAAGGCTACGAAGGAAAATCTGACTGGGATATTCTTCGCCAGCTCGTAGAACTTGTAAACGGTAAAATTCCTGTGTTTGGCTCAGGTGATGTTTTTTCGCCGGAAGATGCAAAGCACATGCTTGAGCAGACTGGCTGTTCTGGCGTAATGTTCGCGCGCGGCGCTATGGGACACCCGTTTATTTTCCGCCAGACGCGTCAGCTCTTGGAAAAAGGCAGCTATGAAGAAATCAGCCTTCAAGAACGTCTGAATGCTGGTTTCAGAGAACTTGATTTATTGATACAGGACAAAGGCGAACAAGTTGCCTGCCGCGAAATGCGTAAACGTTTCTGTGCGTATTCAAAAGGAATTTCCGGAGGAGCTGAATTACGCAGAAAACTTGTAAATGCAGCTACAAAACAGGATTACGAACAGGTTTTTAGCGGTTTTTGCAAGCCCGCTGAAAAAATTACAGACTTTTGAAACTTACTCCGATACTTATACTATGGGTATTTTACAGTTACTGAAAGAACTTTTTGAAACTTTATTTTTAAGTTCCTCACCAGAAGCACAAAAAAAACAGGCTCTAAGAAAAGTTGATTATGAACTTCGTGCAGTTCAACCGGTAATTTACAAAAATAATCAGCTTCAGCCCGGCTTTGCAGAAGCTATACGTCTTTTATATCAGCACACAAAACCTCTAGCAGATTTATTTTCAGAAACAATTGCCAGCGAAGACGTTAAACGAAATGAACGTTTTTTAGACAAACTTGTAATAAGCGGTTTTTCACCTGAAGAACAGATTCAGCTTGAACAATTAAGCTATGAACACAGAAAAGCAGAAATCAGCGAAGCTGATTCAAATCCTACAAAAGTTTTAGAAGCGCAGCGCAGAAACATGAGCAGAATTGTTTCAAAGCTCAATACTCAGGAATTTTTAAAAATAGATGTTGTTCTTGCAGATATGATGCAGCTCTCTGACTTTTGTCGCTTCAATTTTGTTTCTATACTAACATTCTTTGACAGCAACTTTACAGGTTTTATGTCAAGCTACACACCTTCTTTTCAGTGCGTAGAACCTAAAACTGTAGAAAAAGTTCTCGGTGAACTATACTTTCTTTCTGCTAATTTAAAAATTACTCAAGCTGTTTCCAAAGCAATAATTGCCCTTATGCAAATCAGAAAAGGTGAATATCCTTCAGACAAAGAACAGGCAGACATTCTTCATCATTTAAAATCAATCCTTTATATCTTAAACCACATAATAACTGCCGCAACCTTGAAAAACATAATTATCCTTGCACAGGAAAATGTTGCTGCAAACCCGCCGATGGCTACTTATAAAAGTTCAGCGCGGCAAAAATTCAGTGCACGCTTTCAGGAATATTATGATGCCGATGAACGTCGCATTAAACAGGAACTAAAAGACGCAACGACTAATTCCGAATTAAAATCGCTGTTCGGAGACCAGCCTATAATTCCGCTTGACGGATATAACGAAGAATTAAATAACACCTTGCATACTAATACTTCGTTTTCTTTATCATGGATTCGTCCGCTTTCAATTATAAAAACATTCTTAACCGTCTATTTTTCAGAACCGATAAAATCTCTGCTTAACGACCTTGTAATAGAAGGATTTTTTAATAATCCGAACTATAAAACACAATTTTCTTCCACTGTTTATGCATGCTCCGCCTGTCTGGATCAGATAAAAGAATTTGAAAAAGAATTTAATGCCAACGGCAAGTTTAATATTACCATGATAGAAGGCTATATCCGCGACAGTCATAAAAATCCGGAATTTACAAAACAGCTGGAAGATACAATCGACGAAATTAACGAAGAAGCAAAAGCCCTTATGTCAAGCCATACAACATCGCTTTATGCGCTTTTTGATGCCCTTGGAGACATTCTTGTTGATGCTAAAAAAGCAAAAAATGAAATTATCGATAATTTAAAGGTTTTGTTCCTTTCTTCAAGAAACCGCGACAGTTCAGATCTGCTTGAACGGCAGTATCCTTCCTGGGAATTTTTCTTTGATATTATGAAAAATTACACAATAATCAGTTTAAAGGCACCGCAGCAGTCATGATTTTTTTTAGAAAACCTTTTAAATATACGTTTTTTAACGCAACTCTTTTAATAATAATCATTAATTTTTTAATGTATCTTTTAACTTATTCCATGCCGCAGATAAAACTTTATCTGAGTTTAAATCCTGCCGGTTTCTGGTACTATAAAATGTACTGGCAGCCGTTTTCTTACATGTTCATACATGGAAATATTTCGCACATTATTTTTAACATGCTGGCTCTTGTTTTTTTTGGAATCGCCACAGAAAAAGCCTTAGGTTCAATAGAATTCTTATTGTATTATCTTCTTTGCGGAATTCTATGCGGATTTATTTCTCTTTTTGCCTATACTTTTTCAGGAATAAATGTTCTTCTTATGGGTGCCAGCGGCGCAATTTTTGCCGTTCTTCTGCTGTATGCAACAGCTTTTCCACGAACAAAAATTTTTATATGGGGAATTATTCCTGTTCCGGCACCAATTCTTGTTTTAATCTATACAATAATTGAATTAAAAAGCCAGATTTTCTCAAGATACTCTTCGGTAGCGCATCTTACACATTTATCCGGATTTGTCGTAGGCTATCTTTATTTAGTAATCCGCATGGGAATTCATCCTTTAAAAATATGGAAAGACACTTACCGAAATTAACAAAATTTATCGTTTTTTTTACAGTTGGTACTCTGTTTTTTCCGCTGAAACCGTATGCTCAGGAACTAACCCAGCAGCGTTCAATTCAACTTAACCTTTGGGCCGGGCTTGACGCATATCCTGAAAACTATACCGAAGCAAATGAAAATCTTCCGGATAACAGACCGTTTTCCTACCCGATTCATCGTATTAAAGACCTTTCTGTATTTCTGCTTGAAGGAATGATTTATGGCTGGGAATTTGACTATACACCTTCTGATAAAATGCGGAATGTAAAAGAATTTTTTGAACGGAAATCTATAAAAAGCCTTGGCGAAGATTCAAAAAAAATAATATATAAAAAACCAATTCTTGATGAAGGAAAATTTTCTGTCTGGATTGAATTTATACGAAGTCCAGAAATGATTTCGTATTTAAATTACTGGGAATCATCTAAACATGACAAGGCAAAAGGCAGAGGAACAGCTTCATTGGAAAAAGGTTTTGCCGGCATTCAGGAAGCCTGCGATTTGGCCTTAAAAGATGCCGTAAGGGAATATTACAGAACTCAAACAAAAAATAAACCAAAACAGATAACAGGCAAAGTAATCCTCAGAGGTCAGCCAAGAATTTCAGCAATTTCAGGCAAATACGTTGTTGACCTTGATTTTTTCGTAGAAACGGGTAGAATAATTTTGTATAAGCAGTTCTAGTTTTTCGATTCACTGCGGAGTTTATATAAGGAGATTAATATGAAGAAAACCTATGCTTTGTTTGTGTCTTTACTATTCGTTGTTTGTGCTGCTGTCTTTGCTCAGGAATCTTATGACATCAAGGAAGAAAAGCCGATAGATACGTCGGTTCAGATTATTACACCTAAGAATATTCATTCGGATATAAGAACTGCAACCGTAAAAATTGAATATACCCCAATGGTAGATGAAGTTAGAATTTATTATGCTTGCCTTGATGTTCAGTTTGATGAAAGTGATGCAATGAACTCTATTCTTGCATGTCTTAAAGACTTTCAGGCTGAAAACCAGTATTTTGGCTATAAATATCTTTCTAACAACCGTACAAGATTCTACAAAGATTCTAAAACCGGTTATAAAATGGCACAGTATTATTCATACGTGAAATTTTATAGATAAGGGAAATTCTAGTTATTTGCAGATAACAAGTATTTAGATTACCCGAAAATTTTTTCTGACTGCCGTATCATACTCTGAAACACATTCAGATAGTTTGATGCGGCAGTAATATTAAAGGGGAATTGATTCGTTTTACCGAATTTTTAATACCCTGATTATTCTCTGGAGCCAGGTAAAAAAATGGACATTTCAACAATTATTAAAAACCTGCACCCGCTTGAAATTAAGGTGCTTCTTAACTATTCATCTTCAGATAAATTGACTTCTGAAAAATTACAGAAAGACCTTGGATACAAAGAAGGTCATGCAAATCAGGCTTTTTCATGGCTTGGCGGAAAAGAATTAGTTAAAGTTGAAGAACGCATTCCGCACACTTTTTATGAAATTACCGAATGCGGTGTAAATCTTTCTAAGAACGGTTTAATTGAAGAACGTGTTGTTGATTTCTTGAAGAAAAATGGTGCTAAGGCTTTACCGGAAATTGCTTCCGGTCTTGGCATTGAAAATAAAGATATAGGAAGTGCTTTCGGTCAGCTTTCAAAAGAAGGCGTTTTAAAGATGAACGAAGCAAAGCAGGCTGAATATACAGGAAAGGAACTTCCTGCAAGAATCAGCGTTGCTTCTTCTCTGTTAAAAAAAGCCGAAGCCGTTGAATCAAAGCAGCTTGATTCTTCTACACTTTCTAAAGATGAAATTGCCGTTATGGCAACGCTTGCAAAAAAACGCGGTGCAGCTGACAGTCCGTTTAAAATTGTAGAGCGCGAAACAGTAATTTATTCCCTTTGCGGAAATTATAAAGAAGTTGTTGATGCCCTTAAAAAATCAGGCATTACTGGCAACGAAATTGGTGAACTTACACCAAAAATGCTTGAATCAGGTGAATGGAAAAACGGAACATTCCGCGGATACAACATTTCTATTCCGCCGGCTCGCGTAATTCCTGGCCGGACAAATCCTTATGTTCAGTTCCTTGAATCAGTAAAAGACAAGCTTACATCTTTAGGCTTTCAGGAATTTGACGGTCCGCTTGTAGAAACAGAATTCTGGAACGGAGATGCATTGTTTATGCCTCAGTTCCATGCGGCTCGCGATATCCACGATGTTTACCGCATTAAAAATCCTACACATGCAAAGACAATTGAAGAACCATATTTGACTAATGTTGCAAATGTTCACAAAAATGGCGGCAACACTGGCAGCCGTGGCTGGAACTATGAATTTGACCACGAATTTACAAAACGCCTTATCCTGCGCAGTCAGGGAACAGTTCTTTCTGCACATCAGCTGCATAAAGCAGAAATTCCTGGAAAATACTTTGGTATTGCCCGCTGTTTCCGCTACGATAAAGTTGATGCAACGCACTTGAGCGACTTTTATCAGACAGAAGGTATTGTTCTTGGAAAAGACGTTAACCTAAAAACACTTTTAGGCTTCCTTGAAATGTTTGCAAAAGAAATTGCAGGAGCTACAGAAGTTAAATATGTTCCGGGCTACTTCCCGTTCACAGAACCTTCGGTAGAAGTTCATATCAAGCATCCTGTTTTGGGCTGGTTTGAACTTGGCGGTTCTGGTATTTTCCGACCAGAAGTTACAAGAGCTATGGGCGTTGATGTTCCTGTTCTTGCGTGGGGTATCGGAATTGACCGTATGGCTTTGATGGCTCTTGGGTTGAATGATTTGAGAGAATTGTTCTGCGAAGATATTGAAAAGGTTAGATTAAGAAAGGCTAAGTTCTAATTTACGAAAGCGGCATAAACTGCCGCTTTTTTTGTTCTTTCATCAGTATACGTTATAATTTTTAAAAGCGATGAAAAATTGGAGTATTGATGAAAAAAAAAGTTATTGAAATTCTTTCAAAAAAGAAAACTCTGCTTTTTTTAATCATGTGCCTTATGGTGCATGCATTTAATGCAGGTCTATTTTATTGGTTGAAATTATTTCCTTTTACTTATCTGAATATTTTCAGTACGATTTTTTATGCAGTAGTTCTTTTAGGATTTAAGAAACATACTGAATTTTACATGGTTTTTACCTATTTTGAAATTGTCACATTTTCCTTTATTAGTGAGCTTTTTTCTGGTGGAGTTTTCTGCTACATTTTTTACGTAATCGGAATGGTTGCTGTAGTCTTTTATCTTTTGCCTTCAAAGCAGCGGATGAAACATGTTTTTCAGGGAGTAGGGATAATTTATGCGATTGCAATTTATTTCATTCGTCTTAAAACGATATGCCTTTTTCCACAGTTTCTTTCAGTAATTGATTCATGCAAAGATGAAATAGGATTTTTAAATCTGTGCATTACACTTTTTACCTTATTTTATATTTCCAATCTTTATATGGTTGAGCTAAACGCAGCTAGCGCAAAATTAAAGTATTTCAGTAACCATGATTTGCTTACAGGGCTCTTTAACCGCCGTTTTTTTGAATACATTATGAAGCGAAATAAATCAGAAAATGAAAACGAATATACAATTGCCATTTTTGACATTGATGATTTTAAAAAGGTGAATGATACCTACGGACACCAGGCCGGCGACTGTGTTATAAAAATGGTGAGCCATACACTTGAAAAAACAGTCAAAGATGAATATGTCCCGGTACGATGGGGCGGGGAAGAATTTATTCTTTACATGCCGCAGACAAGCAGCAATCAAGCTTATGAAAAACTTAAAGATTTGTCTCAAAAAATTCACAACACAATTGTTGAATTTAATGACCTTAAGATAAATATAAGTGTTACCGTTGGAATGTATACAAGCACATCTCTTACCGATTATGAAAACGCTATCCGAGAAGCTGATGACAAACTGTATTACGGTAAGCGTCATGGCAAGAATTGTGTCGTAAGATAGAGCTAAAAATATTTCGGGCTTGCTTAGACATTTTTTTTTGCAGGCTTTATAGAAATTTGTACACTTGCTCCTTAGGATTTCCGCTGTTATTATTATTCTATGGATTATCTTTTAATGGGCGTTGCTACAGCTGTTATAATAGCCCTGCTTATGTGCATTCAAAAATTCTTTGGAAGTAATAACTATAGAAATACAGTAAAATCAAAACATCCAAATTTTCAACAAAATGAAGAATCCCGCCAAAACCGCCAGGGTCAGAATGGTCAGACAGGATTTATGAATTGTCCTATATGCTCTTCTACTTTAAAA
>JAEEWW010000117.1 GCA_016287815.1 Treponema sp. | reverse complement strand
AGAAGAGCATGCATAATGCCTTCAATCGGTTACTGGCTCTAAAAATTCTAGAAGAATTTTATAAACTCAGGAGAAAAAATGAAAACAATCGGACTTATCGGCGGAATGAGCTGGGAAAGCACAATTACATATTATGAAATTTTAAACAAAGAAGTTGTATCTGCTTTGGGCGGTTTCCATAGTGCAAAAATAATGATGTACAATGTTGATTTTGCAGAGCTTGAAGAAAACATGTCAACCGGCAACTGGGACGGCAATGCCAAAATTTTATCAGAAGCTTCAAAACGCCTTGAAGCAGCCGGTGCTGATTTTATTGTAATTGCAACAAACACAATGCACAAACTTGTTCCGCAGATTGAAAAATCAATTCATATACCGATTCTTCACATTGCTGATGCAACGGCCGCCGCAATAAAACGTGACGGCCACAAAAAAGTTGCCCTCCTTGGTACAAAATTTACAATGACTCAGGATTTTATAAAGGAAAGACTTTTGAAAGCCGGACTTGAAGTAATTGTTCCGGACGAAAAAGATATAGAACTTGTAAACGATGTTATTTTTAACGAACTTTGCCTCGGAAAAGTTTTAGATTCTTCCCGCAAAGAATATCAGCGGATTATTAACAGCATGAAAGCTTTGGGCGCAGAAGGTGTAATTTTAGGCTGTACGGAAATCGGAATGTTAATCACCCAGAAAGACAGCTCTCTTCCTGTTTATGACACAACAATAATTCATGCAACAGAAGCTGCAAGAATGGCGTTGGCTTAGTTGTTTGAAATAACGGCGCATTTTTTTCACTAAAATAAAATTCATGCTATAATTTTTTATTATGAGTATATTGAAAATTTATTCAGGTGACATAACAAAATTTACAGGCGATGCAATAGTTAACGCCGCTAACGAAACTCTTCTTGGCGGAGGCGGTGTTGACGGCGCAATCCATGCGGCAGCAGGAATCGAACTTTTAAAAGAATGTATGACCTTAGGCGGCTGCAAAACAGGCGAAGCAAAAATTACAAAAGGCTATAATTTAAAAGCCCGTTTTGTAATTCATACCGTAGGGCCAATATATTTTGAGCATACCCCGGAAGAAAGCCGGATTCTTTTGGAAAACTGTTATAAAAATTCAATTCAACTTGCAAAAGAAAATGGCCTGAATACTATCGCTTTCCCTTTAATAAGCGCAGGCGTTTATGGTTATCCAAAAGAAGAAGCTCTCTGTGTCGCTGTAGATTCTATACAAAAGTTCGGGCAGGAACTTGAATCAAGTATTGTTTTATTTGACAAACCAGCTTTTGAAATTGCAAAACAAAAGTTTCCTGATTTTATAGATTTATAGAAAAGTACTATACCAAGGAACCTGCGACGTACATTCGCTGTATTAATGTAAAAGAAATAACGGATAATCAGTTCTTAACCTGAAATATAGGGCAGCCATAATGAAGTTTTCTTCAAAAAATGGCTGTCCTTTTTTTTATCATTTAACTGACTGCATTAATGCGAAAAAGTGCTCGCCTTTGCCGGTTGAAAAATATGCATACCAATATTCAAGTGTTTCGGGGCTAAATACGCCGAGTTTTTCTATAATCAGCTTTGCCCATGGTAAGGCACCTGTAGCACTTGCGGTAATAAGATTACCGTCACAAACGGCAGGTTCATCAATATAAAACTTCTGCCCGCTGTATGCTTCTGGTATGCAGAACATATCTAAAAAGCCTTTTCCATTACTTGTGTGCTTATGGTCGTTAAAAAGACCTGCATTTGCCAGGGCGACGGTTGCACCACAAATTGCACAAACTGTTCCACCGCAGGAAAGTAAGGCCGAAGCTTTTTGAATGATTGCTGCGTGTTTTTCCTCTGCCCAGATATCTGCACCCGGCAAAAGCAAAACTGTTTTGTCGTTCACTTCAATTTCGTCAATCGTACAATCCGGAATGATTGTAAGGCCGCCCATTGTTTTGACCGGTTCATTTGAAAAACTGACTGTTTTTACAGCAATTTCCGGAGCATCAGCTTTAAAAAATCGCTTTGAGTTGAGTTCCGCCGTAACATGACCGATTTCCCAGTCTGCAAGTGTTGCAAGCAGATAAACATAAACTGTAATCATATTCTTTTTGGCTCCTTATAATTAAATTATGCCTTTAGTTTATCGCCTGATTGTTGACAACTATATGTCAACAATTTAGAATTTATTTTAGGATTATGAAAAAATGGTGAGTTTCAAATGAAAATTGACCGGCTTGTAAGCATTATTATGATTCTCCTTGAAAAAGAGCGGATAAGCGCGCAGGAGCTTGCAAAAATGTTTGAAGTTTCTACACGAACAATCTACCGCGATATTGACGCAATCAACATGGCAGGAATCCCCGTACTGTCTACTTCTGGCAGTGGCGGCGGAATCGAAATCATGAGCCAATACAAGGTGGACAAAAAGATTTTTTCTACGGATGATCTTTCTGCACTTTTGATGGGACTTTCCAATATTTCCGGAATGGTTCGTGGAAGCGAAGTTGCAAATGCCCTTGCCAAAGTAAAAAGCTTTATCCCATCTGAAAAAGCAAAAAGCATTGAACTTAAAGCCAGCCAGATTTACATTGATTTAAATCCGTGGGAAGGCAACGGCAACGTAAAAAATGCTATTGAAATTATAAAAAACGCATTGCAGGAAAATAAGCTCGTTGGTTTTACCTATATCGATGGGCACGGAAGCAAAACAAGCCGGACTGCAGAACCGTATCAGCTTGTATTTAAAGGCCGTGCCTGGTATGTTCAGACTTTTTGCCGCCTGAAGAATGATTACCGCTTGTTTCGCCTGTCGAGGATGTCTGAGCTAAAAATGCTGGAAGAAACGTTTGTTCCACGTGAATATCAGAAGCCTTTCCTTGATTTTGAAGAAACGGCGAAAAGCTTTCAGATACATATAAAAATCCGCCTGCATAAATCCGTTTTAGACAGAATTCTTGATTATTGTCCTTTTGACCGCATTACGGCGGATGGCAGCGATTATTACCTTGTTGATTATCCGTTTGTTGACAGTGATTATTATTATGACATGCTTTTAAGCCTTGGAGACAAATGCGATATACTTGAACCAGCCCATGTGCGCGAAAAGTTAAAACAGAAAATACAGAATCTGGCAAAAGTATACAGACTTCTAGGATAGTAAAATAGAATTGCCATGCATTTCATCGGCAAAAAAGTGCATCTTGTTTGAAAATTATTCAAATATATTTCCCACTGCTTTATATTGATGCCATGAACTCTACGAAGAGTAGGTAGCTTTTGGTTGAACGCTGCGTTATTGTTGCATTGTGAACGTTCATAAAAGTATTTTTCGAGGTTTATTATGACAAATCAATATGTAACAGGGGTTATGATTAAACGTCTGCGCGAAAGAATACATTTAACACAGGCTGAACTTGCAGAAAAAATAAATGTGACAGACAAAGCGGTTTCTAAGTGGGAAACAGGACGCGGATTACCTGACATTTCGCTGATTGAAGTGCTGGCAAAAGCACTGGGACTTTCTGTAATAGAGCTTCTTTCCGGCGAAAATATTACGAATAAAAATAAGGCTTCAAAAATGAGCCGCGCAAGTTTTTACGTTTGTCCGGTCTGCGGCAATATGATTCAGTCAACTGGCGAGGTGCTGGTCAGCTGCTGCGGAATTACCTTGCCGCCACTGGAAGCAGAATCAGCTGATTCAAATCATCAGGCGAAAATTGAACGCATGGAAGACGAATATTTTGTAACAGTTCCACATGAAATGACAAAATCACATTATATTTCGTTTATTGCGGCAATTCGTGACGACGGAATAGAAATCAAAAAGCTTTATCCTGAGCAGGAAGCACAGGCGCATTTTAAGATTGCAGGCGTTAAAAAAATATATGCGTACTGCAACCGACATGGGTTATTTGAATATAAAAGGTGAAAAGAATGAAAATATTAGTTTTTAATGGAAGTCCTAAAGGCGACAAGAGCGACACAATGCACATTACCCGGGCATTTTTAGCCGGAATGAATGAAGACTCCAAGCAGGAAGTTCATATAATAAATGTAATAGAAAAGCATATTGAATATTGTAAAGGCTGTTTTACCTGCAAACGGAACGGCGGAACCTGCGTTTATAAAGATGACATGCGTGCAATTCTTGAAGAAATCCTTGCAAGCGATTTGCTAGTTTTTAATTATCCGCTGTATTCGTACGGAATGCCTGCGCCGCTAAAGGCTTTAATTGACCGGACTATGCCGCTGTCATCCATGGCGATGCAGAAAGTCGGCGAGCGTTATGAGCATGTCGGGCAGGCAGATTTTTCTCATCTGCGTTACTTAATGATTTGTGGCTGCGGCTTTCCTAACAGCAAACACAATTTTGAGCCTGCTGTGGCGCAATTTAAATTGAGTTTCCCAAATAATCATACGATTATTACAGTACCTGAAAGTCCTATGTTCAATGCGCCGGAAGCAGCTGTTGTAACGGTGCCTCGCCTTGAGCTTGTAAAACAGGCAGGCAAGGAATATGCCCAAAAAGGTGAAATAGCATCTCAGCTTTTGGCACAGGTTTGCTCTCCAATGATACCGGAAGATGAATATGCAAAGATTGTAAATGGAAGTGTGTAAGGAAAACGGACTGTATCTCTCTAAAACATGACATACAGTTGTCATATTTTGTATGATAAACTTAAGTTATGAAAAATGAAAACGTGCTTTTAGAGAATCTTGATAAAATTCATACTACGCCTATGGGCATAGAGCGAATCAGACGGAATCTTGCATTAGGCATTGAAGTTAGCGATGTTGTTGCATGGTGCCGTGAGCGGATTTACGACGAACGTTGTGAAATTACTCGTAACGGCAAAAACTGGTATTGCAGAATTGACGGCTGTATAATCACCATTAACGCTTACAGTTATACAATCATTACGGCGCACAAGGCTTAGCTATGGAAAACAGACCGCAATTCAAAGAGATAAAGTCTTATGAAGAATTCTCAAAATATTACTGGTATCGCAAAGAGCTTCAGCAGATTTGCAGGCAGCTTGGAATAGAGTCCAAGGGAATGAAACTTGAACTGAATCACAATATCGAAGAATTTTTCAAAGGAAATTTGATTTGTAAAAAGCAAAGAAAGTCAGAATCGCCCGGTACCAGTACACAAAAAACAGACACAAAGCTACTTACTTTGGAAACAAGCTTGATTGACTGCAGGTTCTGCTTCAGTCAGCGGTTTCGCGAATTCTTTTCCGCGCAGACAGGAATCAAAAATTTTAAGTTCAATGCAGATATGGTTGCTACTGCGAAAAAAGTAAAAGAGGACTGCGACAAAACTTTTACGCTCGGTGATATGCTTGAAGTCGCTTATGGCCGAAAAACTTATGCGAAATACGATAAATCCTGCCTTCAGTGGAACAAATTCGTAAAGGATTTTTGTGCGGATTCTGCAACAGCTCGCTTTCCCAATAAATTGAAAGTTGCCGCCCATCTGTGGAAAAAAGTGCGTGAATCAACAGGAAAAAAGATTTACAAGCATGAATTATTGGAAAAATTTAAGGAGGAACTATAAATGCCAAGACCACGAAATAAAGAAGATTTACTTACAGCCGCAAAAGAAAATTTTGCAAAGTTAATGGATTTTATCGACTCGATGAGCGAAAAAGAAATGAACACGCCTTTCGACTTTTCCTCTGATACAGGCAAAAAAGAAGCACACTGGAGCCGCGATAAAAACGTGCGCGATGTTCTGATTCACCTTTACGAATGGCAGAAACTGATGATTAAGTTCATCGAAAATAATGCCGGCAAAACGGATAGCAAAACTGCAATTGCTTTTCTTCCGTCAGAATATTCGTGGAAAACTTACGGGGCTATGAATGTGATGTTCTGGGAGCGGAATCAGTCAATCAGCCTTGAAGAAGCGAAAAAATTGCTCGCCCAGACTCACGCAGAAGTTCTTGCGCTGATTGAAAAATACAGCAACGAAGAGCTTTTCACGAAAAAGCATTTTTGCTGGACAGGCGGAACAGACCTCGGCTCCTATTTTGTAAGTTCAACTTCAAGTCATTACGACTGGGCAATAAAAAAATTAAAGGCACATAGGAAAAATTGTGCTGAATAATCTTGTAAGCGGGCGAGGCAAAAAATGCACTTTGTTCAGGCAAAATCAATTCTTAACTACCACGGTATAAACATTTACCGCGGATGCTCTCATGGGTGTATTTATTGCGATTCCAGAAGTAAGTGCTACCAGTTTACTCACGCTTTTGAAGACATTGAAGTAAAACAGAATGCGCCTGAGCTTTTAGAAGAAGCTTTGCACAAAAAGCGGAAACGCTGCATGA
>JAEEWW010000028.1 GCA_016287815.1 Treponema sp. | reverse complement strand
AAGTAGTTGCAGATTTTGAGAAAAATGAATTTGCCGCAGAAACATATAAAAAAAACAATCCAGAAGTAGAATTATATGATGATGTGTGTGCCGCAAATTATGAAGAACTGAAAACAAAATTTGGAAAGATTGATATTGTAATTGGAGGACCTCCATGTCAGGGTTTTTCAAACGCAAACAGACAACACAATACAGCCATTAACAAGAATAACATGCTTGTAAAACAATATATAAGAGCAATATTGGAATTAAATCCTAAAGCATTTATTATGGAAAATGTTGGGATGCTTAAATCTGATGTCCATAAATTTTATAAAACATCAGCTGATATTAATTTAATTCAAGAATATGGAATAAAAACTCAAAACAGTAAAATTTTCTTATTATCAAGTAATTACTTTTTTACAGAATTAAACGAGTTTGTAAATGATCTGACAAATATTAACACTTACATTTGGGATGATGATTTTTATTTAGGAATAAATGTTATTTATAAACAGAAGTCAAATAAATCAAAACTTGATAAAGCTGTTGAAAAATATAGAAAACTACTCAAAAAAACAGTATCACTAATTCCTGGAGTTGAGAATGAAAAAATTAATTCAATTTATAAAGATTTAACAAATTCCGTGAATTTGCTTATATCTAAAGATATATCCAATAATGATTTTATCAATCAGATAGAACAACCTTTAATGATTCAGCGAATGATAAAAACTTTAAAAGAAATTAAAGATAATGATTTAGTTATAAATAAATATTCATTTGATTCAGACTTATATGCAGAAGTCGATTCATTTCCTGTTTATGAATATCTTACAAAAATATTAGAATCAAAAAAACATGGTTATGTAATTGATAAAGGAATTTTAACAGCATCTGATTTTGGAGTTCCTCAAAAAAGAAAACGTTTTGTTGTAATGGGAATTAAGAAAGATATTAGTGACGAAATAAAACTACCAGAAAATAAAACACCTCATATAAACACTGTAAGAGATGCAATTTATGATATTGAAGAATGCTCTACAATAACTTCAGCTGCAGATGATAATGGAATAAAATTACCAAAAATTCTAAAAAAAGACCTTAGTGAATTAGCTAAGCGACTTCGAGACAGTAATGTATTATATAATAATATAATTACTGATACCCGTGAAACTGCAATGGAAAGATTTAGACTTATTAAACAAGGTCAAAATTTCCATTCTTTGGATAAAGCTCATAAAGAAAACACTTATACAAATTCAGCAAGAACTCAAAATACAATATATTTACGACTAGATTATTCAAAGATTTCTGGAACTGTTGTAAATGTAAGAAAATCAATGTGGATCCATCCAACAAAAGATAGGGCTTTAAGTATAAGAGAAGCAGCAAGACTCCAGACTTTTCCTGATAGCTTTGTTTTCTGTGGTTCAAAAGATTCACAGTACCAGCAAGTAGGTAATGCAGTTCCTCCTATGCTTGCGGAGGCAATTGCTAATAAACTACTTGAATATTTAGATTCTTAACCTTTTATCAGATATCAAAAAATCTGCAATGTTTGAACGGTTAGCATAATAGAGTCTCATAAAGCATATCATTTATCTATTCTCATTCACCAAGAAAAACAAGTTTCTCTGTTATTTCTTCTGCAAGTGATTTTGTATCTCATTAACTTTTCATGCTATAATCGCATTCATGGACACTCTTTCTCCAGAAAATCGCCATAAAAATATGTCTCACATCCGTTCGAAGGGCACCAAGCCTGAAAAACTTATACGTTCAGCACTTTGGAGGGCTGGTTTCCGCTACAGAATCTGCGACAAACTGTACCTGGGAAGACCTGATATAATACTACCTCGATATTATGCTGTAATTTTCATTAACGGATGCTTCTGGCACGCGCACGAAGGCTGCCGATATTTTGTTTTTCCTAGAAGCAATAAGAAATTCTGGAAGAAAAAGTTTGAACGGAACAAAGAACGCGATAAAAAAGTTATAGAACATTACAAGGAAGAATGCTGGCGGATTTGTGTCGTCTGGGAATGTGCAATCCGCGGTAAGGATTCAAGACAGAAAATAGAAAATGTAACAGAACAGATAATCCAGTGGCTTGAAAACCCAGAAGAATCATTTCTGGAAATTAGCAGCGTTTTTTGATATTCTATTTTTAATGAAACAAATCATCGTCAGCGGAGCCATCATTCTCCGTACAAATCCAGAAACAAATAAAAAAGAAATATTTGCAACTCAGCGCGGCTACGGCGAGTATAAAGATGGTTGGGAAATTCCAGGCGGAAAGCTTGAGCCAGGCGAAAGTCCAGAACAATGTATTGAACGTGAAATCCGTGAAGAACTAGCAACCGAAGTGAAAGCCGAAAAAATTCCTGGTTTAGTTGATTACGATTATCCAAACTTTCATCTGACTATGCACTGTATTTTATGTACTATTGTTTCAGGGGAACTAAAACTCTTAGAACACGAATCGGCTTGCTGGCTTTCTAAAGAAAATCTGCGTTCTGCAGACTGGCTCCCGGCAGATAAATTAATTCTGGATAAAATTGAAGAACTTCTTTCCATATAAATAATCTTCTTTTCGAAGAATCATTTCTGAAAATCTGTGCCTCAAATATTATACAAAGAATTTCATCCGTATAAAAAATTCTGTTTATCCGGATAAAGCCATCAAGTTTATCCGTATGGACGTTTTTGTTTATCCGGATAAACGTATCCATTTTATCCGGATAAAATCAAAAAAAAATCCCGATTTATACGGTAAAATCCGTACAAAATCGGGATAAAATTGCAACAAAACCCGGATAAAATAGACCTGTATGTCAAAAAAGATACAGGTCTAAAACCTTTCACCAGGCGGAGCTTTATTTATTCCAGTTCCGCCGCAGCATCATCAAAACCGCTGATTAATCGCCGTTTCCTGCGTCGGAGTCCGTTCCGCTTTCAGCAGGAGTTTCTGTTTCGTCCTTATCGATGAACCGTGCATCCAGTTTTACATACTCCGGTTTATTGAGTTTTGCCTTAAGCATTGAATCCGGTGTATACATAACCCTAAGTCCATCAATGTCATTTGCCGTAACCAGGTTCGCCTTATCATAACCTTTACAATCCGCTTTGTTTTTAAAACCAAGTTTAAAGATTCCAAAGTTGTCGAGCCTTACCTTATATCCCAGCAGCATATATTTCGGCACTGTTGTAAGAAGGCTCTGAATTACACCAATTATTTCTGTAGCCGTAAGTGTCGTACTTTGCGAAATATCTTCCGCAAGCTGATTCACTCCGATTTCTGCAATATATGCAGGGGCAGGATAAAACTTACCCTCTGCATCCACATCCTGCGGATTTAACCGCTTTCTACTAACAAATGGAACAGCCATAGCTATTACCTCCATGTAATTTTAAGCTGTCTTGCACTCCTGATTTCAGGCAATACAATCTAGTTCGACGAACGTTCGATTTGTACTGTTTTTGACTGCAAAATTCAACTTTTTAGCATAAAACTTAACAAAACATTCGATTTTATCTCCTGTTTACGTTGTAAATATAATAAAACTCCGTTTAAAAGGCAAATTTTTATTCGATTTTTTCGAATATTTTTATAACTTTTTATTGATAATCAGTAATAACAGCACTATAATATTGATATATTCGAAGAATTTACAAAAAGGAATGCTATGCTAGTAAAATTCAGTATTTCAAATTTTTTATCGTATAATAAAAAACAAACTTTCACTCTGGAAAGCGGCCGTGTAACCAAAAAGAGTGACCATCTTCTTACCGACAACAACACAGGCAAAAGCCTTCTGCATTTTGCCGCTATATATGGAAAAAACGGTGCAGGAAAATCAAACTTTATCAAGGCTGCTTCATTACTAAAGACTTTTATTGTATCAGGGAAACTTCCACCAACAGCAGGAGACTTGTGGTGTAAGATTGAAGATACAAATCAATCCAAGCCGACAGAATTTGAAATTGAATTTATCGCTGACGGAATTCTTTATGAATATAATCTTTCTATTATATTAGCAACCGGAGTTATTACCAAAGACGAGCTTATCCGCATTAACGGAAACCGAAAAACAAAGCTGTATTACAAAAACTTAGAAACCGGCGGATATACATTTCATAACAGCATCAAAGGTCACAATAGAGATTTAGAAGTTTTAAGCCGTACTTTCGCAATGAGCGGAAGTGCGTTTTTGTTCAGCATAAATCATAATACACAAGGTTTTTATGCCGCAAATCCGCAGGCCATTATATTAAGAAATGTATTTCTTTGGTTCATGGATACTCTTGAAGTTATTTTTCCTGACCAAAGTTTACAGCAATCGTCTCTTTTGCAATATGAAATCAGCAAATCTGATTTTGAAAAACTTCTTAAAGATTTTGATACCGGCATTGAAGGTATCCGTCTTGAAAATGTAACTAAAGAAAAGGTCTTTGAAAATATTGATTTTAAACTTCAGCAGCAAGTAAATCTTGGAATGGCTCTCGTTTCTCATCTGGCTGATTTTGCCGCAATTAACAATCAGCTTGAAATTGAGATTCCTTTACAGGAATCAAGTAATATATTTTCTCAGGTAGTAAGGACGCGCAGGAATATTTTTATAATTAATCTTGAAAAGGACGCCAAGTTTCATTTTTATTCACTCAAATTTATACATAATATTGGCGGAAAAAAACTTGAATTTACAATGCAAAACGAAAGTGACGGAACTTACCGCCTGTTTCAACTAATAGAAATTCTTGTCTGCAAAAAAGACAAAGTCTTTATTATGGACGAAATAAATCGCAGCCTGCACCCGAAGCTTACCGTACAATTTGTAAAAAAATATTTTGAACATGCAAACGGCCGTAAAGTTCAGCTTGTAACAACAACTCACGAAAGCCGTATAATGAGCCATGACATTGTCCGCCGTGACGAAATCTGGATTTGCGATAAAAATGATGATTCAAGTACTAAAATGTACAGTCTTGAAGATGAACAGGTACGCATTGACAAAGTTCTGGACGAAAACTATATGAACAATGTCTGGGGCGGCGTTCCGGTTTTTGAAGATGAATAAAAGAGAAAGGACATAATTTTTCTATGTCACACCCTCGTTCTCTTGCGGATTCAACCTTATATCTAGAAGCTTATCTATCTTGGCATTCCGCAAACGCCGTCTGAGCAGGAACTTTCTGCAACCGGTTTAGAAAGAAAATCCTGCCAGTGGAATGTCCATACACCTTCTTCGGCCGAAACCACAGGAATTCCAATCAAGCCTTTTTCCTTTGCCTTAGCAAATTTTTCATTTGAATCACGCAATGCTAAAAACGCCTTTAAATTACGCAGATCACTTGTAATATCATAATATTCATATTCTATTTTTTCTGCCTTAAATGCTTTTTCCATTTCCTGACAGTCCGGACATAATTTTGATCCATATACTTTGAGCATAAAATCCCTCCTGATTTTCTACAGTCTAAATATAATAAATATATTTACCAAATGGCAACGACTACCTTGCATCAACGGTTCCTGATAATTTTAAAACCTATTGAACAAGTGTTTTTACTTCATTATTCTAAATCCAACAGACGGAGATTTTATGACTCTCATTCCAAACATTCTCCAGCAGCTGAAAGGTATTTCCGTACACAACATCCTGGTTAGTATAGAAGAATCTTACGAACGCATTAGTTTAGAACAAAGTAAATGGTATAAAAAAACTGATTTTTTATGTCCTGACGGATGCGGCAAATGCTGCCAGAATTTTGAGCCATCACTTTTTTCAGGCGAAGTTTTGTATATGGCAGCCTGGCTTTTGGAAAACCAGAGGGAAACAGCTTTACAGATTGCAGACGGCAACTTTCCTTTTGATAACGGGGAAAAAACTTGTCTTCTTTTTAATCCTAACTCCAGCTATCACTGTTCGATATATGGCGGCCGACCTTTTATATGCCGCCTGTTCGGAGCTTCAAGTTTCCGCGTAAAATCAGGTGAAAAAATGTGGCGTCCATGCAAGTTTTTCCCGGCCGATTTACTAAAGTCTCATAACCCGCCATTGGAAAAAAGGCAGTACGCAGAAGAAGAAACGATTAAGGTCTTAGGAGCCATTCCGCCCCTTATGAGCGATTTAACTGAAAGTTCAAGCCCAGACGGAGAAACACATCCTGTCCGCGAAGTTCTTCCAAATGCAATACGTCATCTTTTGTGGATTATTTCTATGAACGATAACGATAATCCAAACGGCAGCCCGTCAAATACACCATTGGCCGCATAATTTTCAAAGAGAGGAAACCCTTATATGAACTACAAATTAGTCATTTTTGATATGGACGGAACAATCCTTGATACACTCCAAGATATAGTAATCAGCACAAATTACGTATTGGACTACTACAATTTTCCAAAACGAACAGTTCTGGAAGTAAAGAGCTTTGTAGGCAACGGTATGGAAAAATTGATTCAACGTGCCGTTCCTGCCGGTACAGACGAAAAGCCTGTTCAAAAAGTTCTTAAAGATTTTAAACAGCATTATGCAGAGCATTGCAAAGACAACACAGCCCCATATTTTGGAATAAACGAACTTTTGTGGAATTTAAGAAATGTGGGCATAAAAACCGCAAAAAATGCCGGAGTTGACTGTATTTCTGTTTCCTGGGGATTCCGTGAAAGAGAAATCCTTACCGGTGCCGGCGCCACAAAAATCGTAAATAACGTTACACAATTGTGGCACGAACTTGGCGGCGAATGATTTTATAATTACTTTAGCTTTTTTAGCAAATCCTTTTGCTCCGGCGTGATGCGAAAACTTTCTACAGCTTTCTGAATTGTTTTATTATGAGTCCAGCTGTCAAGCCGTTTATTCTGAATATACGGTAAAGAGGCTTCCCACTGTTTTGCAAGAGCAGTAGCAAAATACCAGGCAACCATCATACGGACATAATATTCTTCTGAACGAGTGGAAGCAGCACATGCAAGTTCCAGATATTCAGGTAAAAAATCTTCATCCAAAAAATGATGCATAAGCATACCAAGTGCAAAACGAACCATATACGTGTGAACGGGCTCAGAATCAAGCCAGCGGTAAATATACGGCAAAAGTTCCTTTTTGTTTTTCTTAAACACTTTTGGCAAAAGCTGATCGCAGGTTGCCCAGTTATCAACATATGGAAGAAAAACTTCTACAAGATTTATGCAGATGTTAAAATCTTTCTGTTCACTTATGATAAAAGCATGCAGCTGGTTTTCATCAAAATATTTATGCGGAAGACTATGCAAAAATTTTTCGCATAAATCGAAAGACTCTTTCTTGCAAAGACGCTTTGCAAACGACTTAAGGAACGGCGTGCGCACACCAATCATAGTTTCTTTTGAACTTCCGGGAATAAGTTTTACCTGAAAATCCCGGTATTTGATGTCCTGTAGTGAAAATAATTCCTTTATAATTTCTTCATCAGCCATAATTGAATTCCTGTGGGTTCTGCGGTGCATGTAGTGTCTGTTGTACATGAGGTGTCCGTGTTGCGTTCTAAAAAAATCAGGCACAAGTATGAAAAACTTTACATTTTACCTTTTAAATAATTTTCAAAATATCTTGCGGCTTCTGCGCTGGTCTTTTTTCCGTCAATAAAATCAGTTACGTTATCTAAAAAGACCTGGTTTACATCTTTATTTTCCATAATCGGAACCATCTGATTTATAATTCCACTGTTGAACCGGATTTTCATAAGAGAAGAATACTGCATTGATTCAAGTTTTCCATGTTCCATTAAAGCCGTAAGGCTTTTGTTGCTTAAAGGAACACCCTTTTCATTCTGCTGCATAAGAGCAAATTCCTGATTATTCAGCAGGAAATTTACAAACATAGCAGCTTCTGCAGGATGCTTACAGTCTTTTTTAATTGCATACATGGAGACAGGCTTTATATACCAGCCGGATTCTGTTGCAGAAGGAATTGTTATAAAGCTGCCTAAAACAGGCTGACCTTCAATAAGTTCAATGTAGGTGGCAAATTTTGAACTTTCATTGCACCAGGCAAAAACTCCGTTCAATTTTCCGTTTTTCAAATCGGCAGCTTCAAAACCTCTGATTACCGGATAAACAACATTTTCTTTTATAAGCCGGCTTGCAAATACAAACATGTATTCCAGCTCTTCTGCGGAAGCATTAATGGTTTTGTTGTCTAAAAACAATCTTTTAGAAAAATACTGTTCAAACCATGCAATACAGAGAAGGAAAAAATGTTTTTCGCCCATACCAAGAACAGACATTCCGTCTTTTTTAAGAACCTTTGCAGCATAAAAAAGTTCATCCCATGTAGAAGGAACTTTAAGATGATGTTCATCCAGAACAGTTTTGTTATAAACCGGAATGACAGAATTAAAAGCAATCGGAATAGCGTTTAACTTTCCGTTTATTGTTCCGTATTCCAAATCGCTGGAAGTAAAATTGTAAAAGTCTATATACTCACAAAGAGTATTCAGGTCATAAAACCCGTTTCCGTCAGGTGAATATTTGGAAAGCCAGTCAAAATTAATCTGCATTACATCAGAATTAGTTCCTTCGTTAAATGCCTTTTCAAACTTATCTTCGTATCCGGCCCATAAATCAGAATGCGGAAAAACATTTATATTTGGATTAAGCGAATGAAAAAGTTCAATTCCTTTTAATGTATAGACTGTCCTGTTGTCATTTCCCCACCATGAATAACTAATTCGTACACTCTGTTCTTTTTTATTCTGGCTGACAATTTTTTTTACCGGAGCTTTATCCAGGACATTTTTACCTGTACAACCGGAAGCAAAAAGAACAAATAATAAAAGCGCAAAACCTGCCGGGAGAATAAAAAATTTGCGAAACATGTTTTTACCATTCTTCTTTAATTTCATCTTTTAACTCCAGGAACAGTTTTACAACTTCAGGATCAAAATGTTCGCCAGATTCGCTTTTAATCAAATCAAAAGCATCTGCATAACTCATCGGTTTTTTATAGCACCGTTCAGAAACAAGGGCATCAAAAACATCTGCAACTGCCATTATGCGCGCACTGAGAGGAATTTCAACGCCTTTTTTACCTGTAGGATACCCTTTCCCGTTCCATTTTTCATGGTGATAGTTTGCAATATTCGATGCAATATGAACATATTTTTCATCTTCTATGCTGCCAATAATGTCATAAACGATTTTTCCACCGGCAGCAGCATGGGTTTTCATAATTTCAAATTCTTCAGGAGTAAGTTTTCCGGGTTTATTAAGGATTGCATCAGGAATAACAATCTTTCCTATATCATGCATTGGAGCAGCACGGGTAACATAATCTATATATTCGTCTGTAAGAGTTTCTGACCACATTCCGCAGTCTTTCGCATGACGAAGAATAAGATATACAAAGTGGCTTGTACGTTTTACATGCTGACCTGTTTCTCCGCTCCGGCTTTCTACAAGGTCTGCAACACCCATAATTATGTTGTACTGAATTTCAGAGATTTTCATTTCTGAAACTTCAGTCTTTGTTTTTAGCATACTGTTTTTGGTTTCAAGTTCGCGTAAAACTTTGTAACTATAGAAGACACTTACAAGAATTGAAAAACCAATAAGGATAAAGGCAACTACAGAAAATGATTTTGAATAACTCTGGTAGTAATCCATCTTATATTTGGATTCATCTATATATGTTTTTGAAATTACAGAAAGTCTGTTGATGCTTGAATTAACCCTTCTCATCAGCGGAATAATATATTCATCCGTAAACTTAGAAATTGCTTCATCGCTTTCCACATCCTTCATAGAAAGAAGGACAACATTAAAATTTAAATAATTAAAAACATCATCGTTAACGCTTCTGAATATCATTTCCTTTTCAGAACCGCGTTCCATGGTTTTCATAATTGCCCCGTGGGCAATCAAAAGATTTCTTATTTCTAGTTCTGTTTCGGAAAGCTGTTTTAGGGTTTCAGCCTGAGTTTTTTGTGAAGAATTCAAAACCGAAGCCATGTAATATTCATATTTATATAGAAGACTTCTTATCTGCTCAACATCAGTTTCTGCTTCAAAAATCTCTTCTGTCATGTGGTAATAGAGATCGGACTGAATATCCATCCAGTATCTGAGATGTAAAATTCCAAGCAAGCCTACAAGCTCTGAAATAAAAATAACGATTAAAGCACTTATTGAAATTCTTTTCTTCACAATAATTAATTATATCACGTTTTTTATCAATTTAAAATAATTTAAGATTTTAATTAAACTTTCTTACAAAATTGAAGAAAATTCAACAGAGAGTTTAACAGCAAGCCCCGGAAAGTCCGCAAAAAATCTTAAGCACCCACAGGAAAAACACGATAGGATTGCAAAACTAAATTCAATGCGGAATGTTGGCCGGGATTGAAAATAAAGCGTCAGTCAGCTATTCTAAGAAAATCGCGGAGAGTTTATGAGTTTAATTCCTAATATTCTGCAACAGCTTGAAGGAACTTCCATTTATGAAGTTCTTATTAATATAGAAGAATCCTATGAAAGAATCAGTTTTGAACAGGGAATCTGGTATGAAAAAACTCAGTTTCTTTGTCCTGACGGCTGCGGAAAATGCTGCAAAAACTTTGAACCTGATATTTTTAGTGCAGAAGCCTTATACATGGCTGCATGGCTTTTAGAAAACCAGAGAGAAACCGCGTTACAGATTGCAGAAGAAAGATTTCCTTTTGATAACGGCTCAAAAACATGTCCGCTTTTTAATCCTGATTCTGATTATCACTGTTCAATTTACGGTGGAAGACCTTTTATATGCAGGCTGTTCGGGGCTTCAAGCTTCCGCTCAAAAAATGGAGAAAAAATATGGCGACCGTGTAAATTCTATCCATCAGAAAAACTTGCAGAACACAATCCGCCTATAGAAAAACGCCAGCACACGCAGGAAGAAACAGCTGGTATTTTAGGTGCTGTTCCGCCTCTTATGAACGATTTAATTGAAAGTTCTTTTTCTTCAGAAGAAACAAAACTGATACGCGAAGTACTTCCGGGAACAATACGGCATCTTTTATGGATAATTTCCATGAACGATAACGACAATCCAAATGATACACCGACAGGTTCTCCATTGGCGGCTTAATTTTCTGCCTAAGTTTTATTTAACTTTTTAACAATCTTTTGGATTGTCATAATTAACGGGAGTCACAGCAGCAAAGGCTTTTAAAGGTCTTCGGCATACCTTTTTAATACATACAAGCATAAGGAGTTTTACAGATGAAATACAAACTTGCTATTTTTGATTTGGACGGAACAATTCTTGATACATTAAAAGACCTTGCAGGAAGCACAAACTATGTACTGCAAGCAAACTCTATGCCGCAACGCACAATTTCTGAAATAAAAAGCTTTGTAGGCAACGGCATGCAAAAGCTTATTGAACGTGCCGTTCCAAAGGGAACTGATGCCGATACAATACAAAGAATTCTTGAAGAGTTTAAAAATCACTATGCAGAGCACTGCAAAGACAATACAGGTGCATATAACGGCATAAATGAGCTTTTACGAAATTTAAGGAATTCCGGTATTAAAACCGCTGTTGTTTCAAACAAAGGAGATTTTGCCGTACAGGAACTGTGCAGACAATTTTTCCCGGATGTGTTTGCAGTTGCCGTTGGAGAGCGGGAAAATGTCAGGCGGAAGCCGGCACCGGATTCTGTAAACGAAGTTCTTAATACGCTGAAAATAGAAAAAAAATATGCGGTCTACATAGGAGACAGCGAAGTTGATATAGAAACTGCAAAAAATGCAGGTGTAGACTGTATTTCTGTTTCATGGGGATTCCGCAGTAAAGAAATTCTTGCCGGTGCCGGCGCATCAAAAATCGTGGATAGCACGGAAGAGCTTTGTAAAGCCATTTGCGCAGAGTAATTAGCCATTACCCTGGCGCGACACCTTAATCATATCACCCGCATTCCCCGCGCAAATCATCTTTGTCACATCATCTGCATTAGCTGCGTTGACTACATCGGTATCGCAAACAAAAAAGCTGCGGCAAATAAAGCGCTTATAATTGACAGAAAATTCTTTAAAAATATGCATTTTTCTTACAAATACTAAAAAAACGGGTTATTATTTAGAGAAAGAGAGAAATGTATGACAATTGAAGAATGTTATAACCAGTTAAAAGGTGATTATTCAGACGCAAAATCCCGCTTAGGAAGCGACAGTCTTATAGAACAGTTTATAATGATGTTTCCAAGAGACAAAACAATGGAAACTTTAAGAAAAGCGGTTGCTGAAGGAAACATAGAAGAATCATTCAGAGCCGCACACACCTTAAAAGGTCTTGCCGCCAATCTTTCTTTTACAAAACTTGCCCAGGCTTCCTCAAACCTTACGGAACAGCTTCGTCCATTAAAACAAAAAGCCGATCCTGAAATGGTGGCAGAAATAGAAGCTCTTTACAAATTAGTTATGGAAACGCTGGAAAGTTACAAAAACAAAGGCTAGGAGTCTATGTTCAATGCCAGTTTATTAAAATCAGAGAATTTTCTTTCATTTCTTCCAGTTTTTAATGGACTGCATAACGTTTTAACTTCGGCAATTGTATTCGACCTTGAATCCGAAACAGCAAATATTCTTTTTGCGCCAGGTTATCCAGCAAAAATTTATGAAAAAGCCATAAGTTCCAGTGATGTAATAAAAAAAATCATTTCAAGTTTTGAAATAAAATCTCAGGAATCTGTAAAAAACTTTCTGGATTTTTCACAAATCAAAACCTGGCCTGAAAACACAACTTTCCGCTATGAAGATTTTTATTCAAAAAAAGACGGGTGGCTAAGAATAAATCTTGTCTATGCTGACTGTTCAAAAAAAAGTCATGTTTCCAAAATATTTTTTTCAACACAGGATATAAATGAAAAAAAGAAAATTGAACTGAACAATCTTCGCCGGGAAAAGAAACTTGAAAAAACAAAAGCACAGCTTTTTATAAACCTGGTAAAAATGCTTTACGGCTTCAGCGCAACAGTAAATTTAAATTCCTGGGAATATTCCATTATTTTTGGCGCAAGCCGGAATCCTGTATTCAACCTGATGAAACAGAGCAATGATTACATTGTAACTTTTAACAGAGTAAAACAGATTGTCCTGCCTCAATACCAGAAACTTCTGGAAAACTTTTTAGGCTTAAGTGCACTTTCAAAATTGAAAAGAAAGCGCGGCTTTATAGGTTCTATTACAATCGGTTCAACAAGAGGCAAAAAAATCCGCTATCAGGAAGTAAATCTTTTTATAAACGAAAATCCTGCCGGCGAGCCTGAAGCAAATATTTTTGGGCGTGATATTACAAAAATGCATCTTCAGCAGGAACGGCTCAAGCGAGAACTTAGAGCATCTTTTTCAAAGGATATATTGATTTCCCAGGTTTTAAAGATGGTTTACACCTTTAAAATGACAGTCAATACAAAAAACTTATACTGTAATCTTGAAGCAGGAAGGTCTTTCAGACCAATTTATAATTCAATTGACCAGAACAAACAGTATGAACAGCTTTACAGAAAATTCATCGTAATGATAAAGCCTGAAAATTATAACGAATTTGAAAAACTTCTTTCTCCTGAAAGAATAAAATCTTACAGCAATTCTTATGGATATATCGGAAGCCTTGAATTCTCTTTTGAATTGAATCATGAAATCCGCTGGGAAGAAATTAACGTCTTTGCATTGACCGATGCAAACGACAACACGATTATAAACCTGCTCGGACGCGAAGTTTCTGAAACTCACAATAAAGCAAATCTTGAAGCCCAGTTAAAAATTGCGCAGGCTTCAAATCAGGCTAAATCAAAATTCCTTTCAAACATGTCTCACGATATACGTACACCAATCAACGGAATTATGGGCATGCTTAAAATCGCCGAACGCTACAAAAATGACAGAAACCGGCTTGAAGACTGCCTTAAAAAAATTGACACTTCCGCAAACCATCTTTTAACGCTTATCAATGATGTTCTGGATTTAAACCGGCTAGAAAGCGGACAAATGGTTTTAGATAAAGATTCTTTTTCTATTCCGAATATTGTAAACGACATAGATTTAATTGTGCGTCCAATGGCAGAAGAATCTTCTATTTATCTAATAACAAGAAATATAAATACGGTAAGCCCGAATGTTTTTGGCAGTTCACTGCATATCAGGCAGATTATGCTTAACGTGTTAAGCAATGCCATAAAATACAACCACGACCACGGCCATGTTTACTTTACAGTAACGCAACTCAAAAAAACAAAAGATGACGTTTCTTATTGCTTTGAAATAAAAGACGAAGGCATTGGCATGACAAAGGAATTTCAGAAAAGAATGTTTAATTCCTTTGAACAGGAAAATATTCAGGATGTAACCGTACGCTCAGAATGCAAAGGCTACGGACTTGGACTTTCTATCGTAAAAGGGCTTGTAAACCAGATGCACGGAACAATCTATGTAGAAAGTGAAAAAAACAAAGGTACAACGTTCAGAATCTGCCTTTCATTTAAGATTGACCATGAAACAAAAAGTTCAACTCAAAAAACAATACCAAGTATTTCTTCAGATTCAATTAAAGGCGTAAAAATTCTTTTAGTTGAAGACAACAGCCTCAACATGGAAATAGCCAAGGTTCTTCTTGAAGCAGAAGGTGCGGTTGTGACTCCTGCAACAGACGGACAGGATGCCATAAATGTTTTTGAAAACCACGAGCCAGAAACTTTTGACATAATCCTTATGGATATAATGATGCCGGTTGTTAACGGAATAGAAGCAACAAGAATTATCCGCAGCCTTGACCGGGAAGATGCAAGAACAATTCCTATTCTGGCAATGACGGCAAATGCATTTTCTGAAGACATAAAAAAATGCCTTGAAGCCGGCATGGATGAACATATTTCAAAACCATTTCAGATTGAAAAACTAAAAACCACAATTTCCAAATACACAAATGCAAGTGTTACTTTAAAACAAACCACTTAACAGGCTGATTTCTAAAATACTTTTCATAGGCAGCACAAACCTGTTCTGCCTTTACAGAATTTACACTTATCGCGCGCCTTGTATATTCCGAAGGTTCATTAAAATAAATCCATGATAAAATTAATGATTGAATTTCATTATTAGAATAATCCATGGAAGAAATCAGACGGTTTATGTAATAGCGCTTATAAACGCCAAGAGTACGCTCCAAAGTCGATTTATCCGGGAACGAAGACAAAGATTTCTTTATGGCTTCCAGAGACTGTACGGCACTGCCATAATGTATTGCAGAAATAAAAGCCACAGATTTTTTACCGTATAGAATTCCACAACCAGACTGCTTTGCATTTGATTCAAGCAAGTCAGGAGAATTCCGCAAAATTGATTCGAAAACCACAGTAGAAATTGCAAACGGAATATAATCTTCCTCTGTCAATTCAGGACACAAAAAACATCCCTGCAAAAGATTCATAGAAAAATCTTTATTCTGCATGCTTTCAAGAATTCTTTCATTCTGAATCAATTCCGTTTTATCAAAAAACACATCTTCTGATTTTTTAGAAAAAGCTGATGCTGCAATTTCTGATACGGTACTTTCTGCTTGTTCAACACTTTTATACTGTATTTTTCCAAAGTTTTTTTCTAATAAAAGAATAAGTGAGGCAGCTTTCTTTTCGTCAAAGTTCCCGCAGGCAGCAATCCTTATATTCCGGCTGTTTCTTATTTTTTGCAATTGACTGCAAACCATTTGATAAGTGATTTTCTTTATAGAATCTTCCGTCAAATAAGGAGAAAGGCTGTACGGATTTTTTTTATAAATCTGTTTTCTTACTTCTGAAAAAAAGATTTTCGGTACATAAGAAAAACTATCCATTTTTTTCTTTTCTGATTCTATAACGTTTTTAAATACTGATTCTTCAATCTGCGCATTAAAAAACTGATTAAAAAAACGCTCGGCAAGTTTTTCTGCAAAATCTTTTTTGTTTTCCGTGAACATAAAAACAAAATAGTCATTTGTTTCTATTAACCTGCAGTTCTGTCCGGAAGTTTGTTCCAGGCGTGATTTTTCCGGACGCGGTTGTGCCGAAGCTCCTTGTTCTATGCCGGATTGTTCCAGAGACGTTTGTTCCAGGGGCCGCGCAGCCTCCGGCTGCGCGGCATATATACAATTAAAAAGAACCTGCATGATTCCTTCTGCATAGACTTCTGAATCTTTTACATCCTTTGCAGAAAAAGCGAAATCCTTTTCTATTATAATAGCCAGGGAATTATTTGCTTTATCATTATAACTTTCCTTTATAACAACAGGAATTCCGCCGGAAAGCGTGGTTTCATAAAAACTTCCTTCAGAGATTTCTTCAGGTTCTTCAACCTTACGCTGTTTTAAACTCGCACATGAAGAAAACGCTGTTAAAAAAGCAAGAGTCAAAAATGATATAAACAGAAATTTAGTCTTTTTCATTTTAGTTTACCGGGTAAATCCACATAAATCTCAGTTTTATTTTAACGTCTTACTGCAATTTTTTAAACTGTATCATGTTTACTTTAGATACATCTCTGCTCAAAAGCCGATAATTGACCGCGCTATAAAAATTCTATATATTGAAGGCATTCTTAAATTTTACGGGCAATAGCGCAGTTGGTTAGCGTGCGTGTCTGGGGGGCACGAGGTCCCGGATTCGAATTCCGGTTGCCCGAATTCAGAGGTTTTACATGAACGAAGCAGATTTAGCAAAATATGAACAGCGTAATTTAAACAAACTTGTACCGGGTCAGGAAATTTCCACAGTAATTGCAGCAATTTCAGGCGATACAGTATTTTTGGATTTAAGTGCAAAAAGTGAAGGCGTCCTTGACGCAAATGAATTAAAAGATAAAGACGGAAACCTTAAAGTAAAAGAAGGTGATACAATTAAAGCATTTTTTACAGGACTCAAAAACGGCGAAATGACTTTCACCACAAAAATTGCAGGCGAAAAAGCCGATAATTCAATGCTTGAAAATGCCTATAAAAATCACATTCCTGTAGAAGGTTCTGTAGAAAAAGAAATAAAAGGCGGCTTTGAAGTAAAAATCGGACAGGCACGTGCATTTTGCCCGTATTCACAGATGGGCTTCCGCCAGAAAGCAGAACCTTCAGAATTCATCGGCAGACACCTTTCTTTTATGATTATGGAATTCAAGGACGGCGGGAAAAATCTTCTGGTTTCTAACCGCAAAATAAAAGAAATTGAACACGAAAATCAGCTTGATAATCTTTCTAAAACACTTCAGGTTGGAATGAAAGTTACAGGCACTGTAAAATCTTTGCAGAGTTTTGGCGCATTCATAGATATAGACGGATTTCAGGCACTCCTGCCGGTTTCTGAAGTTTCGCACGAAAGAATTTCTGATTTATCGTCAGTATTAAAAGTCGGACAGGAAATTACAGCAGAAATTATAAAAACAGACTGGAAAAATGAAAAAATTTCTGTAAGCATGAAAAATCTTGAAGCAGATCCGTGGGATAATGCAAAACAGAATTTCCCGGTTGGAACAAAAATTGACGGTGTAATTTCAAGAGTTCAGGATTTTGGTCTTTTTATAAATCTTGATAAAGGAATAGACGGACTTGTTCATATTTCTGCACTGGATGTTGAGCGCAATACAAATCTTAAAAAGATTTACAAACCGGGGACAAAAATGTCTGTTACAGTTGAATCTGTAGATGCTGAAAATCACAGAATTGCCTTAGTTCCTGCAACATCTAAAGAACAGGATCAGACAGCAGAAAAATACATGAACACACAAAGCGATGACGACGGAGAAACTTACAATCCGTTTGCAGCCTTACTTAAACGCTAGAAACAGCGTTATAGTTATAATAAACTATTACAAGGAATTTAAATGGAAAATACGCAGCGTCTAAAAGCTATTTCGCGGACTTCCATGATTGGAATTTTGGTCAATGTCCTGATTGCGACTGTAAAAATCGTAATCGGACTTGCATCCTCTTCGCTTGCCATAATTTCCGAAGGAATTAACAACGCAACGGATGCCGGCTCTGCCATGCTTGCCTTTATCGGTTCAAAACTTGCAGGCAAAAAACCAGATAAAAAGCATCCGTTCGGTCACGGCAGAATGGAATACATTTCCGCCCTTGTAATCGGAATTTTAATTTTATACGCAGGCTTTTCGCTAATCGTAGATTCCGTAAAAGGAATTTTTACCCCTTCCGAACTTTCTGTTTCCGTACTTTCAATTTTTATTATAGCTTTTACGGCAATCATAAAATTCCTTCTGGGCATTTATACAATGTTCACCGGCAAAAAACTTGATTCAACTACGCTTATTGCCGTTGGCCTCGACAGCCGCAACGATGCATTTTTTTCTATATTAACAATCATTTCTACGGCATTGTTTCTTGTATGGCATATTTCAATTGATGCTTATGTCGGAATCGTGTTCGGTTTTGTAGTTCTAAAAAGCGGAATCGATACCCTTAAAGAAACTGTTGACGATTTAATCGGTCGTGCCGGAAAAGAAGAACTTGCCCGCAAACTTTACAAAGAAATCCGTTCTACAAAAGGAATCATCTATGCAATTGATATGATTCTTCACAATTACGGTCCGGATTTTTATTCGGGTTCCGTAAACGTAGAAATTGACCACGATAAGACAATCGGTGAAATTTACGAAGTAATTCACGGGTTGCAGCTGCGCCTCATGCAGGAATACAAAGTTGCCCTTGTCTTTGGAATTTACGCAGTTGATAACGATCATACGGAAGTAAAAGAGCTTCGCAAAGTTATAAACGAATACATAAAAGCTCACGAGCATATTTTAAGCTTCCACGCGTTGTATCTAAGCCCGGAAACAAACAAAATTTATGTTGATTTTCTGGTTGACTACGATTTGCCGGACTGGGATGCAACAAGTAAGGATTTTAAATCTTACATGAAAGAAAGATATCCTGAAAATGAAGTTGAGCTTACGATTGAAACTGAATTTGTTTAATTATGGCGGCCAGTTCGCTAGTTATTGACGTTATTACCTTTCTCTACTAATATTATTCTATGTTAATTAACAAGATAGCAGGAAAGTTCGTCTGTGGCATTGCTTTGTTCTGTGCTGTTTCTGCGCTTTCTTTTTCACAATCAATTAAAACTGCCGGTGATTTTTTCAAGGAAGTTTCAGAGTATTATTCCACCCTTTCAACATATGAAGCAGAAATTCTTCTTGCCGCTGACAAAACAGAAATGGCAGGAAAAGTTTCCTACAAATTTCCGGATTTATTAAGATTAGATTTTTCAGTACCTGAAAATCAGGTAATCGTATTTAACGGCGAAATGCTTACAATTTACCTGCCGGAATCTGATGCAATCTTACAGCAGAGCGTTCAAAAAGACTCATCATCTGCAGGACCAGCATTGGCAACACCGCAGGGACTTTCTTTAATGAACCGCTATTATACTGTAGCCTATGAAGTAGGTCAGGCTCCTGTTCCGCTCGATCAGGATTCTTCAGAAATGGTTGTAAAACTTGTTTTAACCAGAAGAAACACAAGCGAAGCATTCAGAACAATTCAAATTGCTGTTAATCCAGAATCTAAACTTATAAGAAGAATTGAAGCTGTAACAACAAAAGGAGAAAGTTTTGTTTTCAATTTTGTAGATTACAAATTGAATAACGAAATTCCGGATCAGCGTTTTATCTACGATCCGCCTTCTTCTGCAAACAACTACAATAACTTTCTATTTTCGGAGTAAAAATCTATGGAAAGTTACGGTTTATTGCTAAAAAAAGCACGTGAAGCAAAAAATCTCGATATAGAACAGGTTGCAAGAGAAACAAGTATTTCTCAGCAATATATTCAGGCTCTGGAAGAAGAAGACGAAAAAGTTTTTCCGGGCGAACCTTACCTGTATGGATTCTTGAAAAACTATGCTGATTACCTTGGGGTAAATTCTGCAACCGCGTGTGTACTTTATAAAAACAAAAAGATTCAGGAAGAAGATGTTCCAATGAATCTTCTTATAGAAAAACACCGCTATATTCCGTTTAAAGTTATCTGCCTTTGTGTAGCCGGATTTCTGTTGCTTTCAGCAGGTGTTTTTTCTTTTTTCTATTTCTGGAAACCTGCAAAAGCAGAAGAGCAGATTGCCCTTTCTAAACCGACACAGGTTCAGCAATACAGAATTTCTGGCAACTCATTTACAAAACGTCTTTATAAAGGCGACAGCGTTGTTGTTCCGACAAAAGAAGGCGATGTAATTCTTACCGTTGCAGGAACTTTAAACACATTTAAAATTGATGCACCTTCAGGCAGACATCAGATTGAACTTGCAGAAGAACTTTCTCTTACCTTAGACAATTCAATGGAAGAAGAACTTTTAATTTACGTTTCTGATGTTTCGCCGAAAGATGAAAGCCGCGGTGCAGAAGTTTCAATGATTTTGAAAGGTATAACACCTGTTGAAGAATCAGAACTTGCTTCTTCAGATTCAACACAAATTGAAGAACTTAAAGTAGAAAAAGGACAGAAAGTCCTTATTTCAGACACCCGTACTTATCCTTTTACAATCAATGCAACATTCCGCGGTGCATGTATGTTCCGCTCAGTTGTTGATTCTGGTGAAGTAAATGAAGCTTATTACACAAGCGGCGAAATTGTAAACATGACATGTCGTATTAACGGCGTAAGAATGTGGATGTCTAACGGAAATGCCGTAAAACTTCAAATGGTTGCAAATGGACAGACAACCAGTCTGGACATGGTTAGTAGTGGTCAGGTTATTGTTCAGGATATTAAATGGATAAAAGACACTGACGGTTTGTACAAGATAGTAGTTATAGACGTTGACTAAAATTAAAGGATCATTTTTTTTAGACCAGCACGGTTGTGCTAAAAACAAGGTTGACGGTGAACTTCTGATTCACCGTCTTTCTCTTATGGGGCTTACACAGACTTTTGAGCCTGCAAAAGCAGATTTCATAATTATAAATTCCTGCGGCTTTATTGAAGGCGCAAAAAAAGAATCTTTAGATGCCGTTTATGGTTCGCGTAAAGCTTATCCTAACGCAAAAATTCTTCTTGCAGGATGCCTTGCAGAACGCTATGCAAAGCTTTTTAAAACTGAATTACCGGAAGCCGATGGGATTTTCGGAAACGGCGATTTATCTAAAATTGATGAAGTTGTAAAAGCCATGTTTAAAGGAGAACGCCCTGTTCTTGTTCCGGAACAAAAAGGCGTTTGCTGTGGCGACCGCTCAGTTTTATTAAATTTCCGCGGTTCAGCTTATGTAAAAATTACAGAAGGCTGCAACAACTGCTGTTCTTTCTGCGCAATTCCTATTATTCGCGGCAAATTAAGAAGCCGCCCTGCGCAGGCAATTATCGAAGAAATAAAAGCACTTTTGAAAAAAGGCATTTACGAAATAAATCTTATCGGTCAGGATTCTGCAGCATGGGGAACCGGCGAAGACGATGATGTTTTTGGAAACGGACGGGAACCACTTGCCCACATAAATGCGCAGGGCGGCTTCGAAGGTTCGGAAAAAAAATCCGCTCTTTGCCGTCTGCTCGAACAGATTTCTGCCTTACCCGGAAATTTCCGCTTACGTTTATTGTATATTCATCCGGATCATTTTAACCGCGATATTCTTCCTATCATAAAAGCAGATAAAAGGCTTCTGCCCTACTTTGACATTCCGTTCCAGTGCGGCGATGACAAAATTATCCGCTCCATGAATAGAATCGGTACTGCACAACTTTATAAAAAGCTTATTGAAGACATAAGAAAAGTTCTGCCGGAAGTTGCGATACGTACAACTTTTATGACAGGTTTCCCCGGCGAAGATGAACAGAATTTTGAAAACACCTGCAATTTTATGAAAAGCATCGAACCTGACTGGTCAGGATGTTTTGAATACAGCCGCGAAGAAGATACACCTGCCTATAATTTTAAAGGAAAAGTTCCTAAGAAAATTGCCGCTGCCCGCGCAAAAGAGCTTATAAAAATTCAAAGCGAAATTACACAGAAACGGCTTTCTAAGCGAATTAACAAGGATTACGATGTTTTAATTGAAGAAGTTTTAGATAACACTTCCCAAGAAAACGAAGAAACCAGCAACAACACATCAGACAGCAGCACAAGTTTTGCTATCGGCAGGGCATGGTTTCAGGCTCCTGAAGTTGACGGTGCCGTTGTCGTACGTTTTGATTCTGATGATAAAAGTGCGTGTGAAGCAGTGAAACCCGGTAACGTAGTAAAAGTTCATGCAGTTGCTTTAAGCGGCGTAGATTTGGATGCCGTTTTTATCAGTAAATCTGACAATTTCCAAAATCAAACCGGCTCTAAAAAAAATACAGATTCATCACTAAAAGATTCAACACCGTTAAAATTTGCCGTAGAAGAACAAGATTCAAGACAGGATTAAAACCTTATGGCAGATATTCAGTCTTACCTTTCAGTTTTAAATGCAGAACAAAAAGAAGCCGTTGAGCATGAAGGCTCGCCGCTTCTTATTCTTGCAGGAGCCGGCTCCGGTAAAACCCGCGTAATTACAACAAAAATTGCCTATCTAATCAGCGAAAAGGGAATCCCTGCATGGAATATTCTTGCGGTTACTTTTACAAAAAAGGCTGCAAAAGAAATGTCTGAACGAGCCATAAAACTGGATGAACGCGCAAAAGATGCGCAAATCCGCACGTTTCACTCTTTTGGTTCCTGGTTTTTAAGGCGATATTCTCAGGAAGCAGGTTTAGACCAGAATTTTACGGTGTATGACGAAGACGACATGCTTACGCTTCTTTTAAAAGCCGTTCCGTCTTTAACAAGACAGGCAGCAGGAAAAGCCGTACATAAAATCTCTCTTGCAAAGGACTTTTGCCTGACTCCAGACAGTAAAGAATTATACACAATAGAAGCTGATCCTGATTTCCCGGAAATTTATGAAGCCTATGAAAAGCGCCTACATTCTACAGGTAACGTTGACTTTGGCGACCTTATAATGCTGCCTGTAAAAATCCTTCAGCAGAATGAAAAAATCCGTGCACAAATGCAGTACCGCTTCCGCGTTATCATGGTAGATGAGTATCAGGATTCCAACGTTGCGCAGTTTAAATTATTACAGGAACTTTCAGGCTTAAACGAAGGCTCGGGAACCTATGTGTGCGTCGTCGGTGATGATGACCAGTCAATTTACCGCTTCCGCGGTGCCGAAGTTCAGAACATTTTAAATTTCCAGCAGTATTTTCCGGGAACAAAACTTATTCGGCTGGAACGGAATTACCGCTCAACGGCGCAGATTCTTCATGCAGCAGATTGTGTCGTAAGCAAAAACGAAAGCCGGCTTGGCAAAACACTTATTGCAGAGCGCGGAGAAGGAAGTAAACCGGTTCTGGCTTTCTGCCCGACACAGGAAGACGAAACTCAGTTCTGCGCTGATTTGATTCAGGAAGCACACAGACAGGGATGTCCTTACAGCGACTGGGCGATTTTATATAGAATGAATGCACAGTCACTTGGCTTTGAAAGCGAGTTTTTACGGCGTAAAATTCCTTATACCGTTGTCGGCTCATTAAAATTCTATCAGAGAGAAGAAATTAAAGACATTCTCGCTTTTCTAGCCCTTATCGCTAACCCGCGGGATGAAATTGCATTCCGAAGAATTATAAACAAACCTGCACACGGTATTGGCGAAAAAACACAGGATGCTGTCGTTGACTTTGCAAAACAAAGTCTTGCAGGAAGCTTGGTTGAAGCGGCAAAAAGCTGTTCAAAGACATCTTCAAAAAAAGCAGGTGCAGCCCTTTTAGAGTTTGCAGACTTAATGGATTCTTTTACAGAGCGCATCGGAATCGACATGATTGAAGAAGCAGAAGAAACAGCAGACTCCGCAGCAGCCGTTCAAAACGACCAAAACGCCCCCTCCGATGAAAGCACTTCCCGCCTTTCAGACTTTATTGATGAAGTTGCAGAAAAATCAGGGCTCTTTGAATATCACAAAAGCCAGGATGAAATTTCAGGAACGCAGAAAGTAGCAAACATTCAGGAATTGGAAAACAACGCATTATTCTATCCCTGCAACAGAAAGGGGCTTCTGGATTTTCTTGATTCAATAGAATTAGACCGATCGCTTGAAGAAACTTCTGGCGATGCAACAGACAGCGTAACCTTAATTACACTGCACAATACAAAGGGGCTTGAATTTCCTCGCGTAATAATTACAGGACTTGAAACAGGAATTTTCCCTCGCCAGGATAAAACCGGCTCAGACTTAGAAGAAGAGCGCCGTCTTTTTTATGTTGGTATAACGCGCGCAAAAAATCAGCTTTATATAACTTCATGCTCTGTACGCAGGCTTTACGGAAAAACAGAATTTATGATGCCGAGTCAGTTTTTAATTGATGCAGGAAAAGATTCATTCACAGTTATAGGGAAAATCCCGCCTGCTTTTGCAAGGGCAATACAGAATAATGCAGGTAGAACTTCTATCGATAATGAAATAGATGAAGACCTTTCAGATGATTTTTCTGACGGCTATTCTGCCGAAAATACCGCGCTTTCAAAAAAATGGAAAAAAGGAGTACGCGTCTTCCATGACGATTACGGTTACGGACAGATTATAGAAGGCGCATTTCGCGGTGAAGAATACGTAATAACCGTAATTTTTGAAAACGGCGGAAAAAAATCCTTTATTCCGAAATATCAGTCAAATAATCTTACAGTTATAAAAGACTGAAAAGAATACCTCTCTAAATAGATTGACACATCAAGGTTTTTGAAAAAAAACGGTGCGTACGGGATTGATATTTTATTCTTATCGATTCCATCAATTTAATAACATTTTGTTTTATACAATTAAATTATTCTATGTTATAATTCATCTTGTCACTTGAGGGAAACTTAAGACATAAGGGAGACTGCAATGGAAAAATCGAAAGTATATTTTACAAATTTCCGTACACGCGGAAGTGAAAACTTATTACAAAAGCTTCAACGGCTGATAAAAACGGCCGGAATCGGCAATATTGATTTTAATGGCAAATTTACGGCAATAAAAATACATTTTGGAGAACCGGGAAACATTGCCTACCTGCGTCCAAACTGGGCTAAAGCTGTTGCAGATGTTGTAAAAGAGCTTGGCGGAATTCCTTTTTTGACGGACTGCAATACCCTTTACGTTGGCAAACGCAAAAACGCCATCGAGCACATGGATGCAGCATACACAAACGGTTTCAATCCTTTTGCCACAGGGTGCCACGTTATAATTGCAGACGGTCTAAAAGGAACTGATGAAGCATATGTACCATTCCCGGAAGGTGAATACGTAAAAGAAGCAAAGGTTGGACAGGCTTTAATGGATGCTGATATTTTAATTTCACTTTCGCATTTTAAATTGCACGAAGCTGCCGGAATCGGCGGAGCAATAAAAAACATCGGTATGGGCGGCGGAAGTCGTGCCGGCAAAATGGAACAGCATAATGCCGGAAAACCAGCCGTAAGCGAAGAGTTATGTATTGGCTGCGGTGCATGTGCAAGACTTTGCGCACATGGTGCAATCAGTTTTTACGATTCAACTGGGGCCAAATGCGACAAACCGGGTAAAGGTAAAGTTGCAAGAATTGATCATACAAAATGCGTAGGCTGCGGCCGCTGTATCGGAGCATGTAATCAGGATGCAACACACCCTGTTGAAGATAATTCAAACGAGCTTTTAAACCGTAAAATGGCAGAATACGCGGCCGCAATCGTTAAAGGCAGACCTCAGTTCCATATTTCGCTGATTCTTGATGTTTCGCCTTATTGTGACTGTCATGCAGAAAATGACGCACCTGTAATTCCAGACGTTGGTATGTTCGCTTCTTTTGATGCGGTAGCCCTTGATCAGGCTTGTGCTGATGCAATGCTTAAACAGCCGATTTTGCCGAATACAATTATGGACAACGTTAAGATTATAAACAAAGACCCTTCCATGTCGCTTCACGTTGGAACAGACTGGCGCGTTCAGCTTGAACATGCAGAAAAAGTTGGAATGGGAACAAGACAGTACGAGCTTATAGAGATTTAGTTTTAGGCTTAAGCTGAAAATGCCGAGATAAGCAGTTTTTCACAACTTAGGCTAAAGTTTTTGATGCCGCCAGATAGTCTAAGATTCTGGCGGTAATTTCAAAACTTTCCGGCGTAAGGCTTTCAAAGCTGTCTTTATCAGAATGAAATAGTTTCCATGTTACAGGAATCAAATCGCGAACTTCAAACTCTTTAAGGATTTTATGATCCGGGTTTTCGCCTTTTATTTCAGGGAATTCAATTTTATGTCTTGTAACAAACGATTTTAATTCCTTACATTTTAATAAATTAAGGGAATACGCCTCGGCTTCGTCCTTAGGAAGCATGGTAATTACCACAGCAGGTATACCGCAGATTAAAAAGCCTGCATTGTCGCTGTAAGAAATGGGAAGCGTCATAAAATCTGGCGAAACAGTGTTCAAAATCTTTTTAGCCCTGCTTTCAAGAGCTGTAAATCTTTTTGCAAAATCCGGTGATACTTTTTCCGGTAAAATTGTTTCGCCTAAAACAGGAAGAGTTCCGCGCCCTGTACAGTCAAAAACATAAACGTCATCATTTGTTATTCCAAGTTTTTTAAATAAAGCAGCAAGTCCAAAAGCACCCATTTTTCCGATAAGGGAACCTTTTGCATCCGGTACGGCATCGGAAAGTTCTTCGCCATCAGTAAAAAAAATTCTTACATTGTGCGCTTCTTTCAATCTGCCAAGCCTTATTGCATAATTCATAAGACTTATTACAGAAGACGAATTATCATTTGCTCCCGGACTGTCAGGTGCCCTGTCATAATGTGCAATAAGGGTTTTGATTTTAAATTGTGGATTATAAGAAGATGAAGGAAAAATAACATGAATATGTTCTCGTCCGGCAATCTGAATAACGGAAGTTTCTACACCATTTTCTAAAAGATATTGCTGGATAAAGTTTTTACGATTACAGTTTTTTGCGGTAAACTCAGTATAGAATTTTGCAAAATCTTTTGAAAATCCGGATGCCATCACCATCAGTTTATTATTTCTCTTCCGCCTGATCCTAAATCAGCTTAATTGCGGGTGCTGTTTCTGTTAAAATGAGGTTTTTCTTCAGCAACACTCACACGGATTCGTCTGCCATCAACTTCTTTTTGATGAAGGGCTGCAATAGCAGAATCTGCACATTTTTCATCAGACATTTCAACAAAGCCAAAACCTTTTGATTGTCCTGTCACTTTATCCTTGATTATATTTGCAGAATCAACTTCTCCAAATCTTGAAAAAAGTGCTGTAAGTGTTTCTTCTGTTGTTGAAAAACTTAAATTTCCTATATAGACTTTCTTTGCCATATTTTCCTCGTTATAATTTTTGTCTCGCAAGAGCGCAGATTTACGCAACAATGCATCTGTGCATCAGTGGAGCACGGCATAGTTCACACAATTTTTGTAAAGGTCTGCTTACCTTCCAAATCCGCCAGGAAATTTGCCGCCGCCGAAACCGCCGAATCCTCCTAGACCGCCTATTCCGCTTCCACCAAGTCCGCCCATTTTTCCAAGCTGACTCATATCAGGCATTCCACCCATACCACCCATGGCACCGCCTAAGCCGCCCTGAGAACCTGCAAGCTGCTGCATAAGCTTTGCCTGCATTCCGCGGTTACGGCCAAGTTTTTTCATCATAAGCTTGGATTTTTCAAATTGCTTGATTAACTTGTTTACGTCAGCAACAGAAGTTCCGCTTCCTTTCGCAATGCGTTTTCGGCGGCTCGGTCCGATAATAAGATGATTTGCACGCTCTTTTTTTGTCATGGACTGAATGATTGCTTCCTGTCTCTTCATGATGCTTGTATCAATATTCTGTCCTGCCATCTGTCCTGCAAGTCCCGGCATCATTTCAAGAAGAGACTGCATGGAACCCATTTTCTTAACATTCTGAAGCTGTTCAAGCATATCCTGCAGCGTAAATTCATTTCTTGCCATTTTCTGCTGCATTTTTTCAGCAGCTTCGGCATCTACTGTTTCCTGTGCTTTTTCTACAAGAGAAACAATATCGCCCATGCCAAGAATGCGGCTTGCAATTCGCTCCGGATGGAAAATTTCAAAATCTTCAGTTTTTTCACCGGTACCGATGAAAAGAATCGGCTTGCCTGTTATAGAGCGCAAAGAAAGAGCCGCACCACCGCGGGCATCTGAATCAAACTTTGTAAGGATAATGCCTGTAATGCCAAGCTGCTCGTCAAAAGTCTTTGCAATATCTACGGCATTCTGACCTGTCATTGCATCAGCTACAAGAACAACTTCCTGCGGATTCATGGCATTTTTTACCGCAACAAGTTCTTTCATCATCGCTTCATCTATCTGCAGGCGGCCGGCCGTATCAAGAATTACAGTATCACAGCCGTTTTTCTTAGCAAAAGTCAAAGCATTTTTTGCAACTTTTACGGCATCTTTTGTATCTTCCTTATAAACAGGAACTCCTATTTTTTCGCCAAGCACAGAAAGCTGTTCAATAGCGGCCGGCCGCACAAGGTCACAGGCCGCAAGAACAGGTTTTCTTCCTTCTTTTTTAAGTTTTGCAGCAAGTTTGTGTGCAGCAGTAGTTTTACCAGAACCCTGCAAACCAAGCAGTAAAATTACTGACTGAGTATCTGGGCCTTTTAAGCTTAAATCAGTTTTTGTTGAACCAAGTAAATCTACGATTTTATCGTAAATGATTTTTACAAACTGCTGACCGGGATCTACGGCACGTAAAACCTTTTCACCTTTGGCTTCTTCAATTGTGCTGTTTACAAAACGGCGTACAACACGAAGGTTTACATCGGCTTCAAGCAAAGCCATTTTTATTTTTTCTACTGTTTCTTCAATATTTTTTTCTGTAATAGAAGCTTTTCCGCTAACCGTGCGGATTATGTCGCTGAATG